>JAHEID010000043.1 GCA_024639555.1 Deltaproteobacteria bacterium
CGCGCTCTTTCTCCTCAGGTGCCTTGTCTATCTCGTCAAAGGCAGTAAAACTCGCCTGGCCCTTGGTCGACAATACACGAGTGATTGCGGCTGTC
This sequence comes from Deltaproteobacteria bacterium, assembly GCA_024639555.1. Lineage (GTDB taxonomy): Bacteria > Desulfobacterota > Desulfobulbia > Desulfobulbales > BM004 > BM004. Next base: position 96 of record JAHEID010000043.1, read on the forward strand.
AACGTAGTCTTGCCATGATCTATATGACCAATCGTTCCTACGTTTACATGCGGTTTCGTTCGCTGAAATTTCTCCTTTGCCATTTTTCTATACCCCCAACTCAAATACCTTTTACTGTTATAAAACTTCCTGAATTTCCTGCATGTTTTCTATCATTATATCAAATCCCCCGTATCCGGTGGATGATCGTTTCCGCTTTCTTCTCAGGCACCTTATCATAGGACTCAAACTGCATGGTAAAAGTCGCTCTTCCCTGGGTGCCGGAACGCAAATCCGTTGAGTAGCCAAACATTTCTGCCAGCGGCACATGCGCTTTAACTACCTGGACATTAAGCCGGCTCTCAACGCCATTGATCTTTGCCCGCTTGCTGTTGAGGTCACTCATAACATCGCCGAGATACTCGTCGGGCACAATTACTTCCAGGTCCATTACGGGCTCAAGAAGTATGGGGCTGGCTGCAGCCGCGCCCTTGCGCATGGCCATGGTTGCGGCGACCCCAAAGGCCATTTCCGTGGAATCTTCGTCGTGGTACGAGCCGTCTACCAGTGACACTTTCAAATCTACCAGCGGGAAGCCTATCAAGGGGCCTGAATCTAGACTGTCCTTTACTCCTCGCTGAATGGCCTCAAGAAACTGCGCCGGGACCTTGTCAGAGGTTATGCTACTCTCAAAACTAAATCCCGCACCCCGTGGCACCGGCTCAAGTTCAAGCCAGACATGCCCGTATTGCTGTTTGCCTGCAGCCAGAACTTCAAATTTACCTTCAGCTTTGCCGGTTGCCTCAATGGATTCCTTGTAAGCCACCTGGGGCTTGCCGATATTGGCTGCCACCTTAAATTCCCGGACCAGACGATCAACGATTACTTCGAGGTGGAGTTCCCCCATCCCTGATAGTATTGTCTGGCCTGTATCCACGTCCTTCTTTACATGAAACGACGGATCTTCCTTTTCTATCTTGTCAAGGCTTTCACGGAGCTTCACCTCATCCGCCTTGCTCTTCGGCTCAATGGCAATGGATATGACCGGTTCCGGAAAATCCATGGTCTCAAGCCGGATTGAATCCCCTGACTGGCAGAGGGTGTCTCCGGTTGTGGTGAAACGCGGTCCAACAAGAGCCCCTATGTCTCCGGCAGCGATCGACTGAACATCTTCCCTTTTGTTGGCATGCAGCTTAACGATCCGGCCGATCTTTTCTTTTTTCCGTTTAACCGGATTGTATACCTGGCTGCCAACTTTCAGGACTCCGGAATAAACCCTGATAAAAGCCAAATTCCCCACAAAGGGATCCGAAACAATTTTAAAAGCCAATCCGCAGAAGTTTTCCGACTCACTTGCCTTGCGGGTCTCAATTTCATCATTGCTATTGAGACCCTGTACCGGAGGTACATCCAAAGGCGACGGCAAATAGGCAATCACTGCATCAAGCAAGGGTTGCACCCCTTTGTTCTTAAAAGCGCTGCCGCAGAGGACAGGTACCAATTGCAGCTTGAGCGTCGCGTTCCTAATTGCCTTGCGAATCACATCAGCAGATACCGCTTGTTCTTCCAAGTATTTTTCCATGACCTCCTCATCGAAGTCGGCCAACTTCTCGAGGAGCGTCATACGGACGGCCGAAGATTCCTCGGTGAATTCTTCAGGGATATCTTCTTCTCTGTATTGCGATCCCTTCGACTCTTCGTCGAAGACCAGCATTTTTTCTGTTATGAGGTCTATGACCCCCTTAAAACTGGCTTCACTGCCGATTGGGATCTGGATCGGCAATGGGTTGGCACCGAGCCGCTCCCGTATCATTTCCACGCAGTGCCAGTAATCTGCGCCGATGCGATCCATCTTGTTCACAAAGGCAATACGCGGGACGTGGTAATGATCGGCTTGGCGCCAGACTGTTTCAGACTGAGGTTCAACCCCGCCAACCGCACAAAAGACTGCTATAGCGCCATCAAGCACCCTGAGACTGCGTTCCACCTCAATGGTAAAGTCCACATGCCCCGGGGTATCTATTATATTTATTTTGTGGTCATGCCAGGTACAGGTTGTTGCGGCTGAAGTAATTGTAATGCCACGTTCCTGTTCCTGTTCCATCCAGTCCATGACAGCAGTGCCTTCATGGACTTCGCCCATCTTATATGAGCGACCAGTATAATATAATATCCTCTCTGTTGTAGTGGTCTTGCCAGCATCGATATGGGCCATGATCCCGATATTTCGAAACTTGGCAAGAGGAAAATCGGCTGCCACGGGTTCTCTCTTTCCTCAAGTTAAATTACCTTTCTGAAGTTGATTGATTAACCGAGACACCGTTTCCTTAATCAGTCAAAAGGTGGCCTTTTTTACTCTACGGTACGCCTTTTGTCAATTCCCTAAATTCACAACAGGTATATATGTAACTTACCACCTGTAATGGGCAAAGGCCTTGTTCGCTTCTGCCATACGATGCGTATCATCACGCTTTTTGACAGAACCGCCACGCTCATGATAGGCATCCATCAGTTCTGCCGCCAGTTTCTCTGACATTGTTTTGCCTGGACGGGACTTAGCAAAACTGATAATCCATCTGATTGCCAAAGCATTCCTTCTTTCCGGCCTTACTTCAACAGGCACCTGGTAAGTGGCACCACCAACACGCCGGGACTTTACTTCAACCTTCGGCCGTACCATCTCCATGGCCTTGTCAAAAACAGCAATTGCCTCAGCATCTGTGACCTGCTGCTCGATAATATCCATGGCCCCATAAAAGATTTTCTGGGCCACGCTTCTTTTGCCGCGCTCCATGATTCCATTGGTAAATTTACTTACCAGTACACTGTTAAAGCGGGGATCCGGTTCAATGGCTCGCTTTTCTGCAATCTTACGCCTGGGCATCTAAGATAAACCTCCTAAAACGTCAATTATCCTTAAACTATTTGGGCCGTTTGGCTCCGTATTTGGAACGTCCCTGACGCCGGTCCGAAACACCCAGGGCATCAAGAGTACCACGTATGATATGATAGCGGACACCGGGCAGGTCCTTAACCCTGCCGCCACGAATCAGGACAACTGAGTGCTCCTGCAGATTATGGCCAATACCGGGGATATACGAGGTTACCTCAATCCCATTGGTCAACCGCACCCTGGCAACTTTTCGCAGGGCTGAGTTTGGCTTCTTGGGTGTTGTGGTATACACTCGAACACAAACCCCCCTTTTCTGGGGAGATCCCTTAAGTGCCGGAGTATCGCTTCTTTTCTTGGCGACCTTGCGGCCTTGTCTTACAAGTTGATTAATGGTTGGCATTGATTCCAACTCCTGTCAAAATATAGTTTTTCAATTTCTAAACCTGTTACTTTTTATCTATCTCCTAAAAAAGCACTCTACGGACTGGTTTCTATCCAGTGGCCTAATAATTCTAGAGACCCCTTTGATGGCTGCGAGACTTTTTAAGAATGTACCAATTTTGCAACTTCCCAAAAAACGGAAATAAATACCTTACACGGCCCTTCTTGTCAAGAACAATATTGTTCTCATGAGTGCATAAGCTTAAGCGTCATACGGGAATCTTACGCACCAGCAAAGGAATAATTACTCTTCGACAACACGATACTTTTCCAATCCAGTACCTGCAGGAACCAGCCTTCCCATAATAACGTTTTCCTTAAGCCCAAGGAGCCTGTCAACCCGGCCAGCCATGGCGGCATTGGTCAGCACCTTTGTCGTTTCTTGAAAAGACGCTGCCGAGATAAAACTGTCAGTTGAAAGGGAAGCCTTGGTAACGCCGAGAAGCAACGGCTCTGCTACTGCCGGTTTTCCCTGGCCTGCCGTAATGATTTTTTCATTTTCCTCTTCAAAGACCCACCATTCAACCTGCTCACCAAGCATGAAAGAGGAGTCGCCTGGATCACTGATCTGGACCCGCCGCAGCATCTGCCGTACGATGACCTCAATATGCTTGTCATTTATCTTTACACCCTGGAGGCGGTACACCTCCTGGATCTCATTCACCAGGAAGCGTGACAGTTCCTTGACTCCGAGAACTCTCAGAATATCATTGGGAATGGGAGAGCCGTCCATTAAAGGTTCGCCTGCCTTGACATAGTCCCCCTCATGCACGCTGACATGCTTGGCTTTAGGGATCAGGTATTCCTTGGATTCCCCGATATCAGGCGTAATGACAACCCGTCGTTTGCCCTTGAGATCCTTGCCGAATGATACCCTGCCGTCAATTTCTGTGATTACGGCATGCTCCTTGGGTTTTCGTACTTCAAAAAGCTCGGCGACCCGGGGCAGACCACCGGTAATATCCTTGGTTTTTGTTGTTTCCCTTGGGATCTTACCGACAACGCTACCCGACTGGATCGTATCGCTCTCATTGACCGAAATAATGGAGCCCACCGGCAGGGAGTAACGGGCAGCTGAACCTGTTCCAGGCAGTTTAAGGGTTCTGCCGCGTTTGTCCTTGATGGTGATACGCGGGTTCATGTCGCCGCTCAATCGAGACTGGACAATAACCTTGCTTGCCTTACCGGTAACCGGGTCAACACGTTCCTGCATGGTTGTACCTTCAACAATATCACCATACTTGACGATACCGCCAACCTCACAGACAATGGGTATGGTATACGGATCCCAGTCAGCCAGAATGGTACCGGGCTCTACCTGCTGGCCGTCATCGACTAAAAGCTGGGCCCCGTAATTCACAGGATAACGCTCACGCTCCCTGCTTTCAGCTCCGAGGATGCCAATAGCACCGTTACGGTTCATGACAACCATTCGGCCCTTATCATTTTTTACAAAGTGTATATCGTGAAATTGTATTTCCCCACCATGCTGGGTGCGGATTTCAGCCTGTTCCGCCCGTCGACTCGCTGTACCACCAATATGGAACGTACGCATGGTAAGCTGTGTACCAGGCTCACCGATAGACTGGGCAGCAATAATGCCGATGGCCTCGCCCAGGTTGACCATGTGTCCGCGTCCCAGATCACGGCCATAGCACATGGCGCAGACACCCCGCTTGGAACGGCAGGAGAGCACGGAACGGATAAGGACACGGTCGAGACCGGACGCTTCAATTTTTTCGACCTTTTCTTCTGTAATCTGCTCATTTGCAGCAACAAGCAATTCATCGGTAAAGGGATCATAGATATCGTCCAGGCTGACACGACCAAGTATACGCTCACCCACCCGCTGGATGACCTCGCCGCCTTCCATAAGGGGCTCTGCCCAGGTGCCGTCCAGGGTGTTGCAGTCCCTTTCAATGATTGTAGAATCCTGGGCCACGTCCACCAGTCTTCTGGTAAGGTATCCAGAGTTTGCCGTTTTAAGGGCTGTGTCGGCAAGACCTTTACGGGCACCGTGGGTTGAAATAAAATATTCCAGAACTCCAAGGCCTTCCCGGAAGTTTGCCTTAATGGGCGACTCAATAATTGCCCCGGACGGCTTGGCCATCAGGCCGCGCATACCTGCCAGCTGGCGGATCTGGTCCTTGCTGCCCCTGGCACCTGAGTCAGCCATGATAAAGATGGGATTGAAACTTGGAGACTCCACGACTTTCTTGTCAGGGCCACGCGGATACTCAACGCTCATCTCATCCATCATTTCTTTGGCAACAGCCTCTGTGGCCTTTGACCAGACATCGATCACCTTGTTATATTTTTCACCCACCGTGATCAGGCCGTCTGTATACTGGCTTTCGACATCGAGCACCTCGTCTTCAGCTTTTGCCAGGATGTCTTCCTTGCTGACCGGAATGATCATGTCATTAACGCAGATGGAGATCCCGGCACGGGTGGCGTATTCGTAGCCCATGTCCTTTAAGCGATCGGCCAGGATGACGGTTTCTTTTGTTCCGGCATTCCTGTAAGTATAATCAATAAGCCAGGCCAGTTCCTTCTTGGTCATGACCTTGTTGATCACGCTGAAGGGGACTTTGAGCGGCAGCAGTTCACTGAGCAGAACGCGGCCGATGGTGGTTTCCACCAGCTTGCCGTTGATGCGGACCTTGACCCTGGCTTGCAGATCAGCCGCACCCTGATCATATGCGATCCTTGCTTCATCAATCGAAGAAAAAATCTTGGCCTCGCCTTTGGCAAAAACCCTTTCCCGGGTCATATAATAGAGACCGAGGACAATATCCTGAGTCGGGATAATGACCGGACCGCCGTTGGCTGGAGAGAGAATATTATTGGTAGACATCATCAGTACCCTGGCCTCGGTCTGAGCTTCAACGGAGAGAGGCACATGCACGGCCATCTGGTCACCGTCAAAGTCGGCATTAAAGGCCATACATACCAGCGGATGAAGCTGGATGGCCTTGCCCTCTATAAGGACAGCTTCAAAGGCCTGCATACCGAGACGATGCAAGGTAGGGGCCCGGTTGAGGATAACAGGATACTCTGTTACTACATCCTCAAGCACGTCCCATACCTCCTTGGTGCCCTTTTCCACCATCTTCCGGGCGCTCTTGATTGTTGTGACATAACCAAGCAATTCCAGCTTGTTATAGATAAATGGCTTGAACAACTCAAGGGCCATTTTCTTGGGGATGCCGCACTGGTGCAGGCGCAGATGCGGCCCGGCCACAATAACCGAACGGCCTGAATAATCGACCCTCTTGCCAAGCAGATTCTGGCGGAATCGTCCCTGTTTTCCCTTGAGCATATCACTGAAGGACTTCAGAGGTCTCTTGTTGGGTCCGGTAATCACCCGGCCGCGCCTGCCGTTATCAAAAAGCACGTCAACCGCTTCCTGCAGCATGCGTTTTTCGTTGCGCACGATGATATCAGGGGCGTCAAGCTCAAGAAGCCTCTTAAGCCTGTTGTTGCGGTTGATGACCCTGCGGTAGAGATCATTGAGATCTGAAGTTGCGAAACGGCCGCCCTCCAGGGGCACCAATGGGCGCAGGTCGGGGGGCAGGACCGGGATCACTTCAAGGATCATCCATTCCGGCTTGTTGCCCGAATCGCGAAAGGCCTCGACTACTTTGAGCCTTTTGCCCAGTTTGGTTCTCTTTGTTTCAGAGCCAGTGGAACGTATGTCCTCGCGGATGTCAGCTGAAAGCGCAACCAGGTCAAGGGACTTAAGCAAATCCCTAATGGCCTCGGCGCCAATCCCAACAGTAAACTGGTCACCATGCTCTTCAAGCAGGGCGCGATACCTCTCTTCGTTTAACAATGAACCTGGCGGCAGAGCATCAACTTTGGAGCTCGTCACTACATAGGCCTCAAAATAAAGAATTTTTTCGAGCTCTTTTAAGGTCATGTCAAGCAGGTTGCCAATCTTGGTCGGCAGACTCTTCAGAAACCAGATATGGGCCACCGGGGCAGCTAACTCGATATGGCCAAGCCGTTCACGACGGACCTTGGACTGGATGACCTCAACACCGCATTTTTCACATACCACACCTCGGTGTTTCATGCGCTTATACTTCCCGCAGTTACACTCGTAATCCTTAACCGGCCCGAAAATTTTGGCACAGAAGAGCCCGTCCCTCTCCGGCTTGAATGTCCGGTAGTTGATGGTCTCCGGTTTTTTCACCTCACCGTGTGACCAGTCTCGGATCTTGCCTGGAGAAGCGAGAGAAATTCGTACCGAATTGAAACTTAAAGGTTTCTTGGCTTTGGCAAAAAAGCTAAACAATTCTTCCACGTCAGCACCTATCTATTGAATTAAAAGGCAAAAGCCCTTTGTTTTAAGCATCACTCTTTTCATTTAATAATTCCACATCCAGACACAAACCCTGGAGTTCCTTGACCAAGACATGGAATGATTCCGGTAATCCGGTTTCCAGGAAATTTTTTCCCTTGACCAGGTTTTCATACATGGTTGTCCTTCCCTCGACGTCATCAGACTTGACAGTCAGGAATTCCTTGAGGGTATAGGCGGCACCGTATGCCTCCATGGCCCAGACCTCCATCTCGCCCAGCCTCTGGCCACCGAACTGCGCCTTGCCACCCAGCGGCTGTTGGGTCACCAGAGAGTAAGGACCGGTTGAACGGGCATGGATTTTGTTGTCAACCAGATGGTGCAGTTTCATCATGTACATTGTCCCTACTGTGACAGGTTTATCAAACGAGTCGCCGGTCAAGCCGTCGTACAACCTGGCCTGGCCTGTTTCATTTACACCTGCTTCCACCAACAGGGAGCGGATTTCATCTTCTGAGGCACCGTCAAAAACAGGGGTGGCAATATGCACACCATTGCCATACTTTCTGGCCCTGTCCAGGAGCTCTTCATTTGAGAGATCCTTAAAATTTTTGTTGTATTCCTGAGCTGAATAAATCTTTTTCAGCTTTTTCCTCACCAACGCAGCTTCTTTTTGTTCCGAAAACTGCTGCAGCTGTTCTCCCAGCTTCTTGGCCGCAAAACCCAGATGGGTTTCAAGCACCTGGCCCACATTCATACGTGAAGGTACCCCCAGGGGATTGAGGACAATATCCACCGGTGTACCGTCAGCAAAATAGGGCATATCCTCAACCGGTAGAATCCGGGAAACCACACCCTTGTTGCCGTGGCGTCCTGCCATCTTGTCTCCGACGGCCAGTTTCCTCTTCACAGCAACATAAACCTTCACCATGCGAATAACGCCCGGAGGCAGATCATCGCCTTTGCGCTGCCGGTTAATGATACCTTCATAACGTTCCCGCACAAGCTTGGCCTGCTCCCGGTATTGGGAAAACTGGGATTCGGCCTTGTCCGTTACATTCTTCCAGCCTGAAAAATCAATTTCCTGCAGCTTGGCAAATTCGGCCTGCTCAATGACCTCCTTGGTGAATTTCTTGCCTTTGTCCAAAAGCGTCTTGTTACCTTTTCCTTTCAGGGCACTCTTTGCTACTTTGCCTGCAAGCATTTCACCCAGGCCGTCGCGCACACCCTTTTTCAGACAGCGCAACTCGTCTTCCATGTCCTTGGTGAGTTTTTCAACTTCCATATCTTCAATGGCCAGGGAACGCTCATCCTTGTCGACACCCTTGCGGGAGAAGACCTTGGCATCAATGACGACTCCTTCGACGCCGGGCGGCACCCGCAGGGAAGAATCCTTCACATCACCTGCCTTGTCGCCGAAAATGGCGCGCAGCAGTTTTTCCTCGGGGGACAGCATGGTTTCACCCTTGGGCGTAACTTTGCCAACCAGGGGATCCCCAGGTTTAACGTCCGCACCAATCCTGACGATGCCGCTTTCATCGAGGTTCTTCAGGGCTTCCTCCCCAACGTTGGGGATATCCCTGGTGATTTCCTCCTTGCCCAGCTTGGTGTCCCGGGCCATGGTCTCAAAGACCTCAACGTGAATAGATGTGTAAGTGTCATCCTTCAGGAGCCTCTCGCTCAGCAGGATAGAGTCCTCAAAGTTGTATCCGCGCCAGCTCATGAAAGCTATGGTTACATTCTTGCCCAGCGCCAGTTCTCCCTGATCACATGAGGGGCCATCAGCCAGTACCGTGCCCTTCGAAACAGACTGCCCTGGATGAACCAGAGGCTTCTGGGTGAAACAGGTATTCTGGTTCGATTTCTTGAACTTGCTCAGGCGATAGACGCCAATCCCGGTCAAAAAGCCATCGGTTCCAGGCTCATCGTAGTTCACAACGATACGGGTGGCATCAACCTCCTCGACTACACCATCCCCGCCTGCCAACAGACATGTCCCTGAATCACTGGCAACCACCTTTTCAAGTCCGGTGCCGATCAATGGGGCAGAGGTGCGCAGCAGCGGCACAGCCTGCCGCTGCATGTTGGAGCCCATCAGGGCCCTATTGGCGTCATCATTCTCCAGGAAGGGAATCAGAGCCGTGGCAACCGAAACCAGTTGATTCGGCGCCACGTCAAAATAGGTGATTTGATCACCCGTGGTGATGACAACCTCACCCTCTTCCCGGGCAATTAGGTTATCATCTTTAATTTTACCTTTTTTGTCCAACTCAACTTTGGCAGGAGCGATCAGCTCGTTTTTCTCCGCCATGGCATTCAGATAAACAACCTCATCGGTTATTTTACGGTCAACCACTCTGCGGTATGGTGTTTCTATGAACCCGAACTCGTTCACCCTGGCATACGCTGCCAGGGAAACAATGAGACCGATGTTGGGACCTTCAGGAGTTTCAACCGGGCATATTCTGCCATAATGGGTGGGATGGACATCCCTGACTTCAAAGCCGGCCCGCTCCCTTGACAGACCACCGGGCCCGAGGGCGCTCAAACGCCGCTTGTGGGTCACTTCTGAAAGCGGGTTGGTCTGGTCCATGAACTGCGAAAGCTGGCTTGTGCCAAAAAACTCCTTGATGGCCGAAGTAATTGGCTTGGGATTTATCAGGTCATGGGGCATGAGGGTTTCAACCTCCTGCAGCGTCATGCGCTCCCGGATTGCACGTTCCATACGCACCAGGCCGATGCGGTACTGGTTCTCAACAAGCTCTCCGACAGTCCGCACTCGTCTGTTGCCAAGATGATCGATGTCATCAACCTTGCCCTGTTCATCTTTCAGACGCACAAGGTAGCGTACCGATTCAACGATATCTTCCTTGGTCAGTGTTTTGACCGAAATGTCGGTATCAATCTTCAGCCTGGCATTAATCTTGAACCGACCCACCTCGGAAAGGTCATAGGTGGCAGGATTAAAAAACAGGTTGTTAAAAAAGGAGGTTGCAACCTCCTGCGTGGGTGGGCTGCTGGGACGCAGACGCCTGTATATCTCGAGTAATGCTTCTTCTGTATCTGCGACCTTATCGAGGGCCAAGGTTTTTCTGAATGAATCGCTGACATGGGTGCCGTCTATAAAGAGCACTTCAAAGTTCTTTATCTTTGCTTCCAGGATGGAATCAAGAACAGATTCGGTAATCTCTGAATTTAATTGGGCTATTACCTCTTTAGAAGACGGATCAATTATGTCCTGGGCGAGATATTTACCAAGCAACTCTTCCGGTTCAGCATCAAACTCTTTTATCTTGGCCTCCATCATTTTCTTGATAAGGGCCTTGCTTATTTTCCTGTTCTTTTTGACAATGATCTCGCCTTTTTTCGGTCCGACTATGTCCTGGGCAGCACGCTGACCCAGCAGAAGATCCGGGTTAAACTCCCTCTTCAATTTCTTGCGCTTGATCGATATTTTCTCTGTCTTGTAAAAAAGTCCCAGAAGCTCTTCAGAGCTGTATCCCAAAGCACGCAAAAGGGTGGTCACCGGGAACTTTCTGCGCCTGTCAATACGGACATAGAGAACATCCTTTACGTCAAACTCAAGATCAATCCATGAACCGCGGACCGGTATTATTCTTGCTGAGTAGAGAAGTTTCCCGCTGGAGTGGGTCTTGCCGTTGTCATGGGCATAAAAAAGCCCCGGAGAGCGTTGCAGCTGGCTCACAATAACCCTCTCTGTACCGTTTACGACAAAAACACCGTCCCTGGTCATAAGCGGCACGGAACCAAGGTATACTTCCTGCTCCTTGATATCCCGGATATTCTGGACTCCGGTCTCAGCATCGGTATCATATGTCACCAGCCGGACCGTAATCTTGATGGGCACTTCATAGGTCATGCCCCTTTCAACGCATTCTTCGACCGTATACTTCGGATCGCCGTAGTTGTAACGGACAAACTCCAAAAAGCAGGTACTGTTAAAATCCGAAATCGGGAAAATACTTTTAAAGATGCCCTGCAGTCCAACGTCTTCCCTTTTATCTGGTGCTACGTGCAGCTGCAGAAATTTTTCATAAGATAGACTCTGCATCTCAATAAGATGCGGAATCTCAACTATACTGGTGGATTTTGCAAAATTCTTTCTGACTCTGTTCATCGTCCCCATTGAGCAATGCCCTCGTCTTAAGTAACCTGTGTGAAACCCCCGCGGCCTGCCACAGGAATCTCCTTAGGTACAAATGTTATTATTATCAGATTCGCTCGTTTATACCCCTCAAGGGGGTACTAAAAAGAGTGCCCTGTTGTTAAGGGTGTCACCCCGCAGCAGATAAGCTCAGACTTCGAGCTGCGGGGAATACTCTCGCTGTTCCTCTTCAGCCCCTTGTTGTGCCGCAGGCTCTGGTTTCTTCAAGGGATCTACCCAATCAACCCCACAAGCTCTTTTGTTCTTGTAATGATATTAATTACGGCACATTTGAAGGGGTGCCCGCCACACATTTTTTTTCTGTTCCTTGAGAACGCGACGACGCTACGGAGAATTTTCTCCGTAGCGTCCTATTCTGTCAATACCAGCCATTTTGTTCCGACTGGCTTCTGCCCTGAAGCAATCCAGGCAGAGATTGAAGTTCCTGTAACTTGACGTTTTAAGAACCGATTTATTTAAGCTCAACTGATCCGCCAACAGCCTCGATTTTTTCCTTAATTTCCTGGGCCTCTTCCTTCGATACACCCTCCTTGATCGGCTGCGGAGCAGATTCAACCAGGTCCTTTGCCTCCTTCAAACCAAGTGAGGTGATGGCACGAATCTCTTTGATCACTTTTATTTTCTGATCACCTGCTGCAGTGAGGACCGCATCAAATTCTGTCTTCTCCTCTGCCGGAGCAGCACCTGCATCAGCCGGTGCGGCGCCTGCTGCGGCAACCGCTACAGGCGCGGCAGCAGAAACACCAAACTTTTCTTCCAGTTCCTTGATAAATTCAGAGAGCTCAAGAACGCTCATACCTGAAATAAATTCTACTACATCATCTTTTTTTACAGCCATTTTCTTATCCTCCTGGCGACTTTGTTTATTGTCAAAATTTTAATTAGCAGCCTGTTCTTTCTGTTCTTTAATTGCCTGCAGTGCATAAAGGAAAGTTCTGGGAACTCCGCTTAGCACCCTTACAAGACCGGTTGGTACAGCATTCATTACAGAAAGCATCTGGCCCAGCAGGACTTCCTTGCCAGGCAATCTGGACAATGATGTAATGTCGTCTGCTGACAATAATTTGCCATCAAGCGATGCTGACCGAATTTTCAGTTCAGGGTGATCCTTGCAAAAATCTGTGAGAATCTTTGCCGGGGATACAGGATCTCCATAGGAAACAGTTACTGATGTAGTTCCTACGAAATGTTCCTGCAATCCCTTATACTCAGTGTCCTCAACAGCTCGGATGAGCAGAGTATTTTTTGCAACCCTGAACTCGGAATCATTTCTGCGTAAGTTATGCCGCAATTCCTGCAGAACCGGAACTGTAAGGCCTTTGTAGTCGGCAACTATGGCAATTTTTGCTTTTGCAAACTTGCCACTTAGTTCCTCGACTTCTGCAACCTTTTCCTCGCGATTCACTTTTTTCCCTCCCGTTGGAGTCCAAAATAATTTTAGACCGTTAAAGGTTTACAGCAGGTACAGGCTTCTTTAATGTCGCCGAGCGTTTGTTAACTGTTTCTTGCAACTCTTTCCAGGGATAGAGGAGGATTTCCCGTGCTCTGTGTCTCTGGTGTAAAAACATTTCACAAATCGTGTCTCGGCAGGTCCCGGCTTGAGTGGGATTAAACAAAAACGTACCTGCTGTCTTCGACATTGAAACTGGATGTATCAAATAACCGAATTTCTTTAAACTTTAAGTGGCCCCCGTATCCGAGTCCCACATTGATTACTGCTTTGTTGCCCTTATGCCTGCTTAACCAGGTTCCTGATATCCAAAGGATCAACCTTCACCCCCGGGCCCATGGTAGTGGAAAGGCTGATGCTTTTCAGATAAATACCCTTGCTTGTCGAGGGTTTCAGCTGAATGATCCTGTCAACAAACGCCAGAATATTTTCCTTCACCTTCTGGGAACCAAAGGAGGCTTTGCCAAGCATGGCATGGACGACACCGGCTTTATCAACTTTGAAGTCAACCTTGCCGGACTTGATTTCCTTAACGACTCTTCCCACATCAAAGGTAACGGTACCCAGCTTGGCATTTGGCATCAGATTTCGCGGTCCGAGGACCCTGCCAATTTTGCCCACGGTGGCCATCATATCCGGCGTGGCAATCGTACGGTCAAATTCAAGCCAGCCGCCTTTGATCTTTTCTACAAATTCGTCACCTCCGGCATAGTCAGCACCTGCATCAAGGGCCTCTTTTTCCTTATCGCCCTTGGCAAATACCAAAACCCGGATCTCCTTGCCTGTGCCATTTGGCAGCACCACGCTGCTTCGCACCATCTGGTCCGCATGGCGGGGATCCACACCGAGCCGAATGGCTATATCAATAGACTCGTCAAACTTGGCATAGCTTCCCTTCAGAGCAAGCTCAACCCCTTCTTCAAGACTGTACATTTTGCTGCTATCAATATCTTCTAGTGCTTTACTGTAATTTTTGCCTTTCTTAGCCATCGCTTCATTCTCCATCTATGTAAAAATATCGCTACTGTTTTCTTAATGGACTTTTTCTTTGTTAAAGGGATCAAAAAACAAACTTATTCAACAACGGTCAAACCCATACTCCTGGCCGTTCCTTCAATAATCTTCATGGCGCCCTCAGCATCAAAAGCGTTTAGATCCGGCATTTTCAGTTCAGCGATCTCCTTGATCTTACGGCGCGAAATTTTACCAATTCTTTCCAGCTTCGGATTACTCGATCCCTTCTTGAGCTTGGCGGCCTTCATCAAGAGCACTGATGCCGGCGGTGTCTTGGTGATAAAGCTGAAGGATCGGTCGGCATATACCGTAATTATCACCGGAATAATAGTATCCCCCTGCCCCTGGGTCTTGGCATTAAATGCCTTGCAGAATTCCATGATATTAACACCATGCTGACCGAGTGCAGGACCAACCGGAGGAGAAGGATTAGCTGCACCGGCAGGAATCTGCAATTTTATATATGATTGAATTTTCTTTGCCATTATTGTCTCCTAAATCAAAAAAATATAGGGGAAATCAGAGAATAATTTTCCTGTCTTCCTTTACTTTATTTATATTGCAAATATAGCCAGCCGACTGATCAATCACTGGCTACCTGTACAAATTCCAGTTCCACAGGGGTTGAACGCCCAAAAATAGAAACCATAACCCGAACCCGACCCTTGTCAGGATAGACCTCATCAACGACTCCTTGAAAGTTGGCAAAGGGTCCGTCAATAACCCTGACAGCATCACCAACCTCGTAGGTTACTTTCGGCTTCGGCTTCAGGGCACCGTCTTTAATCCTGCCGATAATTTTCATGGCGTCTTCATCGGACAGCGACGGCGGGTTCCGGTCGTTGCCTACAAAACCTGTGACCTTGGGAGTGGAGCGCACCGTATGCCAGGTATCGTCATTAAGTTCCATGTTGACCAGGATATAGCCGGGGAAAAACTTTCTTTCTGAAGTTTTCTTGGACCCCTTGACCATTTCAAGAACCTGCTCTTTCGGAACCAGGATTTCCCCAAATAAGTCATCCTGCCCGGCGATTCTTATCCGCTCCTGTAGAGTGGTTTTCACCTTCTCCTCAAAACCGGAATATGTATGTACTATGTACCAGTGCCTTGCCATAAGCTAAAAAACACCTCGATTTTATGCTGGTTGCCCCAAGTATCTTCCCGATACCCCGGCGTATTTATTTAAGAATGTATGAAACCAGCTTTCCTATAAACAGATCGACCGCTCCCAAGTAGACTGATACCAGAAAAACAAGGACGAGAACGACTCCTGTTGACCCTATGGTCACTTTCTTGTCAGGCCAGACAATTTTTTTGAACTCAGATTTCACCTCACCGGCAAATTCCTTGATCCGTGCGGGAGAAATTTTCTGGGCGGCCGGGTCATCTACTGCAACCGCTTTATTCTTGGAGGAACGTTCGCCTTTTTTTGCTGCCATTTAATTATCCATTCTTCCAGTTGCCTGGCAAGCTGAAAGTCACAGTTTTTCCTAGCCACTTCTGACCAGTTTGTTGGAAAATACAGGTCAATGGCAGGCCAGGAGGGATTCGAACCCCCAACCCCCGGATTTGGAGTCCGGTGCTCTACCAATTAGAGCTACTGGCCTAACCCGGTTATTTTGTTTCCTTGTGCAGGGTATGAGTTCGACAAAACCGGCAGTACTTTTTAAATTCCAGTTTATGCGGTGTATTTTTCTTATTTTTTGTCGTGGTGTAATTCCGATTCTTGCACTCGGTACACCCTAATGTGATTATATTTCTCATGCCTGCACCTGATAAAACCTGTTACCTTCTGTATGTTACACGAGTAATAGACCCGCAAATCATTCCTTATTCGATAATTTCGCTGATAACGCCTGCACCAACAGTACGCCCGCCTTCACGGATTGCAAAGCGAAGCTCTTTCTCCATGGCGATCGGCGTAATCAGGGTGCCTTCAACAGTTACGTTGTCTCCGGGCATTACCATCTCTACTCCCTCCGGCAATGTTACTATGCCGGTCACGTCTGTCGTACGGAAGTAAAACTGCGGACGGTAACCATTGAAGAACGGGGTATGGCGAC
>JAHEID010000159.1:0-2655 GCA_024639555.1 Deltaproteobacteria bacterium
AGGTTGCTGCCAATTACCTTTTCGTTTTTCAAACGCTGCTCAAGTGCGGTCGCATCATTTTCTGCGCTCTCTCCTGCCTGGTGTTCTGCATCTTGGTTTTCCACAAGCTCCGCTTCGCAGGCAGCTTTCAACTGGCCGACGGTATCATCATCTCCGGCTTGCAGCAGAGCCCGGGACAGGCACTCCTGCATGGCATCATCTGCACCCTGGGCCCGGGTCGGGCTGGCAGCAGTTATCAGCGCCACAAAAAGCAACAACAAAACACCAAGGCTGGATATCGACTTGCACTGTATCAGCCCCATAATATGCTGCCTCCTCTTGCCCCGTGCTTTAATTCTGTTTTTTCATTCATAATCAGAAATCATGCAGCAAGAATGCGTTACAGGAACATTCCTTATTCTGCAGAATCAGCCTGTATGATCCTCAGAGTTTACATATTTTCTGCAGCTGCAGGTTCTACTTTTTCTTTTTTTCAAGCATTTCCGGCGTCGTTTTCCAGCGGTTATGCATCCAGACCCACTGGGTCGGGAATTTCTTGATATATTTTTCAATAACTTCGTGAAAGCGACGGGTGTTCTCCTCCATGTCCTGTCTCCTGTTCCCGGTCATGATCAGAGGAATTTCCTTCTCTATAATAAAGGCATATGTGTCGTCAGGTTTCTTGAGATAGAACATGGGCAATACAGGGGCGCCTGAATCCATGGCAAGCATGGCTGCCCCGATAGGTGTGAAGGCAGGCTTGCCGTAAAAATCGACAAACATCCCCCGCACTTCGGTGTCCTGGTCAATCAGGATGCCGATAAGATTATTCTCGGACAAAACCCTCAGGATTGTTTTATAGGAAGAGCCCCTTGCCAGGGTTGGCACACCTTTTTTGCCCCTGGATTCGAAGAGCAGTGTATTGAGCTTTTCGTTTCCCAGTTTCTTGCCTATGGCATAAGCAGGTATACCCAGCATGGGGAGCCCCAGGGCTGTGGCTTCCCAGCAGCCCATATGCGAAACGAGGCCTAAAATACCCCTGCCTTTTTCGATAGCCTCCTGCAGGTATTCATTGCCCCTGACCTCGAGGTCTTTAAAAAACTCCTCAGGCTTCTCCTGGCCCATCTTGATGGCAAACTCGGCACCGCTTTTACCGAGATTGACCCAGACCTCCTTTGCCATAACAGCAATTTCTGCCTCACTCTTCTCCTTGCTGTAGGCTGTGGTCAGGTTGCTTATTGTTTTAGTGCGCTCTTCCTTCAGCAAGCCGAAAGCCAGCCCCCCCAGGCTTCCAAGCAACCACATGGAAACCTTCCTGGGCAGCAGGCGGACTACCACCAGCAGGACCTTTATCCCTGCGACCAGGAGTGAGTACTTAATACTTTTTCTGATTTTTCTGAACTGATCCATTTGCATATATATAATAGAGAATATTGAAACTACCAAATAAATCCCGGAGCTATTTTTACGCTGTCGTTTAAAAGGCCATGCCAAGGCTGAAGTGAAAGACAAAGGTGTCCTCGTTCCAGGCCTCTTCGGGATCTGGATTGTAGGCAACATCGAGCCTGACCGGGCCGACAGGCAGCAGGTACTGCAAGCCCATGCCGATGCCGAACCTGAAGTCGCTGAAAAAGTCATTGAACGTATCATTCAGCAGCTCTGAACGGCTGGTGTAGGGAGTAAAATCACTTTCCAGCAATGACCTGTTCGGCGTAACATTTCCAGCGTCAACATAAAGGGTTGCAGCAAAATTCCTGTAAAATCTCTTGCGCACTTCAATGGAAAAGACATTATAGCCAAGCCCACCCACCGGTTCATTATTGTTGTCTTTTGGGCCGAGCTCTGAGTGTTTATAACTTCTGACCGTATTATCTCCGCCGTTGAAGAAGCGCTCGCTGATGGGAATGGATATTTGATCCCTGATGGGGAAGATGAGCCCGGTTGTGGCCCGCAGGCCAAGGATATACTCATGCGGCAGTTTCATAAAGTAGCGGCAGCCCAGGGTGATGCGGCCGTATTCAAGATCGCTGCCGAAAGCCGGCAATGAAATGTCAAAACCGCTGAAGAGCCGCAATCCTGCGGCCGGATAGAAAATATCATCGCGAGTGTCCCAGACGGCCTGGATACCCACGGTGCCCTTATTATAATCATCCTCGTCTTTCGGCAGGGGCGTATCATCTGTCAGGCTATAGAGCTGGGTCATCTTGTACTGGTATCCCGTGGTCAGCGTCAGATTCCTGCTTAGATTCTTGCTGAACAGGATCGACAGGCTTGCTTCCTCCGAGGTGTATGAAGGCTCATCCCTTCTTTCGTAATAGAGCGGGACATTCATTATGATATCTGTTTGCAGGAGCCAGGGATCGGTGTAGCTCAAGGTGATGGTCTCCCCCTTGGTGGAGACCAGTCCTTCTATCCTCCCATTTCGTCCGGTGCCGAAAAGGTTCTTCTCAAAGACACCTGCCCGCAGCCGCAATTCCTCATAAGACCCCCAGCCGGGTTCAACATAATATTCCCGGGTCGGCAATTCCTTCACTATTACTTCAAGGTCCCGGCTGCCGTCTTGTTTAGGGGAAGCAAGCTCTATGGTTATTTTAGCAAAAAGCCCTGAATCGAAAAGCTTTCTGAAGCTCTCCCTGCGTTTGGTGTTCGTATAAATATCCCCGGGCTTCAATTGCA
>JAHEID010000159.1:2755-5059 GCA_024639555.1 Deltaproteobacteria bacterium
CCGTCTTGTTTAGGGGAAGCAAGCTCTATGGTTATTTTAGCAAAAAGCCCTGAATCGAAAAGCTTTCTGAAGCTCTCCCTGCGTTTGGTGTTCGTATAAATATCCCCGGGCTTCAATTGCACCCTGTTTCTGATAAAAGTCTCGTGTGTATTGCTATTGCCGGATATGACAACCTCGCTAATCCTGGTCTGCTCTCCACTCTTTATACGGGCCAACAGGTTCATCCTGCCGGGTTCATCCTGCTTTATGGCCTCGATTTCAAAGTCAGTATCTGCATAACCAATGGCATCGTATGACTCTTCCAGGCTTGCGCGCAGCAGAAGCTTGCGCCGGACATAATAGGGCTTACCGATAAAATTATTTTTTATATTTTCAAGTTCGGTGGCCAGTTCCGGCATCAGGTCACCGCTCAATATAACTTCATGTATGCGGTATTGGGGTCCCTCTTCTATCTGTAGTGAAATGCTGACGCCTGACCTGTTTTCATTAAAAACAAACACCGGTTTTTTCACTACCACGTCAATAAACCCTTCGCCCCGGTAGTAATCCCGTATCCTGCCGGCAGCATCCTTCACCTCAGCCTCTATAAAGATCATCTTCTGCCTGATTCCCTTGCCGTTTGTCAACTTCGGCAAAAATCCCTGCAGCCTGTCTGTTGCAACATGAACATTGCCCTCAAAATCGACCTTCTGGACAATTACCCGGGGGCCTTCTTCAATAGTGAATACCACACGGATCAGGTTGTCTTTTTTTTCATACGTATAATCCACTTGTGCAAAGGCAAAACCCGCCTGGAGATATGCCATCCGCATCTGGAAGGCAGCATCATCAATATCGGCTTTCCGATAGCCTCTCTGTTTAAAAGTCTGCAATTCTGCAGCTACTGCTTTTAACAGTTCTTTTTCCGAAAAATGGGAATTCCCGGTAATGCTCAAGGTATACGCTTGATCCTGCTGATTGGATAGCGGCACAGAAAGCTGCTCTGTTGCCTCTTCTTGCCCTTCATTCAGCACAGCCAGGGATTCTTTGACTGCAGGATGCAGTACTGACAGTAGCATAATCACCAGTACAATAATTAGACTGATTGGAGTTGTTCTATTCAAAGCGAAATACCAGTTTCAGTCCATAGTTGTAGGCATCGTACTTGTCCTTTTCAGCAGACAGATAATAAACTTTCCTTTCTCCAGGTTTCTGATCTGAGATTAGGAAAGAGCCTTCTATCGTCTGTTCGCCGCTCTTAGTGACACCTCTGCCAAAATCGAGTTCAAAACGGTCAAGGATAGATTCATCGCTTGCTCCCGATTCATCCTCCAGCCACTTGTTGAGAAAATCCCGGCCCAGGTAAACCATGACATTTGTGGTGCCCCTGCTTCTAACCCCGCCGACAACATCCTGTTTGGGGGGCTGCCCGGTCAGCAGAAGCAGCAGCAGGTCATCATTAGGCAGTGCAGGACTGGAACTGAGAGTGATCTCCGGGTCATCTAAAGGCCCGCTGGTGACAACATTTATGTCATAACCCAGGATCTTCGATTGGGCCAGGAGATCTAGCTGCGGCCTGTCCGGTGCTTCTTCCAGGAAACGCAGAAGGCCCGACTGTACCTGCAGCCTGCCCGAAGGAAGCAGGATCCTCGAAGGATCAATATAGACCGTGCCTGTGAGAAACGGCAGTTCTCCCGTACCTTTTAGCGAAAGTTCCGGCCGCAATACTCCACGTATCAGGTTGTTTCGTATCCTGAACGGTTCGATGGTGGTTATTTTGATATCAAGTGCAGCATCCCTGAGGGGTGGGTCGGGCAATGAAAAGAGAAAGTTCACCCCTTCAGAAACCGGTGCGGATGAAGAGCCGATCATGCTCAAGAAATCAAAATTCTTTGTGTAATATCCGCCTGTCAGGCCTGTGGTGCCTTTTATAACAAGACGCTGCAGTGGTCCTGACACATCAAGCTGTACGTCACCGCGCACCCGCATGTCATTGTTGCGGAAGAGCAGAACGTTTTTGCCATCAACATGCAGGTTGACTGCAACAATTTCTTTTTCTCTTTTGATATCTCCACTGAGGTTGACTGGTGAACCGCCCACCTCGGACTGCATGTTTTTTATGGTTATGGAATGCGTATCAAAGTCGCCGATCAGATTGACCGCAGAAAGCGTGGGAAAATTGAAGCTGTGGCTCACTTCCCCATCCCTGAACGAAAAAGAACCTGTTATGTCAGGACCTGTTACAGGTCCTGAAACATGAAGTTCACCCCGCATGTCGCCCTCAAGCCGCCGCAGCCAGGGAAGATTACTCTTGAGAAAATTAAG
>JAHEID010000001.1 GCA_024639555.1 Deltaproteobacteria bacterium
TGAATGAGAAGAATTTTACCAGCCGGAATGGTCTCAGAGAGTCAATTTTAGTTTTTTGAGAACTGGAAGTTATCATTTAGCAGACTCCGCAACGTTTACAATGGGACGTATCGCAGGGGACAGTTGTTTTTCCCCTTAAAGCTTTTTGGTATTCAGACCAGAGATATTGACGCTCAATACCGTGATCAATTATCTCCCAGGGCAAAGGCTCAGTTGCATCTCTCTGGCGCAGAGTGTAATAATCCGGATTGATATTTTCTTTGGCAAAAGCCTGTTTCCAGGTACAGTTATTGAGCAGCATCGACAATAAGGCATGGCCGACCCTGCGGTCACCCCTGGAGAGAACAGCTTGGAAAAAAGCCTTTTCAGGACTTTCAGTCTTGATGCGAATGTTTGGTTCGGCGGCAATTTTTTTACGTAGAAATTTTAGTTTCTGTTTCAAAAGCGAAACCTTTTCCATGGGATGAAATTGAAATGGTGTCCAGGGCTTTGGAATAAAACAGTTTATACTCAAAGTCAAGGTGCTGAGCCTGCCCCTGGCGCGGCCGGCAGTCAATATTTTATTCTTTACCTTCATGATCAGGTCTACCATTTCATCAAGGTCTGATTGGGATTCGGTTGGCAGGCCAATCATAAAATAGAGTTTCAGGTTTTGAATACCTTTCTTTACAAGTATTTCAGCAGCTGCGAGCACATCGTTTTCTGTTATACCTTTGTTGATGACCAGCCGCAAGCGTTCAGAACCACCATCCGGGGCAATAGCGGCACTTTTTAGTTTACTGCTGCCCAACAGTTCCACGAGAGAAGAATTAATGATATCTGCCCGCAAAGAGGAAAAAGACAGGGAACATGACTGGTTGGAAAGATAGTCTGCAATTAAGGCTACATCTTCAGAGCGCGCCATTTCCATACCTAGAAGACCAACCCTTGAAGTGTTATGTGGCCTGGAGTCAAGAGCATTTATTATTGATTGCGCCTTCCATAGCCGGGGGGGGCGATAGATAAAACCAGCTGCACAGAATCTGCAGCCGCGACTGCAACCCCGTCCCAGCTCAGTCATATAAAGATCAGAAAATTCTGCCAGAGGGGTGAGAATATGGGAGTGGGCCGCAACATTTCCGGGTGAATCCATGATTACTTTTTTAATTCTCTGAGGAAGTGTTGCATATTCTTCTTTGGGAGTGGTAGAAAGGAGAGCGCCATCAGGAGCATATGCAACCTCATAGAGTCCGGGAGCATAACATCCCGGGAGGTTTGTCCCTATTTCTTCCAGGAGTTTCACTTTATTTTTTCCGCCGATTCCCGGTAACAGAAAAGCCATAGCAGAGTCCAGTATCGGTTCCGCTTCACCGATAATGAAAAGATCGACAAACGGGGCCAATGGTTCCGGATTCATGAATGTGGCAACGCCACCGGCAACAACAAGGGGTTGCCCGCCTGCAGCCACAGCAGTTACAACCTGACTTTTTTCAGTTCTTTTAAGTGCCAGTGACGGGATGCCTGACATCTCCAGCAGCATGATCATGTGCTGATAGTCCTGTTCGAAACTGACGGAGAAAAAGAGCAGGGGGAAATCGGCAAGCGGTCTGCCTGATTCAAGGGATACAGGTTTTGTGCCGGATTCAGGGAGAAAAATCCTTTCAGCTACAATGGAATCATCACGGTTCAGCAGCTGGTAGACAAGCTGAAACCCAAGATTGGACATTCCGAGTGCATACTTGTTGGGATATATGAGAGCGATTGGGACCCGGTTTTTCCATTTTTTCTTAATACCCCCTTTTTCATGGAATAACTGTTCCCTGTTGCCGCCAACTCCAGCAGTCAATCTTGATTTTCGCCCCATAAAATAAAAACATCAGCTGTCAGAAAGGATGAGCTTATTGCAGCATGTATATTGATACAATCGTAGATAAGCGTGGACTTCGAAAAGTCTCGCAGTCGGCAACAGGGCCTCATATAATTAAAAGATAATAGACGAGAAAGCAGCCCGTCGCGCCCTTTTCGAGACCGAAAATAATTTGCAAGATGGATTTTCACGGTTCACTTAATGAGTACTCTGCAAAGATGATCGATTTGTTAATTAACCAAGAAGGGGGATATAAAGTAAAACTGTCCCCACGCAAATAAATATGAAAGTATATTAACCATTTTGGGGGAGAAGGCAATATAATCTCAAAACCAGCTTTTATCCTCTGCATTAATCTGCGGCCTGTCGTAAATATGTCGGTGTTTCCAGTTCAGCCTCGTCCAAAGTATCGGGAAAGGGCAATGGCTGTTTCCTGACAAGTCCCGGATTACGTCGGCTAAAGGCTTTGTTCGGCCTGCTGACGTTGTTGCCTGAAGAATTTGTGGGATTATTGTTGGCCTCAAGGTCTCTTTCCCGAGACTGGTCTTTATTGGCAACGGCTTGAATGGGCCTCTTGATAGTTTCAGCCTCTTCCATGCCGTTTACGCCGGTGGCGATAACCGTAACCCTTATCTCGTCATTGAGGCTGTCATCAAAAAGTGCACCAACAATGATATTTGCATCTTCATGAGCCTTCTGGGATATCAGGTTTGATGCTTCCATGAACTCATTCATTGTCAGAGAGTCTTCTGAGGCTGAAATGTTAATGAGTACACCTTTAGCGCCGTCAATTCCCACATCCTGCAACAGAGGATTGTCAATTGCACGTTTCGCAGCCTCTATAGCACGATTTTCACCTACACCTACACCGGCTCCCATTAATGCCGGTCCTACTTCTTTCATAACTGCTTTGAGATCGGCGAAGTCGACATTCATATGGCCGGGAAGATTTATCAGGTCAGTAATGCCCTTTACGGCCTGCAAAAGGACCTCATCAGCCTTTTTCATCATGTCCATGAGCTTACTGCCTTTTTGCATGATGGTCAGAAGGCGGTCATTGGGAATTGTAATAATAGTGTCCACATGCTTCTTTAATTCCTTCCAGCCTTCTTCAGCTTTTTTCATCCTGGTCTTTGCTTCAAAAAAGAAAGGCTTGGTAACAACGGCAACGGTAAGCGCCCCGATCTCCTTGCTGAGCTTGGCTATTACGGGTGCACCACCGGTTCCTGTGCCACCCCCAAGGCCGGCTGTAATAAAGACCATATCAGAGCCTTTGAGCACCGCCCGAATGTCTTCCAAACTTTCAAAGGCGGCTTCTTTCCCCCGTTCAGGGTCTGCCCCGGCCCCAAGCCCTTTTGTTATCCCGGGCCCCAGTTGCAGGCACACGTCAGCCCTGGAATTTTCCAGGGCTTGCATGTCAGTGTTGGCGGCAATGAATTCAATCCCTCGGAGATTGTTTTCAACCATGGTATTGACGGCGTTTCCTCCACCACCACCGATACCGATAACCCTGATCCTGGCCAATGTTTCTTCTGCCATTCGAAATTCCATCTTCTTTCCCCCTTCTTTCCATCCGTTTTGACTATTTGAAGCGTAACGTAGAACCGTTAAATATTAATAAGATTGTCACATGGTTTTTTATGTTTTGCCTGCTACAGGTTGTTGCTGAACCAGCCTTTTACCCAGCCGACCACACCTCCTATGGCCTTTTTGCCTGGGACCCGCCATTTCTTCCCTGATGCATGCCTGCTGGCATAGAAAACAAGCCCTACACCTGTTGCATGCTGAGGGGAGTTAGTACTTTCTGGAGCCTCATTGATATCGCGGGGATATCCAATTCTTACAGGCAGATCAAAAATCTGTTCTGCCAGATCGACAATATGCTCAAGAAGGCCTGTGCCGCCGCATATGACAACTCCGGCATTTAATCTGTCCTTGTATGAAGAGTCGATCATTTCCTGGTTGAGGATGATCAGCATTTCCTCAATTCTCGGCTCCAGGATTTGGCCCATGATCCGTTGCTTGACTTTTCGGGGTTTTCTGTCCCCTACAGTGGGAACTTCTATAATGTTATCGCCATTTATCATGGAGGTCATGGCAGAACCGTAGAGGTTCTTTAACCGTTCAGCCTCTTGAAAAGGGGTGCGCAGGCCGACAGACAAATCGTTGGTCAGGTTATTGCCACCCAGCCCGAGTTCATAGGTATGCTTAATTGTACCGCCGGAAAAGATGGCCAGATCAGAAGTGCCTCCACCTATGTCAAGGAGGCCGACACCAAGGTCCATTTCTTCGCGGGATAGCACTGCATTTGCTGAGGCCAATGATTCCAGAACAATATCAGCGACCTCAAGGCCCGCCCTATTGCAACACATTACAAGGTTATGGATTGAGGTTGTATCGCCCGTTACGATGTGGACATTTGTCACCAGCCTGACCCCGGTCATTCCTAATGGATCCTGAATGCCGGTGTGATCATCAACCATGAATTCCTGGGGTAGAACATGGATGATTTGTTGATTTTGTGAAAGGTTAACTGCCCTTGCAGCATCAATAACGCGGTTTATGTCATCCTGCCGGATTTCCCTGTTTTTAATACCGACGATGCCCGGGCTGTTGAAACCTTTAATATGGCTGCCGGCAATGCCTACAGATACGGTGTTGATTTCACATCCTGCCATTTCCTCAGCCTGTTCCACTGCCATACGGATGGAATGCACGGTGCTTTCGATGTTAACGACTACGCCCTTTTTCAGGCCTATTGAAGGATGGGTGCCTATACCGATAATATCAATCTTATTCTCGAAAGCCTCGCCGATGACAGCACAGATTTTTGTGGTGCCGACATCAAGTCCCACTATCAGTTCTCCCCGATGCTTTTTTTCCATTTATTTCATCCCCGGTGTACCTTGCCGGTTTCAATTTTGCCGACCAGAATAGTATCCTTCTGATAATCCAAGCGGATATATAAAACTTCAGAAAATTCACGAGTTTTATATAGATTCTTCAAAACCCTTACCAGCCGGTAATAACGTGTTGAAATTTTTCCTTCTGACCCCAGATATATAGGGAATGGCCTGTCAAGCAGATAAAGAATAAGCTCACCTTTTTCTGCGATATGAATCTCAGAGATATTTTGCTGGGGCAGTATCGGATTATTTCTATTGGCTAACTTCAGTAAATCAAAAACATCCTTTAATGGTTCAGGAATTTGGGCTGATCCAGCTGTGTTAAAACTATAATTTTCTAGCCCGGTAATAACCGGAAAGTCAAGTTCCTGTACAGGGGTTGCCGCTGCAATAATCTGACCGCTGCCGTCGAGGTAAAACAGTCCAGTTTCTCTGTTCAACAAGGCAACAGGGGTTTTTTCCTTCAGGTTGATCAACAACCTGTTTGGCCAGTCGCGGATGACTTCTGCCTTGGCAATCCACGGATGGCTTTCGAGTAATGCCTGCACCTGAACCACATTGATGGCCAGGAGATTGGAATGGATATCAACTCTGCTTAAGGCGGAAATCTGCTCTTTACTTGTCATGTGGTTGTTATTGATCCGGACAGAGGTTATTTGGAAGAAATCGCACTGGCACAGCCTTTGATATATATGCTTGCCCCCGAACCCAAGACCCAGGAGAAGGATAAGAAGTGCCAAAACCTTGATGAGCAGCTTCGGCTCCTGGTTTAAGGCATGTTTTGGTCCTTTGGGGCTTTTGATTGATTTGATTTCTATGTTTGCAGCATGTGGCATATTCATTTTTTTACACTCCACCCAAAATATGAACTTCAGGCTCAAGTTTGATGCCAAAGCGTTTGTAGACTTTCTGTTGCACAACCTGCATGAGATTTAAGATATCAGCGGCGGAAGCCTTGCCGGTATTTACAATGAAATTGGCATGCTTTTCGGAAATTTTTGCACCACCAATTGATAATCCTTTAAGCCCTGCTTTTTCAATCAAGCGTCCTGCTGAATCAGCCACTGGATTTTTAAAGAAAGAACCAGCACTCAGTTCTGCAACCGGTTGATTTTTCTGACGCAATTCCTTGTATTTTCTACATGTTGCTTTAATCTCATCAATACTGCCAGGAGTTAAACTAAAGGTTGCCGAGAGCAGAACCATATTGGGTGGCATGGACCATTTTCTGTAAAAAAATCCTAGATTTCTTCCTTGTTCAGGAAATATGTCGCCGTTGCTGTCCATGAGGAGAACCTTATCAACCAGGCTGCCGATTTCGTATCCCCAGGCTCCGGCATTCATGACAATTGCCCCGCCGATACTTCCCGGGATACCAACTCCAAATTCCAGGCCCGATAAACTTTGCAAGGTGCAGTAATTCACAAGCTTGGGAAGAAGGCATCCTGCACCGGCGCGGATGAGAACCTTTTCTTTTTTCTGGGGAGTGGTTGAATCCATGAGTTTTTCAATAGATCTGAAATCCCCTTCCAGGATAATGACTACCCCTGCAATTCCACTGTCAGGCACCAGAATGTTGCTACCTCTGCCGACAATCAACCAGCCAATTCCATGATTCTTCAACCAGCGGATCAAACTATTGAGTTCCTGGGTGTTCGACACCCCAATAATAGCCTCTGCAGGTCCACCGACTTTGAGAGTAGAGAATTGCGACATGGGACTGTCCCATAAAATTCTGCCCTTCCAGAAACGATCAAGGTCCCTTGCATGTGAATTAAGTCGCGCCATAATTTCAGTCAATTAGCCTGTTTTAGTCCTGCATCATTTCCAACAATTTTTCACCAGCCTGCCAGATGTTTCCGGCTCCCAGTGACAAGACCACGTCACCAGGGGCAAGAATGTCCATGGCCTTGTCAAGGAGCTCGGAAAAACTTGGTTCAAAATAAGCATGTCTATGGCCATGCTGCTTTATGCCATTTAACAGTGCTTCTGCAGTCACACCGGGAATAGGGGATTCGCTGGCACTGTATATTTCGGTTAAAAGAAGGATGTCAGCCTCATGAAAGGCTGTATAGAATTCTTCTGCCAAAGCTTTTGTCCTTGAATAACGATGTGGCTGAAACAGAACAACACGCCTGCGTTCAGGCCACGCATCACGTAGGGCGGAGAGGGTTGCCCGTATTTCAGTAGGATGATGTCCATAATCATCAACAACTGTGATGTCTCTCCTTTCTCCTTTAATTTGCAACCTTCGCTGCACCCCCGAAAAACTTTCTAAAGCAGCAGCAATAGTTGCAAACGGGATATCCAACTCCAACCCTACAGTGATTGTGGCTAAAGCATTGTATACATTGTGTACTCCGGCCAGGGAAAGATTGACTTCTCCAAGGACTTCATTTTCTACGCAGACTTCAAAGCGGGTGTTGAGCCCGGAGGTGTTAATTCCTTTGGCATAGACATTTGCCTGGCTGGTCAGGCCATAGGTCAGGAATCTTTTCTTGACCTCGGGCAGGATAGAGGCAACATGGGGATCGTCCAAGCAGAGTATGACAGCGCCGTAAAAGGGGATTTTGTCGATAAAATCCAGAAAAACAGCTTTGATCTGTTCTATTGAACTGTAGTAATCCAGGTGCTCCTGGTCAATGTTGGTAACAATCTCAAGCACAGGGGCAAGCTTCAAAAAGGACCCGTCCGATTCATCCGCTTCTGCAACGAGAAAGTCTCCTCCTCCCAACTTGGCATTGATTCCACCCAGACAGTCGACTTTACCACCGATAACAACGGTCGGATCAAGCCCTGCCTCTGCAAGAAGCCAGGCCACCATGGATGCGGTTGTTGTTTTGCCGTGACTTCCGGCAATGGCAATGCCGAACTTGGCGAGTCGCATCAGTTCTGCCAGCATCTCAGCCCTGGGAATGACGGGGATGAGAGAATTGACGGCAGCTTCGACTTCCGGGTTGTCATCAGCAATGGCCGAGGAGATGACAACAACATCAGCTCCCCTTATCCAGTCGGCGTCATGGCCAATATGCAAGGTCCCGCCAAGGGACTTCAGGCGGCGAGTTATGTCAGACTCATGCAGGTCTGATCCGCTGATCTTGTAGCCAAGATTCAGCAACAGTTCTGCAATGCCGCTCATGCCGATACCGCCTATGCCTACGAAGTGTATATGTTTGCTTTTCCTGTACATTTCAAGGGTTCTTAATTTTATGCTTTTATAAGAAGGCTAAAGTTTTTCCAGTATTCTCTTGTAATTTGTCTTTCAAGAGTTCCATGCATATATTGACAATTGTTCCTGTGGCCTCTGGTTTGGCAACCTTTCCAGAGCTTGCTGACATTTCTGACAGAAGTTTTGTGTCAGCCAGAAGTCGTGTTATTTCCATGCCGAGTTTTTTCCCGTCCAGGTCAGATTGTCTGAACATGAGGCCACCACCTGCTTCGACAAGATAGTGGCCGTTGATCTCCTGGTGATTATCTGCAGCAAAGGGAAACGGCACAAGAATTACAGGCTTGTGGAAGACTGTGAGTTCTGCAAGGGTGGTAGCTCCTGCCCGGGAAACAACAAGGTCGGCCTGGGAGTAGATCTCTGCCATATCACTGAAAAACGCTTGGACCCTGGCATTGATTCCAAGTTCAGCATATTTCCGCTTCACATGGATTTCGTCATGCTCACCCGTCTGGTGGATAATGTTGGGCATCGGTGTACGGTCAGCCAAAGAACTTTCAGCTGCTTCAAGCATAAGGCTATTTAAGCGCTGTGCGCCTTGACTGCCACCCAAAATCAAGAGTGTCAAGGGTTCCTGGTATTTTTTCTGATCCATCTGATTTGCTGCCTTTATAATCGTGCTGCGCACCGGATTACCGCTTAATATAGTTTTGGAGTCTGAAAAATATTTTTCACTGCCGGGCAGGGAAACGAATATCCTGTCCGCAATATGGCCCAGCAGTCTGTTAGCCAGGCCAGGTATGGAATTCTGTTCATGGATGCAGGTTGTGATACCCAGCAGACGGGCCGCAAGAATTACCGGCCCAGTTACATAGCCACCCACACCAAAAACAAGATCTGGTCTGAATTTTCGCATAATCCTGACTGCTTCGAAAAGCGCTTTCGGCTGTTGCAGCATGGCCCCTATTTTTGCAACCACGTTTTTACCTTTTATGCCCTGGCTTTTAATGGTCATGGTAGCAAAACCGAGGTCAGCCAGGGCGGTTTTATCAACCTTTCTCTCTGTGCCGATAAAAAGCACCTTGCAGCCGGGATAGGTCTGCATCATAGCCTGGGCCAGGGAGATCCCCGGAAAGAGATGGCCGCCGGTCCCGCCACCGGTAATGATAAGCCGCATGTAGTGTGCTTTTTCGTCTTCCATCTCACTGCACTGTCGTTTCTTTATTGATGCTGGCAGGATTTTCCCGCAGCCCAAGAACAGATTTCCTGAAAACATCACCGCGTTCAGCATAACTTGAAAACATGTCAAAGCTCGCGCAGGCTGGTGAGAGTAAAACAGCGTCACCGGGCGCAGCAAGACTTGCAGCTCTTAATACCGCTTCCTGGAGAGTGTCGAGCATCTCAACATTGGTAAATGCCAGAAAGGCGCGGGCCATTGTATCTTTTGCTTCGCCTATAAGCAGTATATGTTTTACTTTTTGCCGGACAGGCTCAACAAGGATTGAGTAATCTCCTCCCTTGTCCCTGCCGCCGGCAACAAGAATAATTGGTTGCTGCAGGGCTTCAAGAGCAGAGTAAACCGCCCCGACATTTGTAGCTTTTGAGTCATCGATATAGCTGACCCCACCAATTTCAGTTACCAGCGTCATGCGATGTTCAAGGGGTTCGAAGGAGGCAAGGCCTTTTTGAATAGCCTGCTGCGGACAGCCCATCAAGCGGGCACCAAGAATTGCTGCTGCTGCATTTTGCAGGTTGGGGGGATTTTTCAAACAGGTGACGGCTAAGTCATAGGACTCACCATGTATGTTGTTCGGAAGCGTTAATGAGCTGCTGTTTTTTAGATGAATTTTACTACCATGAATTGAAGCGCCGGCAAGATCAGCAAGATGTTTGCCGAAAAAGAACTTTTGGCATGCAGGCCAAAGATTTCTGCGGTTCATGATCTCAGCATCGTCAGCATTGAGTATTGCGTAATCATCAGGACCCTGGGCAGCAAAAATTGTGAATTTGGAATCCACGTATGATGCAAAAGAGGTATATCGTTCCAGGTGATCCGGGGTGATATTCAGCAGGATGGCGGTTTTGAAAGGCAGGCTATTCTGGGAGCCGCCGGTGTCCAGTTGAAAGCTGCTGACCTCAGCCACTACTATATCAGCATCCTGAGCACCGGAAATATAATCAAAAAGCGGGGTGCCGATATTGCCGCCGACAAAAACTTTTCGGGAGGCGGCTTTGAAAATGTCCCCCAAGAGGGTGGCTACCGTGGTTTTGCCATTGGTACCTGTTACTGCAATTACAGGTGTCCGCATGAAATGTGCCGCTACTGCCAGCTCGCCAATGACGGGTATGTTGAGGCGTCTGGCTTCATTCAGAGGTTTAATGGTAAGAGGGATTCCCGGACTGACAAAAATAAGATCAGCTGAGGTGAAAAGGTCCATAGTGTGCCCATCTGTCTCACAGGCTATATTGTTCTCCCTGAGCCATGCAATAAATTCAGGGGATATTGAGCTTTGGGGCGATGATTCTGACACAGAGACTCTGGCACCATGCTGCAGGAAAAACCTGACGGCAGCCTGGCCGGTTTTTCCCAGGCCAACGACAACAATATGTTGGCCATGCAGTTCAAAGATGGTGTCTGATTTTTTAAGCGTTTTTGTCATGTTAATTACAACCATTGCCGCAAAGATCTGAAATTTACCTGAGTTTTAAAGTTGCAAGGGCCAGCAGAGCAAGAATGATGGAAATGATCCAGAAGCGCACCACAACCTTTGGTTCGGCCCAGCCCTTTTTTTCAAAATGATGGTGAAACGGGGCCATGAGGAATACCCGCTTTCCACCGGAAATCTTGAAAAAGCCCACTTGGATTATGACAGACAGGGCTTCCATAACAAAAATACCCCCGACAATCGCCAGCAAAATTTCCTGTTTCGTGATGATTGCTATGGTGCCCAGCGTTCCTCCCATGGCCAGTGAACCCACGTCACCCATGAACATTTGGGCCGGATAGGCGTTGAACCAGAGAAAACCAAGGGCGCTACCCACGAGTGCACCGCAATAAACAGCAAGTTCCCCCGAACCCGGCACAAAAGGTATCTGCAGGTAGTCTGCCAGGACTGCATGTCCGGCCAGGTAAGAAAATACAAGGTAAACTGAGCCGGTGATAATTATTGGTCCAGCAGCCAGGCCATCCAACCCGTCAGTGAGATTGACGGCATTGGAAGATCCGACAATTACGAACATGGCGAAAATGACATAAAACCAGCCAAGGTCCGGCTTGAGAGCTTTAAAGAAGGGAACACTCAGATGCCCGTCGAAATTAGGGTGACTGTAGAGAATAGCACCAATGAGCAGGGCGCCGACTACCTGCAGGAGTAGTTTACCCCGAGCACTCAACCCTTTGCTGTTGTTTATGGTGATTTTTCTAAAATCATCAATGGCGCCGATTAAACCGAACCACAGTGTAACCCCTAATATCACCCAGACATAACGGTTGGTAAGGTTGGCCCAGAGCAGGGTGGTGTTGATAATGGTAAAGATGATAAGCATGCCGCCCATGGTGGGAATGCCTTCTTTCTGAAAGTGGGTTTCCGGGCCGTCGTTTCTGATCACCTGACCAATGTGCAGATTTCTGATGTAGCGGATAAAAGCCGGGGCAACTAAAACAAAGAAAAGAAATGCTGTTACTGCGGCTCCAATGGTCCGAAAAGTGATGTAACGGAAAACATTGAAACCTGCAAATAGGGTGTTTAGTGGGTATAGGAGGTGGTATAGCATGAGTTTTAGTTGCCCGCTGCTTTGAAAGTAGAGTTGTTGTTGCGCAGAAGTTCAAGGACTTCTTCCATGCGCATGCCTCGTGAGCCTTTAACAAGAAACCAATCACCGGACTCGATCTTGCCCTCCTGCACTAATTTCTGCAGCCAGAAGGCCAGATCTTTTTTGCTGCTGAATCCTTTGGCCGCAGCCGGGTCCATGCCGGCATTTCTTGCACTTATGACCATATTTTCTGCCTGGCTGCCGAAAGCGGCTAGAAAGTCGATGCCAAGCCTTTTCACTGTGCGGCCCAAAGCTGCGTGAGCATCATCAGTTTTAGTGCCTAACTCCAGCATGTCGCCCAGAACAGCCACAGTCCGGTGGGTTTTTTTCAGGTCCAACAGGGTGTTGAGGGCAGCCTGCATTGATGCGGGATTGGCATTATAACAGTCGTTAAGAACCCTTACGCCTGAAGGCAGTTCCTCAACGCGGGTCCGCTTGTCATAAGGTCTGAAAGCAGCAAGCCCACTGGTAATTTCATCGATGCCGATGCCGGCTCCATGGGCCATGGCAGCTGCAGCAAGACTGTTTGTCACATTGTGCTTACCCAGACCTTGAATTGTGACCTGTCGGGTTTCATTATCTATATGGAGGCTAAATTCCATACCGCTTTCACCCAGGCTTTTTATTTTTGTAGCGCGAACAAGTGCATCCGGATGGCAGCCAAAGGTGATTTTCTCCTGTCCTAATGTTTCAGCCAGAGAACTGACAATCTCGTCATCCAGGTTGACAGCAACCTTGCCGTCTGGTTTGAGGCCTGCGAAAAGTTCGCTTTTGGCTCTTGCTACACCCCAGATATCGCCAAGACCTTCCAGGTGCGCCTCTTGAACGTTGATGATGCAGGCAACGTCCGGGTCTGCGATTTCGGTCAAAGTCGCAATCTCACCTTGCCTGTTCATGCCCATTTCCAACACAGCTATTTCGTGCTCCGGTTTTAGTCCCAAAAGGGTTAAGGGCAGACCGATCAGGTTGTTGAAATTGCCTTCGGTTTTTAAAATGGCATGACTTTGACTGAGAATAGCCCCGGCCATTTCTTTGACTGTGGTTTTACCGGAACTGCCGGTTATGGCAAGGACCCGCAAATTTTTATTCCAGCGGCGCAAACTGCCGGCGAGTTGACCGAGAGCAACAACGGTATCGGGCACCAGCAGGACAGGGACGGTCTGGTGAAAATCCAGATCAGATTGCTTCCGGCCAGGGATGTGATTAATGAGAAGTCCGGTTGCTCCTTTTTGTATTGCTTTTCCGCTAAACCTTCTGCCATCAAAGTTTTCACCTTTCAGGGCAACAAAGAGATCGCCGGCTTGTATTGTCCGGGTATCGGTAGAAATGTTGTTGAAGGTTACAGATTTTTCAAGGGGAAAGAGAAGCTGTCCGCCGGTGATCTGTTGCACCCATTCAAGTTTCCAGGCTGGGGGTGAACCGGACTTTGCCTGCAGTTGCATTTCAGCCTCAACCCGATCATCGAAGAAAATTTTTCCTTTTCTGCTGATCTGGTAATTTTCATGCCCTTTGCCGCTGATAAGGATGACATCATCCGGATTTGCAAATCTGATAGCTGTACTGATTGCCACGTGCCGGTTCACCAGGGTGTCATATCCTTTCCCCTCTTGCTCCATGAGAGTTTTTGGCCCTGAAACCTTTTTAAGCCCACCCCTGGAAAGTCCCTCTTCAATCTGTGCCAGTATCATATCGGGAGATTCAGAACGGGGATTGTCGGAGGTTGCCAGCACCACATCACATAGTTTGCCTGCAATTTCACCCATAAGAACCCTTTTCCCGCGGTCACGGTCGCCGCCACAGCCAAAAACACAGACCAGCCGTATGGGTTTGAGTTTCCGCAGGGCAGTCAATACATTTTTAAGGGCATCCGGGGTATGGGCGTAATCCACAAAAACTGCAGGGCAGGGTGCGATTGTATTTTCCAGCCCAACCCTTTCGAGTCTGCCTGGAATAGTTTTTACATCTTCCAGACCATTTTTCATGCAGCCCGGCTTTTCACCATGAGCTACACCGATACCGATGGCGCAGAGTATATTTCGCAGGTTGAATTCCCCAACCAGAGGAGTTGTAAGTGACATGGTCCCGGTAGGAGTTGTGACTTCAGAAGTAATGCCGCTGATGTCTATGGTGAAATTTTGCGGGTGTATATCACAGTCGCTGCTCATGCCACATGTTATCATTGGAGGAGAATCTTCTCTGGCCTGAAACAGAGACTTCAGCTCCTCGTGCATCTGTTTACTCCAGTTATTGTTTTCACAGGATGCAGTTCTGTCGTCCTTTGCCTGGCCTGCTGCAACTTCAAGTACGATGACGATCCGGCCCCCGGGCTTTAAATAATTGGTGAAAAGCAGTTTTTTGCTCGTGAAATAATGATGCATGTCAGTGTGAAAATCCAGGTGGTCCCTGCTTAAATTGGTAAACACACCTATATCAAATTCCATTCCCGTAAGTCTTGACTGGGCCAGGGCATGTGATGATACTTCCATTACCACATCCGTGATATCCTCGTCAGCCATTGTACGCAGCAATGCAAAGAGGGTAGGTGATTCCGGTGTTGTAAAAGGGGCCTCCATTTCAATGTGCTTGTTGTTTTTGTCGTTATAGCGATAATTGACGGTACCTATTACTCCTGGGCGCCTGCCGCAGGCCTTTAACAGGGACTCAACCAGAAAAGTTGTTGTTGTTTTGCCGTTGGTTCCTGTCACCCCGATCACAGTGAGTTGCCGGTCAGGATGATCATAGTAGTTTGCCGCCACATATCCCAGGGCAGTTTTAGTGTCAGGGACCTCCACTATTGCGACCCGGGGCCAATCCTGTGCGTCCGCTACATATTCCTGCCAACCTTGGTTTACCAACAGGGCGGAGCAACCTGCAGCAACTGCCTGGTTCAGATAGTTGTGCCCATCAACAGAAAGACCTTTAAGGGCGGCAAACATGTTTCCAGCCTGCACCTTCCTGGAATCTGAACAGAGACCGGTAATTTCAGTTTTTTCTATCTCCCCGGTAATGTTGTATTCAACCCCTTCAAGTAAGAGTTCGAGTTGTTTTGCTGTTGTAATTGCCGACATTAATATGATCCAAAAAACAGGCTGTTATTTATCTTTGCGTTGCTCATATCTCCTGCTGCATTTTCAGAATACATTCAGTACCGTTTATAAGTTCGGTGCCGGCGGCAGGATGTTGTGAAATTATTCTGCCTTTGCCGACAAGCTTAATTACCAGGTTGTAATGCTGAAGCACCTGCAGACCTGCCCGCAGGCTTTTCCCGGTGACGTCGGGCATATTTTTTTTGCTCTCGGTCGTTGCAGTAAGATTCTTTTTTTCAGACGCAAGAGAATCACTGTTTTTCGGTGATGCAGTCCCGCCGTTGGTCCAGAAATCCGGAGAAGGCACAAGGTGGGCCTGATCTGTCACATAGAGCATTTTTTGAATCATATCTTTGTCCGGGCTCAGCACAGAGAATTTGTTTCCAAAGGTTTTCAGCGCATCCGGATAGGCCGTATCATAATTTTCCGGATAGGAAAGTTGGGCGATCATGGTCAGTCTGGGATCTCTGCCGGGAATGGCCCCCAGCATTATACTTTGCCTGATGCGGGGACTTTGTTCGATCAGCGCGACTGTATCAGGTTTCGCCTTTGCCTGTCCAGAATTCTCAGGGGTTGCAGCTAACCGGTGGGCTTCAAAAAACATCGGTACTTGTGAGATTTTGCCTCTACTGTGGATTTTCAACCATTTGGCCGCAAGGAAATCTGTTAAGTCCTCGCTGGTGTCAGGATGCAGTGCAGCAGTTTGTACAGCTTCAGTCAGGGTTGATTCCACCGGTGTGGGTTTTTCCTTTGGGTACGCCTTGTTGAGCAGATGCGGGGAAACGATCTTGCCATTATTCACAAGTGCCGTGAAACCGGTGAGAAGGCGTAGGGCGGAGGTGTGAAAAGCTGGATCGGTTAGGGCAAGAGATGAAGCAACGGTAGCCTCATCTTTGAGAGGTATATCTGTCAATGGTTCTTGGTTAAAACCCAAAAGTTGGGCAAAGTGGACAAGATACTCAGGATCAACATTGTCAACGGGTGGCGCAACGGATAATCCTTTTCTTTTAAGTATTTCCGGCTTAATGACGCGCAAAGGCTCTGTTTCATCCATGTTGCCAAGGGTTTGCGATTTTCTTTCATTATTGAAATTTATTGCCGCAGCCTGCTGGAAAATTAGAGCAAGTTCGCCGGGATATAGTGGTTCGGTAACAACATTGTTATTGAGAGCAGAGCTGGAAAACTCCCAATAACGATTGGGATTAAAAGTAGGATAACTGGCCATGGCAAGTATACCGCCGGTATTGGCATCCATGAGGAGAACAGCACCGCTTTCAGCCCCGGTAATCTTGACCCTTTTTTCCAGAAAGCGTTCAATTTTGGACTGAAGCATCAGGTCAAGGTTGAGCACCAGATGGGTACCGGTCCGGCTAAGTTCTGATGCAGAACTGAAGTGCAGGGCGACCAGTTCTGCACTGTTTATCTCATCTCCCCGCAGGAGCGTATTGTATTGGAATTCTATCCCGTCGAGCCCCTGATCATTCTCGACAAAGCCTACTGCATGCGCAGCTGTTTCATAATTGGGATAGAAGCGTTTTGTCTCAACAACCGGGTAAATGCCTTTTATATTGCGTTCTTTTATGTTATCTGCCAGGCGTTGATCAATTCCCTTGGCAATCCAGACAAATCCCCGTTCACTTTTTAAGTTTGCTGAAAGCTTGTTTTGCCCTAACCCCAGGATTTCTTCCAGCAGGATGGCAGAAGCAGCCGGGTCTTCCATTTCAAGGGGGCGGGCGTATATGGCATAGGTCTCATAGGTGGCTGCCAGGCGTCTGAAATTGCGATCGTAAATGTCGCCTCTGGGTGAGGCTGCTTGAATCGATGCCAGGGCTTTGCCAGGCTTGTTTTGCTTGAGCCAGGTGAGGACTTCTGAGATGACATAAAGTTTCTCTTTATGAAACAAGAAGGCCCCGGATCCTAAAATCAGGATAAGGGCCAGAAGAAGAAACACCTTCTTCTTTTTTATATTTAAGAGCGACTTTCGTCGTCTCTGAAATTGTTTTTTAGCGTGATCAGTCATGTAGCATTCCAAACTCCCATGCATTGCTGCAAATATTTGTATTCTTATATAAATGAATTATATCTCTATCTCCGGTGAATCGGTCAATGTATTGCTCCCTTTATGGATAACGGATTTGGTTTGTCGCAGGGGACTGTAAACCAAGTTTTTGAGTTGCAGTCTCCATGTGGTTCTGGCTCAGCATCAGGTCACGTTGCACAATCAGCAGTCTCTTTTCTTTAAGCAATTGATTGTTGGTAGATCTGTTGTTGCCGATTTGATCCAGGGCAACTTGAACCTGCAGGCCGTACCAGATAGTTGAACTGATGCCGATTATGACGGTTAGCAGAAGCATGGCACCAAGAGTTTTCCACATAAGTTTGGATGCATGAAAAAGATCAGTGGAGGCAGCGGAAGACTTTTTCCGCGAATTTTTTATTTTGTTCCTGCCGTTTGCCAAGATAAAACCGCCGGAATAATCCTTGATCATTTTGAGTTCCTCCTCTTTCTCAACCTTTCATATATGCTGCCCGAAGCTTTGCGCTTCTGGATCGTGGATTCATCCTGATCTCTTCTGCGCACGGAATTACAGGTTTTTTCGTTAATACATGCAGTTCAGGGTTGTCTTTGAATTTCCATTTTACCAACCTGTCTTCCAGGGAGTGGAAGGCAATGATGCATATCCTGCCGCCGGGTTTAAGAATTTTTGCTATGGTATCCAGTACAACAGTCAGGTTATCGAGTTCTTTATTAACGGCAATTCGCAGGGCTTGGAAAACCTTTGTTGCCGCATGAATTTTCCGGGGTTGAAATTTTCTTGGAACTGCACCGGTAACAATGCGGGCAAGATGCGAGGTCGTTGTTATCCTGTTTTGGGCCCTTTCAGCAACTATATGTGCAGCTATGCGCCGGGCCTGCCTTTCGTCACCGTAGTAATAAAAAATATCTGCAAGGTCTTCCCGGTCCAAATCGTTTATTATTTCTTCGGCGCTGGGGTGTGAACGCTTATCCATGCGCATATCGAGCGGTCCGTTCAACTGGTAGCTGAAACCTCTTTCTCCAGAGTCAAACTGTAATGAGGAAACACCAAGATCCAATAATATTCCATCCACTTTGTGAATCCCCATTTCTGTTAGTCCAGCCATAATTTCAGCGTAGTTCCGATACTGAGCGTGAAATCTTTCCCCAAAAGGAGCGAGTCTTTTCCTGGCCAGTTCCAAGGCACTTGCATCACACTCAAAACCAATGACACGGCCTGAGGGCCCGCAAGACTGCAAAATTTTTTCAGTATGCCCACCAAGGCCAAGAGTGCCGTCAATATATATCCCTCCATCAACCGGTGCCAGGAAGCGGATTACTTCTTCGAGAAGAACAGGGGTGTGGATTTTAGGGGAAGAATCCGGGTTTGAGGGTTGAACCATGGAGGAGCAAGGCTTTTTGGTATTAAGATTGTTCCTTGCATTCGTCACGGCATCCCCGATTAAAGTATGCCCAGAGCGGATAAGCTTTGTTCGAAATCGCTGAATTTGTCTCTGGTCATCTTTCTTTCCTTTTCCCAGGCGCTTTTATCCCAGATTTCGAAGTGGTCGAGCATACCGTTCAGCACCACATCCTTTTTCAAGTCAAAATCCGTCCGCAGGGTAGGCGGCAGAAGGATTCTGCCTTGTTTGTCCAGAGTACATTCGCTCACACCGGAAATAACATAGCGCTTGAAAGAATCCATGCCGGGCTTTTTTTTCCCCTGCACAAGCAGTGTTGTTTCAATGCGTTCCCAGACTTTGACAGGAAAAGCTTTCAAGCACATGTGCCAGTTTGTGACCATCAACCGTTCATTCTTCTGGTCCTGGATCACATCACGAAACCTGCTTGGAATATTAAGCCTTCCCTTCACGTCCAGGGTGTGTTCCGAACGGCTGCGAAACCTGCTTTTTGATGCGTTGCTGCTGTCTGTTTTTGGCACGGAGCCACCCCTTTTTCCCCTTTTTTCCCACTTTGCACCACTAGGGGTTCTTTTATAGGATAGATTGGGCCAATGTCAAGTAAAAATTATTGAAAATTTAACTGGTCGCAGGGAAGGAATCGCAAAGTTTGGCCGCACAAAAGGCATTGTACACCATATGTTGTATAGCCTGGTTGCAGGTAGCACAACATACGGGAACAGTAGGGCTGAAAAATATTTTATTGCTGGAAACGGAAATGAGGAAATATAGTTGCGGCGCAATATGAAAGGTTAAGGGATAATTCTACCATTCAAGTCTGAGGATATTGCTTAAGGGATCTATTTTTGCAAGTTTGACCAGCACAGTGTCGCCAGCAGTAACTTTAAAGGCGGGGTTAAGGGGCAGGTCAGCATCAAGAAGGAATTCTTCCAGGAAGATATGCACACGCTTGGGGCCACTGTCAATAACAAGGGCAGGAAGCCTTTCTCCGTTTTTTGCCTGCAGGTATTTTAGGATCCAGTAGCGCTGGCGCAGATATTTGACCTGGTTGGCTTTTTCAAGGGTTGTCAGAATAATCGAGCCAAAATGTTTCATGTCTTTTTTACTGAAAAGAACACCTTTGCCCATGATCAGGTAACTGATTTGTAACTGCATGATCAGGTCAAGCAGACGCCGTATGGGAGAGGTGACAGTGGTGTATTGTGGTGCACCGACACAACTGTGGCCTTTGGGGGTGGTCAGCAGAGACATTGGCGAGAGGCGTTTGCGTTGCTGCATGATTTTAATAATATCCTTTTCAAAGCCTTCGATTAGGCGTTGACGGGGTTCAGCCTGGCAGCGGAACAGCCCGGGTGCCTCGCGTTCAGCCACGAACTGGGCCCCAAGCGTATTTGCAAGAATCATGAATTCTGCAACAAGAATTCTACTTGGGGTATCAACAGCAGCACTATTAATTTCAATGCTGTCACCTGCCGTGATTTTGATATGTAATTCCGGCAGGGGCAGGAGTATAGCCCCGCGATTCACACGCCTTTGCCGCAGTAATACACTCAATGCTGCCAGGGCAGCTAACTCTTGGTCCTGTTTGATCAACTGATCCGCAACCTGGTATGTCAGTTGTTGTTTTACAGATACGATACTACGAACGATTTCGAAATTGAGAACTTCCGCTGTGGGACTGAGCAATACCAAAAAACTGAGCGCGGGACGTACCTGATCTTTCAAAAGACTTAATTTGTCTTCAGAAAGGGCTGCAGGAAGCATGGGGAGTTGTTTTTCAGGAAAATAGATGGAAGTGCCCCGCTTTAGAGCTTCTTCAAAAAGAGCGGTTCCCTGTTTTACATAAAGACCGACATCGGAGATATGGATACCGACAAGGTAATTGGCATCCTGTTTTTCAATGTGGAGGGCGTCATCAAAATCCCTGGTATCAGGTCCGTCAATGGTTAAAATCTGCAGGTCCCTGAGGTCCTTTCTGTCAGCAGCAGGCAGATCAGCGCCGTTCGGGAGCTTTATTTTTTCGATTTCAGCCAGGGCTTCATCGGAAAAAGAAGTAGGTATATCCTGTTTAAGAAGGTGGGTATTTTCGTTTTTATCCCAGAATCCAGCCGTTACCAGCAGGTAAAAGATATCATGGGGGCCGGTCAGTTCCGCGTTTTGAACTAGTTTGCGTGCCAAATCGGACTCGGAAGAATCCTTGCCGAAAAGGTAGTAATCAGCAAGTATTTGCAGGGTGGTATCCCGGTCTTCCCAATCTTCTGATGGTTCGCCGTTTTTGCGGAGACGACGCAGGGCAGTTGTTTTCTCGGCAATAAAAGTTGCCTGTTCTTTTTCTTTTTCCTGTTGAAGTTTTATCTGTTCAACAGTTTCAGTGGAATGGACATGAATACTGCCGGATTTGTATTTGAAATAGAGCCGGTTACCAATGACAGACCGCATGAAGGCAGCACACTGATCATCCGTGGGGTCATCGCCGAAATAAAGGCTTGCCATAAAGTCAACCCCAAAAGCATCTTCATGTTTTTCAGAGACAATTTCCCATATTTCATCAAGATTGATAGCGGCAGCCAGCACAGCCCGTTCTTTAGCGGTTTTCTGCAGGATGGTTATGATATCTTCCCTGGAAGAGGCTGGTGCAACCTTTTCATTTGTGGAGTGGACCACCCTGTTTGGCGCTAAATTGAGTTCCCGGCTGTTCTGGTTGAGCAAATGAAGACGAGTGCCATTATCTGCAAAGACATAGGCGCAGATGAATTTGCCGTTTTCCAGATATTCGACTATTCTGCCGTCTAATGCCATTTGCTCAGTTTTTTAATATTGTTGACCGAAACAGCTGCCACCGAGTATTTTAGGGCCCGCTGTACAAAGTCCGCACGAATTACCATGTATTCATGGTAGCGTAAAGCCATGAATGACTACTTCGGAAAATAATTCTATGTAATCTATACGTGAAAGATAATTAAATCCAGGCACTTTTTCGCGTTCAGGGGAAATGAAAAGAATATATCACTCACACGAAACATATTTCGTAAAAGAATTAATGAAAGGGTCTGCTAACAATACGTGAGACCGTAACAGGATAAGAATTTTATAGATAGCGATGCAGGAAGATACAATCAAATCAGGTATGGTAGCTATTGTCGGGCCACCAAATGCAGGCAAATCCACACTGCTGAATGCTTTGCTGGGGCAAAAGATTTCCATCGTAACACCCAAGCCCCAAACTACCCGGAACCGGATCATCGGTATCCTAAATGATCCTGCCTACCAGATAGTTATGCTCGATACGCCCGGCCTGCACAAGGCCAGGAAAGCCCTTAACCTGGAAATGGTGAAAATAGCTGTGTCAAGCCTTGCAGAGGTCGATGTGGTCCTGTTTCTTATCGATGTCTCCCTGCCCATGCCCGAAAAGCAGGCACAGGCGGTTGCATATCTCGATTCCACAACAGTTCCGGCAATTCTGGTTTTAAATAAGATCGACCTCCTGTCAAAGGCCCAGATATTGCCCATGATAGAGGTGTATCGCAATATCTATCCCTTTGCTGCCATTGTTCCTGTTTCTGCCCTTTTGAAAAGTGGTACCGATGAGTTGCTGCAGGAACTTCTTCGTCTTTTGCCTGCTGGTCCCCATTTCTATCCGGATGATATCCCGACAGATGCAAGCGAGCGCTTTATTGTCGGAGAGATTATCCGGGAGAAGATATTTCTTTTGACCGGGCAGGAAATCCCCTATTCTACCGCAGTAGTCATTGTCAGCTTCAAGGAAGACGAAAAAAAATCACTCGTAACAATTCATGCCACAATAGTTGTGGAGAAGTCTTCACAAAAAGCGATAATCATCGGCAAGAAAGGTTCAAAGCTCCAACAGATAGGAAAAAACGCCCGTCAGGATATTGAAAGACTCCTGGCGCAACATGTTTTGTTAAAGCTTTGGGTCAAGGTCCACAAGAACTGGACCAAGGATATGCGCTTTATCCGTGAATTGGGCTTCTGAGAAGGAACAGTCTCCCGGGTCCTCCCGGCTTAAGGGGCAATTACCTGGAATGCATTACTTGGCGGTATTCTGCCCGGAAAGCACATTCAGGCTTTTGAGAACAAGCAGAGCGGTGTTAAGCTGGTAGTCGTTCTTAAGCTTTTCTTTTGTTTCCTCTTCAATTGTAACCTTATCTGAAATCAAGTTGCTTTCATCGATGGTCGGAGGCTGAGGTTTCTCATCTGCAGGTTGCAAATTGCCACCATTTTCAAGGTGATATCTCAAATCCTTTTCCCTGAAAAATTCCACGGGTCCTTCTGGGGTGTCTTCTTCAGCAGCAGCAATTTTAGGAACAAGAACATCGGGGG
The DNA here is from genome assembly GCA_024639555.1 of Deltaproteobacteria bacterium. Taxonomy (GTDB): domain Bacteria; phylum Desulfobacterota; class Desulfobulbia; order Desulfobulbales; family BM004; genus BM004. The sequence continues at coordinate 22,597 of JAHEID010000001.1, forward strand.
TAATCCCGGTTGCCTGGATGGAGGTCCCGTTTGGCGTGAAATACCGGGCAGTAGTGAGTCGCAGCCCGGCACCGTCGGCCATGGGGATGATGGTCTGCACAGAGCCCTTACCAAAGGACTGGGTGCCGAGAATAAGACCTCTTTTATGATCCTGCAGGGCTCCGGCAACGATCTCAGATGCAGAGGCAGTGCCGCCGTTTATCAAAATGACTATGGGGAAATCGTATTCCGGTCCGCCGCTGTGCGCTGAAAATTCCATATTCTGGTCTTGAAGACGGCCCTTGGTGGAAACGATAATACCTTCATCCAGAAAAATGTCCGCGATCTTTACAGACGAATCTAGAAGCCCACCCGGATTATTTCGCAGGTCAAGAATCACCCCTTTAAGAGTTCCTTCTTTAGCCAGGTCTTCAAGGCCATTTTGTAGATCCCGTGAGGTATTTCTCTGGAAGTTGGTGATCCTGATATATCCGTATCCGGTTTCAAGGACACTGGAGCGTACAGAGTGAATCGGTATCACGTCCCTGATAATGGTAAACTCCTGCAGGTCTGTCCAGCCTTCGCGAAGAATTGAAATGGTGACCTCCGAACCTTTTTGTCCACGAAGTGTTTTTACCGCTTCGACCAATGACATGTCCTTGGTGGATACGCCCTCAATCTTAATGATCCTGTCTCCTGCCTGTATGCCTGCCTTGAAGGCAGGAGTGTCCTCAATGGGCGAGACAACGGTAAGCATGGTGTCCTTGAGGGTGATTTCAATGCCAATGCCGCTGAAAGCGCCCGTGGTTTCGACCTGGAGCTCCTTGAAGTCATCCGGTTTCAAAAAGGAGGAATGGGGATCCAGGCTGGTGAGCATCCCTTTAATTGCTCCCTCAATGGTTTCCTGCGTGTCAATGTCATCGACATAATTCTGTTGGACGATGCTGAGGACATTTGCGAAGACCTCGAGACTTTTATAGGTTTCCTGAGTATCATCAGATGATTCCAGGGCCTGAAGGCTACTGGCAAAGAAGAGAGGGAGAATAAGCAGCGTAATGTGGAGAACTTTTTTAAACGTAGTCATAATGTTCCTGTCTGTATGGGCCTTTAATTGCTTGGAATATGAGGAGTTTCTCGGCCAAAAAGAAATTTGTTCGATTTTGCAACTACACGAAGTGTTCTGTATAAAATAATTAAGTTATCATGCTGTGCCACATCAAACAATATAATATCAAGCTGATGAAAGTCCAACAGCGAATAGTGCAGAATATAAATTTTTACCGCTTTGCTGACCTCTTGCCCGCAATATCATGGGGCTGTATCGGGGATGAGCAAGAATAAAAAAACAGGCAATAATATGGTAATGGGATTGCCTTGCAAGTCGAGTTATATTTCCTAAATATTCTATCAGGGAAGTAATTGGACCTCCCGGGTTGGAGTTTCAAGCGGAAGGGCGTCATTTTTAAGCCACAAAATGGGGTCTTCAGGGGTTGAGCCTTTGCGTATTTCAAAGTGAAGACCTTTGCCGTACAAAGGATCTCCTTCACCGGTCATGCCGATAATCTCTCCGGTTGCGACCTTTTCGCCTTCCTTTTTGTAAAAGTCAGCTGCCCTGGAAATGAGGGAGAAGTACTGTTGCCCATGGTCAATAATAAGGAGGTTTCCATAGCCTCGCAGGTAGCCTGAATGTATAATCTTGCCATCGTAGACAGCCTTGATTTCTTGGCCTTTTTTTACCCTGATATCTATTCCGTCTGCTATGGTGTATGAATCAAACTTACCCGGGACCTTTTGTCTGAAATTAGTGATAACAGAACCCGGGACAGGGGGATCGAGTAATCCTTTCCGGCCTGGAAAGCCTTCTTGGACAGCGGCTGCTTTTTGAGACAGTTTTTTCTTTTCTGTATCAATCAGGCGCACAGGTCTTGGCGCAGCAGGCTGTGGTTGGGATGCTGTCTGCAGCCTTTGCAGGGTTTCAGCCAGATCAGTAGCAGCTTCTTCAATTTCCAAAACAGCTTGTTCATAGAGATGCTGTTCTGTGTTTACCTGTTTAAGCAGGTAGCTTTTTTCTTCCCGGATCCGGGTAAACTGTAATTCATTTTCGCTTACTTCATTCGCCAGCTTCATGAGCCGCAACTTTTCCCGGGCATGTTCCTCCCTGGCAATGTTCGACTCCTTGAGCTGGCCGAGATATTCCTGGATGATGGCATGGTCATGCTGCACCATGAGGCTGAAATATTCCTTGAAATCAAGGAGTTCCGGCAGTGATTCTGAAGCAAATACGACATTCATCAGCCCGACTGAACCCATGCGGTAATAGGATGCCAGCCTGTTTTTTACATGCACCTGATGCGCCCTTTTTTCAGCAAGGACCTGTTTTAAGTACTCCTGTTTGCCAGATAGCAGTAATTCCTGCTTCTCGGTTTCTGCCCGCAGGGTGACAAGCATACTTTTCTGTGCCTCGAGTTCCCTTTCAATTTTTTCAAGTTCTCCGAGAAGGGTTCTTTCCTTCTTTCTGGAATCGAGGATTTTTATTTTATGATCAATTATGCCTTCCTGCAGTTTCCGGATAGTGGCATTTTTTTCTATTATTTCCTGTTGTTGCTTTTTTGTGAGTTTATTGCGGTAAGATTCTTGCGGATTGTCCGGGAAATTTGCTTCCTGGGCATAAGCTTTATGGCTGCTTCCAGCTCCTCCAGGAAAACTAATGGGAATAAGAGAGCAGGCAGTTATTAGTGAGAAAAACAGGACGCGTGCCGGCTTTATTGGATTTCTCTTCAAGGTGTCGCGCAGGATTTTCATGTCAGATGCGCATGAATTTTCGCATGGATGAAAAACTGCCTCCTATGCAAAGACTAATACTGGCAAAAATAATTATGCAGATTATCGCAGGAGAGAAAAAAGTAAATTGGACAAGCTGCAGGATTCCAGGACCTGTAAAACGCAACTGTATCCAGCGGTACAAAAAGAACAGGGCCAACAAACCCAAAGAGGAGCCAAACAGACCTTGCAGAAAACCTTCAATGAGAAACGGGGTGCGGATATAGTTGTTGGTCGCCCCCAAGAGTCTCAGTATTTCCAGCTCTGCCTGCCTGGCCACGACTGCCAACCGAATGGTATAAGCAACCATAAAGGTAGCGGTCATGATAAGAAGAATGCCGCTTAAAAATACAATGATCTGCAAAAGTTTGGTAAAATAATTAAAGCGCTCAATCCATTCCTGACCATATTGCACCTTGACAGCCCCGGGCAGGGTGGAAAGATATTCTGAGAACCGTTGTATCTGGGCCAGGGTGTTGAGGTTTTTTTGTGGATAGATCTCGATCGAAGGGGGCAGGAATGATGCGTCCAGGTCATCAAGTACATCGACATTGTCTCCCAATTGTGTGGCAAGACGCTTGAAGGCATCATTTCTCGAGGTAAAACGTATCTCTTCAACCGGACTGAAATTTATAATTTTTCGCACCAGTTGTGCCTGCATTTCCAGGACAGGTTCCTCTTCAAGATATATGGTAAGCCGCAGGTCATCTCCAAGTTTTTCACCTGTTTTGATTATGTTCGTATAAATCAGAAAGAAGAAGGAAAAGATCAGGACTGACAAAGTCACGGTCAGCAGGGTCATAAACTGCGTCGGCCAGGTCTTCTGGAGGTTGCGGCCTGTTTGTACTGCTATGGTGTTGATAAATTTCATGGCATATTATTAGACGTGGAGGTAGTCATGTCTTCCTGCGCTAAAAAGCGGCCGCTGTGCAACTCGAGTACACGATAATCTGTCTCCCTGTAAATATCTTCGTCGTGTGTGGCAATAATAACGGTTGTGCCAGAACTATTGCAGTCCTCAAACAGTTTCATGACAAGTTTTGTAGTTTTGGAATCCAGGTTGCCGGTTGGTTCGTCAGCCAGAATAAGTGTTGGCGAGTTGGCTACTGCACGGGCAATGGCAACACGCTGCTGTTCGCCACGCGACAGTCTTCCGGCCAGAGCATCATACTTATGCTCAAGTCTGAGTTTCTGCAGCAGTTCGATGACCCTGTTCTTTATGGCCCTGATGTTGTGGTAGGCGACCTCCATGGCCATGGAAATATTTTGGGCCACGGTCCTGTCGGCCAGAAGCTTGAAATCCTGGTAGGCCATACCGATCTGCTGCCGCAGCCTTGGTATTTCGTTCGCTTTTATGCGGTTCATATCCTTGCCTGCCACCTCAACCAACCCCTTGTCAGGATATTCAATGCCGCATATCAGTTTCAACAGTGTTGTCTTGCCGGCCCCACTCATGCCAGTCAGAAAAAGCATCTCGCCATATGGAATGGACAATGTAATATCCTCGAGTGCCACGACATCGGGAGGATAAATTTTAGTAGCCCTGACAATCTCGATTATAGGTTTGTTGGCTTGTTTTTTTTTCATGAAGAATAAATGGCTAGACCGGGATCAGCAATGGGTCGGAAAAGTGAAATATTGCATACTGTTTTTATCCTAAATTAAAAATCCTTTTATCTTCCGGTACGTTATTTCAGACCTGAAGCAATTTTTCTATAACGATTACCAGGTTCTGTCAAGTCCAATCACAAGGCCTATTTAATGATTTTTGAAAAAATTTCATAGGCTTGCTGTATGACGGCCGCATCTTCTGCCAGCTCAAGGTATGATTTGCCGCTCAACTCCTGCCGGATCAACTGGTCACTGCTTGAGAGGATTCCTGCCAGGGGAAGATCCGTGCTCTCAGTGGTTTCTTTTATCTTGGCATAGAGCTCGTCAGGTAAAGGATCAGGAGTGCGGTTGACTATTAGATACTTATCCTTAATTTCAATTTTCAAAGGCTTTGTAAGTTCGGAGATTCTTTTAGCCGTAAGAATTCCGCGGGCTGAAGGGTCTGAAATCACCAGTAGTATGTCTATGGCACGCAGGTTCATTCTGCTCAGGTGTTCCATGCCCGCTTCATTGTCTACCAGGATAAAGTTGTAGTTATCGGCCAGCTTGTCCATGGTCATGGCAAGATGCTGGTTGGCAGCACAGTAGCAGCCGGGGCCATCAGGCTGCCCCATTACAAGAAGATCAAAACCCGTGGCTTCAACCAGGGCCTGGTGGACCTTCATTTCCATGAACTGGTCCCTGGTAATATGGGCCGGGATATCACCCTTCAGATCTCTGCGTATTTCACCGAGGGTAAGATCGACATCCATGTTCAGGAGTTCATTCAAATTGGCATTGGCATCTGCGTCCACTGCCAGGATAGGGGTCAAGCTGTTATGCAGCATATAGTTTATGAGCAGGGCGGAAATGGTTGTTTTCCCGGTGCCGCCTTTCCCTGCCATGGCAATTACTTTAGGCATTAATCCCTCGTTGTGGTAAAAGTTGTTTGTTAAAAGATATATTCGCTGTATTTAAAGAGAACTGAAATACATTTATTAAATCATGGCATTTCATAATTAGCCTGGGTGATTATATTAATCCGCAGTTTGCTTGTCAAACTGTAAACCCGGATTATTCTTGGGAATTGCTCCGAGGTGATTGTATTCGTGCAATTCGGTCATGAGCCGGAAACGGATACTTTACTGCCTGGTGCGGGTTGAAAATTAAAGTCAAGATACTTCCCCCGGGCAAGGGAACTTTACCCTTGCAACTTGCTTATTACCTGTTATTTTAGCGGCAACGCGTCATTAAATGAGCTTTTTGTCAATGAGTAACGGGCTGGAATTTTCTGTTGGTATGAAGAAGATTCTTACTTAATTTGGGTTTTGGCGGATTGCAGAAGTATTGGTAACTGATGAGGAAAAGGAGCAACAAGAAATGGACTACCGGGCAACCCTAAATCTGCCCCAGACAAGTTTTAAGATGAAGGCGAATCTGCCCCAGAAGGAACCTGAGTTTTTGAAGCAATGGGAAAAAGTGGACCTGTATGGACAGATAGAGGCTGAGACAAGAAACAAACCCCTTTATATTCTCCATGATGGGCCGCCTTATGCAAACGGCCACATTCATCTTGGCACAGCTTTTAACAAGGTGCTCAAGGATATTATTCTTAAGTCAAAACGGATGGCAGGGTATCACTGCCCCTATGTTCCCGGTTGGGATTGTCATGGTCTTCCCATAGAGCACAATGTTGACAAGGAGCTGGGATCCAAGAAAAAAGAGATCCCCATCCTGTCTGTACGAGCGGCCTGCCGGAAATATGCTGAAAAATGGATAAAAATTCAGAAGGATGAGTTCAAGCGGCTCGGTGTTCTGGGGGATTGGGACAATCCATACCTGACAATCAATTATGGCTACGAGGCTTCCATTGCCAGGGAATTCAACAGGTTTTTACTCTCTGACGGAATAATAAGGAGTAAAAAACCAGTGTATTGGTGCTCATCGTGCCGTACTGCTCTGGCTGAAGCTGAAGTGGAGTATCACGATCACGGCTCCCCATCAATCTATGTCAAGTTCCCGGTGCTGGATGACCTTGGGCAGGTAGTTCCTGAATTGGCTGAGGAAAGACTTGCAGGTCGGAAAGTCTTCGCCCTGATCTGGACCACCACGCCCTGGACCCTGCCGGCCAACCTGGCTGTAGCTTTTCATCCGGACTACAATTATGGCGCGGTTGCGGTGGGAGATGAAATCTGGATTATGGCTGAAGACCTCATTGAGCAGGCATTTGCCGGGTTCGGCGAGGATGTGATCAGCAGGGGGCATAAACTGCTCGCCACCTTTTCAGCTCGTGATATTGAAGGCAAAAAATGTAAACATCCTTTCATGGAGCGCGAGTCGCTTATCATTCTGGCCAATTATGTGACGCTCGATACGGGCACCGGCATTGTGCATACCGCACCCGGTCATGGGCGGGAAGACTACATGAGCGGCCTGCAGTACAACTTGCCAATATTTTCTCCTGTTGATAGCGAGGGTGTTTTTACAGACGAAGCCGGGCCATACGAGGGGATATTCATCTATGATGCCAACAAGCGCATCAATAGTGATTTGCAAGAGAAAGGGTTTCTGGTCAAGGAAGCTGCTATATCACACAGCTATCCGCACTGCTGGCGCTGCAAGAAGCCGGTTATTTTCCGGGCCACGGAACAGTGGTTCATCTCCATGGATAAAAACAACCTGCGTGACAATGCCCTGCTGGAGATAAAAAAGGTTGCCTGGACGCCGCGTTGGGGTATGGAGCGCATCTACGGCATGGTCGAAGTCAGGCCTGATTGGTGTCTCTCGCGGCAACGTGCCTGGGGGGTGCCGCTTACCGTATTTACCTGTGAGGGCTGTGGTGAGATGCTCAAGGATGCAGCTGTGGCACAAAAAATTGTTTCCGTTTTTACAGCAGAGGGCGCTGATGCCTGGTTTAAACATGACGCAGCCCACTTCATTGGGGAGAATCGCAGCTGCGCAAACTGCGGTGGGACATCTTTCATTAAGGAAAATGATATCCTTGACGTCTGGTTTGATTCAGGAGTCAGTTATGCCGCTGTCCTGGAAGAGAGAGAGGAACTCAGAGCACCTGCTGATCTTTATCTGGAAGGAAGTGATCAGCATCGGGGATGGTTCCAGAGTTCTCTCCTGGCTTCGGTTGGAACGCGGGGGACCCCCCCATACAGGGGCGTCTTGACCCATGGCTTTGTGGTCGATGGGCAGGGCAAGAAAATGTCCAAAAGTGTAGGGAACGTAATTGCTCCTGAAGAGATCATAAAAAAATACGGAGCCGAAATTCTCAGGCTCTGGGTGTCCAGTGAGGACTACCGTGATGATATAAAGATCTCCGATGAGATATTGAAGCAACTGTCAGATGCCTATCGCAAGATCCGCAATACTATGCGGTTTTTCCTGGGGAATCTCTATGACTTTGATCCTTCAACTGAAAGGGTTACCTATAAGGACATGGAAGAGCTTGACCGGTGGGCATTGCACCAGTTCGAGCTTTTGAAGCGTAAGGCAATCAAGGCTTATGCTGATTTTGATTTTCATATTGTTTTTCATGGACTGCATCAGTTCTGCGGCGTTACCATGAGTGCCTTTTATCTCGATATTATCAAAGACAGGTTGTATACGGCTCTCCCGGATTCTTTAGAGAGGAAAGCAGCGCAGACGGTCCTGTATGATATTCTTGCCGGCCTGTTATGTATCATGGCGCCGGTGATGAATTTTACTGCAGCTGAAGCATGGGAGCATCTGCCTCAGGCTGGTGGCGATGAGCAGCGCAAAGCCCATGAAGTTTTTCTGCAGGATTTTCCTGCAGAAAATGCAGAGGCAATTGATTCTGAACTGGATAAGAAATGGAAGCGCTTTTTGGCAGTACGATCTGAAATAACAAAGGCCCTTGAAGGAGCAAGGAGGGACAAGGTTATCGGTCATCCCCTGGAGGCAAAAGTCATGGTTAAGACAACCGGTTCTCTGGCTGAATTTCTTGCAGATAAATGGGATACCCTCAAGATGATATCCATTGTCTCGGAACTGTCCCAATCAGAGATTCTTGAAGGAGATATCTATACCAGTGAGGAATTACCCGAGTTGCAAGTCTCTATACTCCCTGCCTCCGGAGGGAAATGTGAAAGGTGCTGGCTTCGTTCTGAAACAGTGGGTGATGCAGCTGATCATCCTGAGCTTTGCAGCCGCTGCACCTCTGTTGTTACTCAATTAGTATAAAGATAATGTTGCATCATGTCAGGTTTGCCTGTGAATCCCAAGTATGAACTGAGAGATCTTATACCCTTCGGAATAGCTGTCGCAGTTGCAATTGTCGACCAGCTGACCAAGCTCTGGATAATGACAACATTTGCTCTCCACGAGCAGCAGAATATCATCCCCGGTGTATTTGACCTGGTCTATGTGACCAATACCGGGGCGGCCTTTGGATTTCTGGCGGGAAGTAAAAACTTGCTGCGCCAGGCTTTTTTTGTTGCAGTTGCCGTTATTGCCCTTATCGTCATAGTATTTGCCTACGGTCACCTCAAGCGTCAGGGAAGAATTTTCGTTTACGCGCTGGGCTTGATCGCTGGGGGAGCTGTCGGCAACCTGATCGATCGGCTGCGTTTCGGTTCTGTAGTCGACTTTCTGGACTTTTACCTTGGTTCGTACCACTGGCCGGCGTTTAATGTGGCTGATTCTGCAATTACCGTTGGCGTGGCATTGTTTCTGCTTGGCACCCTGCTGCAGCACCAGAAGCAGAAAAAAGAAGACAATTGAACGTCAGTAACTTTAGCTCACTTTAGGCACTTTAGTTAAATGCAGAATGACGAATGTCGAGTAACGAATGACGGATAAAATTTAGATGGCAGTTGACAGATGGCAGCCATCAGCAAAAATAAACAATGAGTTGTCCGCTGACGGCTGAATGCTGACTGCTTAATCAACTTTAGTCACTTTTTTAGAGGATTCATAATGCAGGGACATAAAATAGCAGTCCTTTTTCCCGGACAGGGCTCGCAGTTCATCGGTATGGGCAGGGAATTTCTGGAGTCTGACGCAGAAGCTGATAAACTGATGGACCTTGCAGAATCAATAAGCTCAGCACCTTTAAGGAAATTATGCCTGGAAGGCCCCATGGAGGAATTAACCAGGGCAATTCACCTGCAGCCGGCATTGACGGCAATCAATCTGATATGCTGGCAGGCTGTCAGGAAAGCCGGGATACAGGCCGATTACTTTGCCGGGCACAGCCTTGGTGAGTACAGCGCTCTCTGTGGGGCAGGTATATTGACAGTTGAGGACACCATGAAACTGGTAAGTGAAAGGGGGGGGCTCAGTGAGCGGGAAGGCCGGGAAAACCCGGGAGGTATGCAGGCTGTTTTAGGTCTGACCCTGGAAGAGGTGGAGGATATTCTTGCTGCATTCCCGGAGGGTGATATGGTGTCGGTTGCTAATCATAACACGGAAACACAAATAGTCATTTCCGGTTACCATGACACCCTTGCTAAGGTTGATGCAATAGTGTCCGAAAAAGGAGGTAAGGCAATTCCCTTGAATATTGCTGTTGCCAACCATAGCCCACTGGTTGCCGGTGCTATTCCCGATTTTGAAAAAATCATGGCGGAGACCCCATTTTCCCCACCGGGGAAGCCGATCCTGTTTAATGTAACTGCTGCTGAAGAAACAGACCCGACTGCCATCCGTTCAATCATGAGCAGGCAGATAGCCTCCAGGGTACGCTGGTTTGATATAATAAATTCCCTGGTGGCAAGAGGGGTGAATATGTTTGTTGAGGTAGGGCCCAAGAAGGTACTGACCGGATTAACGAAAAAAATTGTTCCAAAATCCTCAGGATGTAAATTATTTCAGGTTGATACCCCGGAAAATCTGGCGAAGTGTCTTAATGCTATACGGGCGGATTGATCCATCTTGTTATTATTCATAAAATAAAAAGCGCTCAAACTTGGGTAGCACGGTTCCCTGCCCGGGCAGCTGCATCCGTATTCGTTGCACGTAAAAAAATTACCCGTGGTCGGGCATTGCTTGACTTTCGGTCAAGTTCCAATTATCTTTCCCTGTTTTTCAAAACGATCGGGGGCAGGCTGGGGTTACAGTCTGTTTAAAGGCGTTATAGTACAGAGGTATGGCCCCCAACATTTTTAGCTCGACTCTTCATTGCCATGACGGGAAACAACTTGTCTCAAGGTTGCGGCAAACAGTGGAGAGAGCCAAGTAGAAGGCGTATATTTGTGATTTGCATATGTTTGAAAATTTAACCGACAGACTGCAGAAAGTTTTCAAGGACCTGAGGGGATACGGCAGGCTCACTCCGGAAAACATCGATGCGGCCCTGCGCCAGGTAAGGCTGGCCCTGCTGGAAGCAGATGTCAACTTCAAGGTGGTCAAGGAATTTATTGCCGCCATCTCCAAGCGTGCAGTGGGACAGGATGTACTCGAGAGTCTTACTCCCGGTCAGCAGGTAATAAAAATTGTCCACCAGGAATTGGTCGATCTGCTGGGCGGCCAGACTGAATTACTCAAACTTGATGGCAGACAGCCGGTTGTCATCATGCTGGCAGGCCTGCAGGGATCAGGTAAGACAACAACTGCGGCCAAACTGGCCAAATCCCTGAAGGGTAAAGGCAGAAGACCCTACCTGGTTCCTGCTGACGTCTATCGGCCTGCCGCTATCGATCAGCTCATGGTTCTGGGAGAATCCATAGGGGTTGAAGTATATCCATCAGAATCAAGTCAAAACCCTGTAGCCATATGTCGCAATGCACTTATTGCGGCAGACGAGAAGAACCTGAACACTGTAATTATCGACACTGCAGGCCGTTTGCACATAGACCGGGAATTAATGGAAGAACTCCGGCAGATCAAGGTCCAGACTGAACCGGCTGAGATACTTTTTGTGGCTGATGCCATGACTGGACAGGATGCCGTCACCGTAGCAGAGAAATTCAAGAATGACCTTGATTTGACAGGTGTGGTGCTCACCAAGATGGAAGGTGATGCCCGGGGCGGTGCGGCGCTTTCCATCAAGAAGGTGACCGACCGTCCCATCAAGTTCGTTGGTGTGGGCGAGGGTATGGATGCCCTGGAGGTGTTCCATCCTGACCGTCTTGCCTCACGAATTCTTGGCATGGGTGATGTCCTTTCCTTGATTGAAAAGGCTGAGGAAGTTGTTGATAAGAAACAAGCTGAAAAGCTTGCCAAGAAAATCCAGAAAAATGAATTTTCCTTAGAGGATTTCCGGGATCAGATCCAGCAGATCAAGAAGATGGGCAGCCTTGAGCAGATAATGGGTATGATCCCCGGCCTCAACAAGATGAAGCAGATGCAGAACATGCCCAAGCCGGATGAGAGTGAGCTGGTGCGCACTGAGGCAATAATAAATTCCATGACCCGGGTTGAGCGGCGGAATTACCAGATAATCAATGCCAGCCGCCGGCAGCGCATTGCCAGCGGCAGCGGCACCAGTGTCCAGGATGTGAACAGGGTTATTAAAAGTTACTCCCAGATGCTGAAGATGATGAGAAAAATGAAGGGTTTTCCCGGGGGTATGGCGAGAGGCAAGAAAAAGCGGAAACTACCCAAGGGATTAAGACGCTAGCATTATGATTTTATTTAAGGTATAATATTAAATTCTGCTTTTTGGGATAAATAGTATGCCGTACTGGTAAAATTGGATAATTTAATTAATAAATTGCACTATAAATGAGGAGGAAACTCACAGAATGGCGGTAAAAATTCGTTTGACAAGACTTGGAAGAAAAAAAATGCCCTACTACCGCATTGTTGTTGCAGATGTTGAGGCAAAGCGTGACGGCAGGTTTCTTGATATTGTCGGCACCTATGATCCATTGAAAGATCCGGCTGAGATTCATTTTGATGCAGCAAAGCTTCAGTCATGGCTTGATCAGGGTGCCAAACCAACGCAGACTGTTAAAAGCCTGATTGCCAAACATGCAAGTGCTGAGACAGCCGTTGCGGAATAGGTTGTATGAAAGAGTTGATTCACTATATTGTGACTGCACTGGTTGATCATCCTGATGAGGTCCAGGTAAAAGAAACTGAACAGGATGATACCATTGTCGTTGAATTGAAGGTTGCGAAAGGGGATCTTGGCAAGGTGATCGGCAAGCAGGGGAGAACGGCCCGGGCTATGCGTTCACTGCTTTCTGCTGCGGCAGGGAAGATCAACAAGCGTTCAAGGCTTGAAATTATGGAATAGAATGACCCGGAACTCCGCCGGACGAAAAACTGAAATGGCTGACGATCTTGTTGTGATAGGCGAAGTTGCCAAGCCGCATGGTATCCGGGGAGAGGTAAAGGTATATTCCTATTCTGAAAAGCCTGAAAATTTTAAGCACTATAAAAAAATTGTCCTGCAGGAACCGGCAGCAGGCAGGACAGATATATACAAAGTAGTTAAAAGCCGGGAGCAGGGTAAGCTGGCAATTCTGCAGCTGGAAGGTGTGGCTAGCAGGGAGGCAGCGGAAGCCCTCCAGGGAAGTACGGTCTGGTTACAGAAAGCTGACTTACCGAAACTGGATTCTGATGAATATTACTGGCACCAATTGATAGGCCTGCAGGTATGCACCGAGAGCGGCAGAGAGTTGGGAAAAGTTGCAGGTTTTGTTACCACCAAGGCCCATGATATATTGGTTGTGACGGGTGCAGGCCATGAATACATGATCCCGTTAAAAGGGGATATTATCAGAAACATTGATGAGCAGGGAGAAAAGCTGTTAATCGCCCCACCTCCGGGACTGCTGGAAGCAAATGAGGAAGATTAGTTTGCAGGTTATCTGTAAAAATAACTGAGACAAAAAATATTCTTGAGTTGATGCGATTTGACATCCTGACAATTTTCCCGCAGTTGCTGGATTCCCCTCTGCAGGAAGGGATTATCCGGAGGGCGGTTGCAGCAGGTAAGATACGTGTCAATATCCATGATATAAGAGATTTTGCTCTGGATAAACATGCCATGACGGATGACCGACCTTTTGGGGGCGGTGAGGGCATGGTCATGAAACCGGAGCCGATTGCAGGATCCCTGCGTGCTATTGAGAAAAAAAATCCCGGTGGCCGGGTTATATTTCTTTCTCCCCAGGGCAGGAGATATACCCAAAAGGAAGCGGAAAGACTTGCAGCTTATGAACATCTCATCCTGCTTTGCGGCAGATATGAAGGGGTTGATGAGAGGATCAGGGCAAATTATGTGGATGAAGAGATCTCCATAGGTGATTATATCCTTACCGGTGGAGAACTGGCGGCAATGGTCATGGTTGATTCGATTACCAGGCTGCTGCCAGGGGTTTTGGGATGCGGCGATTCGGTGGAAAATGATACGTTCAGCCGCGGACTCTTGAAAAATCCTCAATATACCAGGCCAAGGGAATTTGAAGGATATACGGTCCCTGAGGTTCTGATAAGTGGAGATCATTCTGCCATAGCAGAGTGGAGGCTTGTTACATCGGTACAGCAGACCTTGCAAAAAAGGCCGGAATTGCTAACACTGGCAGTTTTTAGCAAAGAAGAACTGCAGATTTTGAAAAAAAATAAGCTGCTTGAGGCTGTTGAACAGGAACAACGAGGCTGATCCCGCAACTTGCTGCAGGGTTAGTACCCTTAGAAACAGGGCATAAACACCCTAAATAACAGGGTATAAACGAACGAATCTCCGAAAAATAAAATCCTTACCTAAGGAAATTCCCGTGAGTTATACTGAGACTGGGTAAAGCAGCTGCGGAAAGCATCAAAAATATTGATATATACAGCAGTAAAACCTCATTAACCACGTTGAATAAGCTGTATACAAGATAAAGTGACAGAGCAGGAGGTTGGAAAGGTCAGGATAGATTTGGCACTGATTCATTATCCGGTAATCAACAAAAACCAGGAAATAATCGGCTCAGCAGTTACAAATCTGGACCTGCATGATATTTCACGGGCGGCAAAGACTTTCGGTGTTGGTTCCCTTTACGTTGTCACGCCATATAGTGACCAGCAGGAACTCTTCCAGGAACTGCTGGACCATTGGCTGAAAGGCCACGGGGCGGAATATAATGCCAAACGCGGTGAGGCCCTGTCCCTGGTAGATATTTGTGATGACCTGGGTCAGGTTCTTGCAAAAGTGACGGAAAAAAGGCAGCAGAAGCCTACAGTTCTGGCAACCTGCGCCCAGGAGAGACATTCCTCCATATGGCCGTACAGCATAGTGCGCCAAAAAATTGCAGACGGGGAATGCTTTCTCATCCTTTTTGGTACCGCCTGGGGGTTGGCACAGGAAGTGATTGCAGCAGGAGACGGGATATTGCCGCCCATTGCCGGTGCAGGGAGTTACAACCACCTGTCGGTCAGGTCGGCTGCAGCTATTGTCCTTGACCGGCTGCTCGGAACAAGAGAGCAAGAAGTTAAAAAGATTTAGGACGAGTATATTATGTTAGGGACCCGGATCCAACGGGTTAATGGGAAAAAAGGTTTCAGTATCCGTAAACTGGGAAGATTTATTTAATAGGGGTGATGTGGAGGCACCCATCGGAAAAGAGAAGCAATCCGAGAACAGCAGAACATGAGTACCAATATTATTGAACGAATCGACAGAGAGCAGATGCGCTATGATATGCCGGATTTCCGTGCCGGTGACTCAGTCAGGGTCCATATCCGTATCATTGAAGGCAACAAGGAAAGGGTCCAGATCTTTGAGGGTGTTGTTATCCGGCGTAGAAAAGGCAATATGGGAGCCACTTTTACCGTGCGGAAGATATCTCACGGCGTAGGAGTTGAAAAAACCTTTGCCCTGCATTCACCCAGGCTGGAAAAGGTGGAGATTGTCTCCCGCGGTAAAGTTCGCCGCTCACGACTCTACTACCTGCGTGAACTCCGCGGTAAAGCTGCCCGTATCAAAGAAAAAGGCTTGCGCTAACTGGCGGGGGGAGCAGGGATGGGTCCGGAGAAACTATGGCCTGATTCTGAACCCGACACGTATACTCTGGAAAGATGCCTCCGCCGGAAGGGATACCGGTGGGTTGGTGGCCTTGATGAAGTAGGCCGTGGACCCCTGGCAGGACCGGTGGTTGCCGCCTGTGTTATTTTGGAGGTAAACTGCGATTATAGCAGTTTCGTTGACTCCAAGATCATCAACGCCGAGAAGCGTTCCCTCTTGTATGAAAAACTGCAGAATAATGGTGCAAAAATCGGTGTCGGTATCGTTTCAGAGACAGACATTGACCGGGTCAATATTCTGCAGGCCTCCCTGCTGGCCATGAAAAAGGCTGTTCTCGCCATGCCTCTCCAGCCGGACTTTCTTCTTGTGGACGGCAACCAACCAATACCAATGATTATTCCGCAGCAGACCCTGGTCAAGGGAGAGTCAAAAAGTGCCTCCGTTGCAGCGGCCTCCATTGTTGCCAAGGTTGTGCGGGATGAATTGATGGACCGGTATCATCTTCAGTATCCTGAATATAATTTTCAGCAGAATCGAGGATACCCAACCCGCGAACACCGGCAGGCAATAAAAATTCACGGCCCTTGCGCCATCCACCGGCAGAGCTTCAAATGCGTCAAGGAGTTCGTTGCAGAAACCTGAAGCGGCAAATATGCTGAATTCTGAAAAGGTCTCGTAGTCAGCAACCTGCAACATAAAAAAATCACAAGTGCAAATACCCACCACCAGCGGAGTGATTTTATGAGGCCGACAAATACAATCTGCTGATATCATATGACTTTCCCAAGAAAAGAACTGGGAGCAAGAGGCGAGGAAATAGCGGTTCGCTATTTGAAGAACCGGGGATACCGGATACTTGAACGTAACTATCGCATCAAGCTTGGTGAAATCGATATTATCGCCGAACAGGGCGGGGATCTGGTTTTTATTGAAGTAAAGACCCGATCAGATAGCCTCTTCGGTTCCCCCTTTGATTCAGTGACAGTCCCTAAACAGATGCAGCTCTCAAAAGTTGCTCTTGAATATATAGGCAAACGCGGCTGGCATAACCGTCCAGCCCGCTTTGATGTTGTCGGTGTCCAGTTGAAGGCAGCGAATGCTGCACGATCCCTGGGTGCCAAAGTGGAATTAATGCAAAATGCATTTGATCTCTGTTATGGCATTGAGTGAATATGAGGCATAAAGATATATTGTTTTTTTCATTTGGAGGTTTGGCCGGCTGATGCACAATGCAGACACCACGAATAATAATTCCCCCAACAGGCCGAATCTGGTCGCTATTACCATGGGGTGCCCTGTTGGTATCGGACCGGAAATAATTCTGCGTTTTCTGACTAAGAAAAAATCAGTTGAACAGTATCTGCCGATTGTTGTTGGCGATATAGGAGTCCTGCAGCGCTGCGCAAAAGAGTTACAGATTAGCGTTGATATAAGTGCGTGGCAGCCTGGGGATCCGGTTCATGAGGAGAAAATTCAGGTCTTTGAGCCAAAGAGAAGTAAGCAGTATGAACTGCAGCCTGAAAGTTTGTCATGGGGCGTGCCGGGGAAGGAAACAGGGCATGCAGCAGCAGCCTACATCATGGAGGCTGTGCGTCTGATTACTCATGGAGAGCTGGATGCAATGGTGACGTGTCCGATTGCGAAATATGCCATCCACCTTGCAGGCTATAAGTTTCCCGGGCATACTGAGATGCTGGCATCTTTATGTGATGTGCAAAATTTCGGCATGATGATGGCCGGAAACAGGTTAAAGGTCTCACTGGTCACCATACACACACCTTTATCCAAGGTTGCTGAACAATTGGATCAGGCAGACGTTAGGCGGATAATTAATCTTACCGGTGAAACACTCCTAAAAGATTTTGCTCTTGCCAAACCGCGTATTGCTGTTGCCGGTTTTAACCCCCATGCCGGGGAGTCAGGCCTTTTCGGCCATGAGGAGACAGAGATAATTGTACCGGCTGTTGCCGGCTCAGTTTCAGAAAAATGGGAGTTGGCAGGTCCCCTGCCGCCTGATACGGTCTTCAAGATGGCTTTTGACAATAAATTTGATGCGGTTGTAGCCATGTATCATGACCAGGGCCTTATCCCCTTTAAACTTGTGCACTTTGAGGACGGGGTCAATCTTACCATGGGGCTTCCCATTATCCGTACATCTGTGGATCACGGCACGGCCTATGATATCGCGGGGAAAGGGCTGGCAAGCGATTCCAGCCTGGAAGCTGCCTTTTTTTTGGCAACTCAGATCATTGGCAACAGGAAAAAGACATAAAAATGCCTGGATGCGCTGGTGGCAAAACATGCAATCAAGTTGATAAATGTATGGCTTGAACAAAAGCTCTTTGTTAATAATAAATAACGCCGGGGCAGAATGTAGCCCGGGTTTTATATTAGAGAATATATGAATAACTACCGGAATTATTTGAGACTATGAAAACAGGGGATTCTCAGTCTAGCCAGTTGGATGAGCTGGAGTCTGCTCAGAAAGACCCCCAGCTTATACCTGATGGTCTGTTTATCGTTTTTGAGGGTATAGACGGGACAGGCAAATCAACCCAACTCCACTTGCTTGCTGAAAGGCTCAGGCAGCTTGGTTATGCTGTTGTCGCGACCCGTGAACCCACCAATGGCCCTTACGGGCAAAAAATCAGGGAGTTGTTTGTTGACCGTGGTGCTGTGTCCCAGGAAGAAGAACTGGAGCTTTTCATTGCGGACCGGGACCAGCATGTAAAGGAAATAATTGCACCTGCCCTGTCAGATGGTTGTGTTGTGATCTGTGACCGATACTATCTCTCAACGGTTGCGTACCAGGGTGCCAATGGCATGGACCAGGATCTCATATTGAAAAAAAATGAAGATTTTCCGGTTCCTGACCTGGCGATAATTCTCGAGATAGAACCGGCCCATGGTATTCATCGCATCCGGAACCAGCGGCATGAACATCCCAATACTTTTGAGGAAGAAGCAAACCTGCAAAAAGTGGCAGGAATTTTTAGTGCCATGCAGCAGGACTATATTGAAAGGATAAACGGCTCAGATTCCATAGAAAATGTTCATCGTTTTGTGTTTGGGGCGGTTGCGAAAGTGCTGGCCCAAAAAGCAACACAACAGGTGGAAAGCTGAGAAAAACGCACTCACAATTCTTTTGCCGGTTTTGATCTGAATAAAGATCAAGAGTTTAATTCGTTATGCAGAGTAAAAGTCCCTTATACAAGGCAATGTGGCTTAACATGAAGCGCCTTATGCCTGTTCGGCATAAGGTTAGGGAATACAAGTATCTTTCCCTCTTCCATCCTGTAGGCCTGTTGAGTTTTGTTCTTCTTTTTGTATCCTGTGCGGTCCCATCACTGGAAACCCCATCCCTGGATAAAGTTCCCACCGGTTACGACGACGCTGAGCAGGAAAAAGAGGCCGCGGTCAACGACGTGGCCTGCTCCTATTTTTATTATCTTTGGGGCAAGACTGCTGAGAACAACCAGAGTTTTGAGGAAGCTCTAGAGGCATATGAGAAGGCATTGTTATGTGATGAGGAAAGTGTACATATCAAACACAACCTGGCAATTCTCCTTATTAAGATGGATCGCAAGGAACAGGCGGCAAGAGAGCTTGAAAAGATTATCAGCAGGAATCCCCAGAATTTCGAGGATAGGATTTTGTTAGCCAAGGTCTATAGCAGTCTGGGGCGCAATGATGAGGCCGTTGCTATATATCAGGACCTGCTGGAAATAAAAGAAGATCATGACACATTGCTCATGCTCGGAACGCTCTATGCTCAAAATAGAGAGTATGACAAAGCCCAGAATATACTCAACCGACTGGTCAAACTCGAAGGCGATTCTTACATGGCCTATTATTACCTGGCAAGATTATACCGGGAACTGCAGTATTACGATAAGGCGGCGGCCTCGTATGAAAAGGCGCTGGAACTGAACTGGTTTGAGAGGCTGGCCTATGAGGTGGCTGAATTTTATGAAGACCGTCAGGAGTACGATAAGGCTGTCGTGGTATACCGCAATATTGTTAATGAGGGTGAGTCAAGCGATATAGCCAAAACAAGGCTTGTCAATCTGTACCTGACCCTGGAGGAGAATGACAAAGCCCTGGAACTTCTGCGTGATTTAAGATCTGTCCTGCCGGAATCCCATAACGTTGACTTAACCATGAGCCGAATTCTCTTAAGCCAGGAAAAATATGACGAAGCTATAATGATCCTGGAGGATGTTTTACAGACCAATCCGGAGTTGACGACTATGCGCTACCTCATTGGTATGGCCTATTACCGGAATAATGATAGTCAAAAGGCTGAAGAGCAGTTAAAACTCATCCCCACCGAGTCCACTCTTTACGAGGATAGTATTTTCCTGCAGGTCAGGATATTGAGCGAGAGTGATAATTACCCCGGTGCTATTGATCTCCTGCAAAAAGAGATTGGTGATGCTGCCACCAGGAAGTCCAGTTTTTATATTCTCCTCGCATCACTGTATAGGCAAAATGAAGAAATTGAGCAGGGCAGGGAGGTTTATGAGCAGGCCACCAGATTATACCCGGACGACATTGATCTTCTCTACAACTACGGCATATTTCTTGAGAAAATAGGGGAGCATGACAACGCCATGGCCAGGATGCAGGCCGTACTGGTACTTGATCCTGACAATGGTGCCGCGCTCAACTATATCGGTTACACCTGGGCGGACAATAATATTCACCTGGAAAAGGCCTTGGAATATATTAAAAAGGCAGTGGAACTTATGCCGGATGACGGGTTTATCAGAGATAGTCTTGGCTGGGTCTATTATAAGATCGGTGATGTAGAGCAGGCTATCATTGAACTTGAAAAAGCTTCCGAGATGGTGGGTGACGACCCGGTTATTAAAGAACATCTCGGAGATGTCTATATGCAGACGAAACAGTATGATAAGGCACTGGCTGCTTATGAAGAGGCCTACGAACTCTATGGGGAAGAGGAAAAGAAGGAAAGTGTCAATGCCAAAATTCATTCCGTCAAATCCAGGAGCGCAAAGTGAGGAGATTTTTGCGTCACGGCCTCCAATATCTTTTGGTATTACTTTTTTTTTCCCTGGTTTTTATCCAGGGTTGTGCCAGATCAATTCTGCAAACCTATCCTGCCGGCGACCAAGAGATTGAAGCAGTATTGGAAGCGTTTACCCGCTACCATAAGATAAGCGAGGGAGTCTGCACTTGCTGCCTCGATGCTGAAGCCGATGCTGCTCTTTCTGTTTCAGGCTGGTTCAGTGACCATACGGGAAAGCTCTACGGCTATTTACAGGCAATGAAGCCCGGTTATGTCAAGTTTGTCGCGCAAAACCCCCTGGGGCAACCCCTCTTTATATTCGTCACAGACGGAGAAATGTTCAAAAGCCTCAATGTTTTTGAGGAGAAAGCCTATTTGGGTTCAGTGCATTCCAAAGCTTACAAGAAATTCGCCCCACCAGGTTTTGAGCCGCAGTTCTCCTATTACTGGCTGACCGGGAGATTGCCGCCGGGAGATATAAGAATCCAGGCAGTGATGCGAGACAGGGAACAGGGAAAATTCTGGCTGCAGATAAGACATGCCGATGCAAACACAGAGAGCATGGTCTTGTTTGATCCCGAGGAGTTGCTGATTCTGCGTCATGTATTAAGAGATGAGCGGGGTGAGCATCTCGTGGATATTCTCTATGCAGACCACCAAGCGCTGCCCGGGAAAACGGGTACAAATGCAGGGAATGCTCCTGCCATTATTCCAACTCCTGATATAGTAAAAGCACCATGCGCAGTTCCGACAAAATTAACTGCTTCCGCCAACGGTGATACTGAGAAGATTGATGTAAAGCTTTATTCATTTTTAGACGATGCACGCTTTTCTGCAGAGGATTTCACTCTTAATATTCCGGATAATTTTGAACAATTGTTCGTCAAATAATTGTAATTTTATATATGAGTCCTGTGCCCGAGCGAATGCCTGAAAATATAGGCAAACTTCTTTCCCAAGTTAAAAAGCCGAGCCGGTATCTCGGCAATGAGTTCAACGCCTGTTATAAGAATTGGGAAAAAGCCGATCTCCGGGTTGCCCTGGTATTCCCTGACCTTTATGAAATAGGCATGTCACACCATGGCCTGCAGATCCTTTATTCTGTCATAAATGCGCAGGAGGATTTGCTGGCCGACAGGGTGTACGGACCTGACAAGGATCTAGAAGAACTGTTGTTGAGTCGGCAGGGGGCGATTTTTGCAGTGGAATCCCGTAGGCCACTGGCGGAATTTGACATGATCGGCATCACCCTGCCCTATGAACTCTGCTACACGAATATCCTGACAATTCTTGCCCTGGGCCATATTCCAATTCGCTCAACAGAGCGGCTTGATTCGCATCCATTTGTTATCGGCGGAGGATCCGGCAGTTTCAATCCTGAGCCTGTTGCAGATTTTTTTGATGCTGTTCTTCTGGGGGATGGGGAGAAGGCTGTTCTTGAAATTACAGCAGCTTTAAAAACTGCCAAGGAGAAAGAACTGGACCGGCAGAAGACCCTTGAGGAACTTGCTGAAATACCCGGTGTCTATGTGCCCTCGTTTTTTGCACCGCGTTATGACCGTCAAGGAAAACTGCTTGCAGTCGATTCCCTGAAAAAAGGCCATGAAAAAATTCAGCGGAGCATTCTTCCTGACCTTGAAACTTCCCAGATTCCCGAAAAACCGCTTGTCCCACTGGTCCGCATAGTACATGATCGCTTGGGTATCGAGGTGGCACGTGGGTGTACCCGCGGCTGCCGTTTCTGCCAGGCAGGCATTATATACAGGCCGGTGCGGGAACGTACGGCCGACAGGGTGGTGGAACTTGCTGAAAAAGGCATGGCGGCAGGCGGGTTCGAGGAACTTGCCCTGCTGTCCTTATCAACGGGTGATTATTCATGTCTTTCACCGGTCCTTGGCCGTTTGATGGACAGGTTCGTAAAGGAGTACGTGTCTGTTTCCATGCCGTCCATGCGTGTCGGCACTCTGACACCTGAAATCATGAACCAGATAAAACGGGTAAGAAAAACAGGGTTCACTCTGGCTCCTGAGGCAGGAACCGACAGGCTCCGCAAGGTTATCAACAAGGGTATAACAGAAGAAGACCTGCTGGCTACCTGCAGAGATGCCAATGTCCTGGGATGGAAACTGTTGAAGTTTTACTTCATGGTCGGTCTGCCCACGGAGACAGAAGAAGATATCCGGGCCATTGCTGATCTTGTGCGCAAAGCTGCCCGGACATCTATTGACAGGCAGCTGCGGATTAACGTCAGTGTGGCGACCTTTGTACCCAAGCCGCACACACCGTTTCAGTGGGAACCGCAGATCACAATCGATGAAGCCTTTGCCAGGATTAACCTGCTGCGAAAGAGTCTGCCGAAAGGAAACTACAAGCTGAAGTGGCAGGATCCGCGCCAGAGTTTTCTTGAAGGGGTGATGTCAAGGGGTGACCGATTATTATCAAGGGTTATTGAGGAGGCCTGGCAGCGTGGAGCACGTCTTGATGCCTGGTCTGAGCACTATGACCTAAGCATCTGGCAGGCTGCAGCCGAGGCCTGCAATGTAGATCTTTCACAGTATTTGCGGCGACGTGATTTTGCAGAGGTTCTTCCCTGGCAGCATCTGGATACCGGAGTTGAGCAGGAATTTCTGCTGGCTGAACTGGAAAAATCGCTGACAGGTGAATATACACCGGATTGCCGCGTGCACGGCTGCCATAATTGTGGTGCCTGCGATTTTAAAGAAGTCCAACCTGTGGTCCGGTGTAAACAGAAAAACCAGAATGCCAGCAGGGAACAAGAAAGCATTGAAGCCGCCACTGATGCCCAGGAAGAGGAGATTGCCGCGCAGAGACCGGGCGAAGAGAAAAAAGCTGAACAGGAGAACCCCCATCATTGGTATCGATTGTTCTATGCCAAGCAGGGTGATATCAGATTATTAAGCCATCTAGAGGTAATTCAGGTTTTTTTCCAGGCTTTAAGGAGGGCAGAGGTAAAAATGCATTACACGCAAGGGTTCAACCCGGTACCAAAAGCCTCTTTCAGCCCCGCCCTGCCTGTTGGCACCGAAAGCCTGGCCGAATATCTGGATATCGACCTCATAGAAGCAATTACAGATGAAAATGAATTCATGCATACTATCAATGCACAGCTTCCTGAAGGCATAGCTGTTAAGACTGTGGCTGATGTTCCTGACAAAAAAGGTACTGCTGCTGTGAAGAATCTTACTTGCTATCATATTAATTTTGACAGTGACCTTTCAGGAGAAGACAGGGAAAAACTTGGAAGTTTCATGAAATGTGAAAGTTTCACCATAAATAAGTTCAGGAAAGGTAAAAAACGTGTAATTGACGTCAGGGAACAGGTTGAGAGCCTGGTTGTATCGGGAAACAACAGCCTTGAGATGGTTTTGCTCAGTGAAGAGGGCAAGGCTGCAAGCAAGCCTGTTACAATACTCAAGGCAGTGTTGGATTTAACCCAGGAGCAGGGCCTGGACATTGATATCCTTAAGGTTTGGAGTAAACCGGCTCCTTAATGAGCAGATTCCAGGACAAAGGTTGAAGAACTACCTCCATTGGTTCAGGGCTATAGATTCTTGTTTATATTTTTTTTAACCTGGCACCCAGTACATAATGCCCAGCATCTTATTTTTCCGCTTATCCCCTTTCACCCTTTACCACTCTTTTCACATTTAGGTTTGCGATTTGAAAAACTTTATAGTAATGCTGTATCAGCGTTTGCGGATGGTATATAGAGCTGAAAAAAGTTGCTAATGGAAAGGAGAAAGTATGAGTCAAAAAAAGATTGTTCTGCGCGAAGATGAAATGCCCAAACAGTGGTATAACATCTGCCCTGATATCCCAAATGGAATGCAACCGCCACTGGATCCGGGAACAAAAGAACCCATGGCGCCTGAGAAACTCGCCGCAATTTTCCCGATGGGACTTCTCGAACAGGAGATGAGCCCTAACCGCTGGATAGATATTCCGGACGAGGTAAGGGAGATATACTCCATCTGGCGTCCCTCACCTTTGATCAGGGCTACCAAACTCGAACAGGCCCTGGGTACCAAGGCCAAGATCTACTATAAGAATGAAGGGGTTTC
>JAHEID010000044.1 GCA_024639555.1 Deltaproteobacteria bacterium
CTGCCATCAGTGCCATGGAGATGGCTGGTATTACCGCCCTGGAACTGGACATGATAATTGTGGGCACCATCACTGCCGAAATGGTAATGCCCTCGTGTGCCTGCCTTGTCCAGAAGGAAATTGGTGCTGAGAACGCCTTTGCCTTTGATGTCAGTGCAGCCTGTTCCGGTTTTGTCTATGCCCTGGAGATTGCAGACAGGTATTTGAAAAATGCTCCTGACATGAAAATTCTGGCGATAGGAGCAGAGACACTTTCAGCCAGAGTAAACTGGCAGGACCGTAACACCTGTGTTCTTTTCGGCGACGGTGCCGGTGCCTGTGTTGTTACCGGCAGTGTAAGCAATGCAGGTATGCTTGCCAGCCAGCTATACAGTGACGGGCGTCTTTGGCAGCTGCTTTCTCTGGATGCGGCGCCACGCCGTTACTGCCCGGCTGTAGATTATGGTGCAGTTCCTGAGCGCAACAGTTTTTGTGATGGTTCGGCGTTCAACATGGTAGGAAAGGATGTATTTAAACATGCTGTCCGTGAGATGGGGAATGCTGTTGAAAACCTGCTCAAGCGGGAAGGGATCACGGTGGATGACATCGATCTTCTCATTCCCCACCAGGCCAATATCAGGATTCTCAAGAGCCTGGCTGAAAGGGTAAACCTGTCCTTTAAAAAAGTCTATACCACCATTCAAAAGTATGGTAATTCATCTGCAGCCAGTCTTCCTGTAGCCCTTGATGAGGCGAACCGTGAAAGACGGCTGCAAAAAGGTGATTTGCTTTTATTCAGCGTCTTTGGCGGAGGTTTCACGTGGGGAGTGGTGCTCTGGCGCTGGTAGTGCATTTGATGATTCTGCAGAAATATATTTGTTTTGGGCTTGCCTGCAGGGTAAAGAAAAGGGTATAAATCTTGGTTATTTCTGAATTTCAAATTATTTCCCGTCCTGCAGAAAGCAATTGACGGGCTGGTTTCTCGCTTGTACCTCAATGATTTATGAGGCCCTGTAGCTGACAGCGAGACTTTTACGGATGTATCAAATTTAGGGAATACTGCAAACTAAGGGGATAATCGTGGACTATTTTTTAACGGAAGAACAACAGATGATCGTTGATATCGCCAGACAGATAGCCGATGATAAAATTATACCAGTACGGGCAGAACTCGATGAAAAAGAAGAGTTTGCCACAGAAATACTTAACGATATTGCCCAGGCAGATCTTTTTGGTCTTTATATCCCCGAAGAATATGGCGGATTCGGAGGCAGCTGTTTTGAAATAGTACTGGCATTGGAACAATTCGGGCGCGGATGTGTAGCAATTGCGACAAGCTTTGCTGCCAGTGCCTTGGGAGCATATCCAGTATTATTGTCCGGCAGCGAAGAAATGAAACAGAAATACATGCCGGATGTTGCAAGTGGAAAAAAGAAAGCCGCTTTTGCCCTCACTGAAGCAAATGCCGGCAGTGATGCATCAGGGATCCAGACCACCGCTGTACTTGATGGTGACGAATGGGTGCTGAACGGGACCAAGCAATGGATAACAAATGCCGGTAAAGCGCAAATTTATTCAGTAGTTGCCATTACCGACAGGAGTAAGGGCGCGAGAGGCGCTTCCATGTTTGTGGTTGAAGACACAGACCCGGGATTCTCCTGTGGGCCCAAAGAGAAAAAAATGGGTATCCGGGCTTCCGCCACCTGTGAATTGATTTTTAAGAACTGTCGCATTCCCAAGGATCGCTTAATCGGGCGCGAGGGTATGGGATTTATAACAGTTATGAAAACGCTGGATCTATCCAGGCCGGGAATAGCGATACTGGGTGTGGGATTAGGGCAGGCAGCACTCGATGAAGCGGTAACATATGCCAAACAACGCGTCCAATTCGGTAAGCCGATTATTTCATTTCAGGCGATCCAGCATATGCTGGCTGATATGGCCATTGAGGTTGAGGCAGCCAGAGCCCTGGTTTATGGAGCCGCCAAGCATATAGCCTCTCATCCGAAAGATATGTCTAAAGCCTCATCCATGTGTAAAGTATTTGCCACCGACATGGCAATGAAAGTCACCACTGATGCGGTCCAGGTTCTTGGTGGTTATGGCTATATGCGTGAATATCCGGTGGAGAAAATGATGCGTGATGCAAAAATCCTTCAGATATATGAAGGCACGAACCAGATCCAGAGAAATGTCATAGGCCAGGAGCTTAACAAGGAATATACTAAAAAAATCTGACTGCATGGAAATTTCCACAGTTCACAAGCAACGTTAAATCTATTAAAAGCACCCCATGAACATTATTGTTTGCATAAAACAGGTCCCTGACGCCAAAGATGTCCGCCTGGACCCTAAGACCAACACCATGGCACGGGAAGGGGTGGAGTCCATTATGAACCCCTTTGACCGGCATGCGCTGGAGGAGGCGGTACGCCTCAAAGAGCAGCATGGCGGCACGGTAACTGTTGTCAGTATGGGCCCGCCGCAAGCAGAAACAGTTCTGCGGGAGGCCGTTGCCTGCGGCGCAGACGAAGCGGTTCTTGTTTCCGACCGTGCTTTTGCAGGTGCCGATACCTGGGCCACTACCTATACCCTGGGAAAGGCCATTGTGAAGAATGGCCCATTTGATCTGATTATCTGCGGCAAACAGGCCATTGACGGGGATACGGCCCAGGTTGGCCCCGGGCTGGCCAAGCGTTTAAATATTCCGTATGTCAGTTATGTCAGGAAAATAACCGGTTTTGATGGCGGCGCCCTGTCTCTGCAGCGCTTGATGGATGACGGTTACGATGAAGTAGAAATCCCGCTGCCGGGCCTGCTTACAGTGGTTAAAGAAATAAATGAGCCGCGGGTCCCGTCGTTGAAGGGAAAAATGAAGGCGAAAAGTTTGAGCCTTAAAACCCTGAATGCTGAAGATATCGGGGCCGATCCTGACAGTATTGGACTTCCCGGTTCCACGACCCAGGTGGTAAAGGTCTTTTCCCCTGAATTCAAGGGTGAAAGAGCAATGCTCGAAGGTACTGTTGATGAGCAGGTTGAACAACTGGTTAATAAACTTGGAACGTATCTGTAATAATGCTGCGAATTGATATAGAAACATGTATAGGCTGCGGCGTCTGCGAAGAGGTCTGCACTTTTGAAGCCATCGAGGTCGTTGACGGGGTTGCAGTGGTCAATGAGAAGTGCACGCTCTGCGGATCCTGTGTTGACAGTTGTGAAGTGGAGGCCTTGAGCATTGAGGCCAGGGAGAAAGCTGCACAGGCAGACCTGGCAGAGTGGTCAGGCATTATGATATTTGCGGAATACCGGCATGGCAAAGTGGCGCCGGTATCCTTTGAGCTGCTTGGCATCGGGCGTCAGCTTGCTGACCAGCAGAAAGTGCCCTTGAGCGCAGTTCTTCTCGGCTCCGCTATGGATGGAGCTGCCGAGGATCTGGTGTCTTATGGCGCAGATATTGTCTACAAGGTTGATGATCCGGCCCTGGAATTCTTTACGGACGAAATATACGGCAATATCCTGGAGGATGTCATTCGGGAGCAGAAGCCTGAAGTTGTACTGGCCG
This sequence comes from Deltaproteobacteria bacterium, assembly GCA_024639555.1. Classification (GTDB taxonomy): domain Bacteria; phylum Desulfobacterota; class Desulfobulbia; order Desulfobulbales; family BM004; genus BM004. Next base: position 3,542 of record JAHEID010000044.1, read on the forward strand.
GCGCCACCGCCATTGGCCGTTCATTCATACCCCTGGTGGCCACTGCTTTGGCAACCGGCTTGACTGCAGACTGTACCCAGCTGGCAATCAGGCCTGATGACGGCGTTTTGCTGCAGACGAGGCCGGCTTTTGGGGGCAATATAATGGCCACAATAGAATGTCCCCATACCAGACCGCAAATGGCAACTGTCAGGCCGCGGGTCATGAAAACCGCAGCTCCTGACCCTGACAGGCAGGGAGACATTATTGATTATCAGCCGCAAGCTGAACGGCTGCAATCCAGGGTCAGGGTATTGCGAAATGTTCTCCAGGAGCAGGACCAGGTCAATATCACCGAGGGTGACATTATTGTTTCAGGAGGCCGCGGCCTGGATAATGAAAAAGGCTTTGAGCTCATAAGGCAGCTGGCCGACGCTGTTGGCGGGGCAGTGGGAGCTTCGCGGGCAGCAGTTGATTCTGCGTGGATCCCATATCCTCACCAGGTCGGGCAGACAGGAAAAACGGTCAACCCGAAACTGTATATTGCCTGCGGTATTTCAGGGGCTATCCAGCATGTGGTGGGGATGCAGTCTTCAGAAACCATTGTCGCTATCAATAAGGACCCTCATGCCCCCATTTTTGACGTTGCCACCTATGGCATAGTGGGGGACCTGTTTGAGGTAGTGCCGAAACTGATAGAAAAGATCAAGGAGAAAAAGGGATAATGAGTCTGGCTGGAAAAGTAGCGGTTGTCACCGGTGGCAGCAGAGGAATTGGTCGTGCCATCTGCCTGCGTTTGGCTAACATGGGGGCCAGGGTGGTAATAAACTATGTCAGCCGGCCGGAAGCAGCAGAAGAGACCAGGGCGCAAGTTGAAGCCCTGGGCTCTGAATGTGTCGTACTCAAATTTGATGTAGCAAAGAGCGCTGAGGTGCAGGAAGCTTTTAAGCAGATAACCGCCGAGTGCGGCAGGATAGACATCCTGGTCTGCAATGCCGGGATTACCAGGGACGGCCTTCTGGCAACAATGAAGGAGGAAGCCTGGGACGAGGTCATGGCAGTTAACCTGAAAGGAGCCTTCAACTGCATCAAGGCCGGGTGCAGGCCCATGATGAAACAGCGCTGGGGCCGGATAATTATTATCACCTCGGTTGTCGGCTTTGCAGGAAATGCCGGCCAGGCGAATTATTCGGCAGCCAAGGCCGGGTTGGTCGGGCTAACCCGTTCAAGCGCCAGGGAATTGGCATCCCGCTCCATCACGGTGAACTGTGTGGCGCCTGGATACATTGATACGGAAATGACCAGTGAGCTACCGGACAAGGTAAAGGAAAAGATCCTTGCAGAAATACCCCTTGGCAGCCTGGGCAAGCCTGAAGATATTGCCGCTGCCGTTACCTATCTGGCATCCGATGATGCCAGGTATGTCACCGGGCAGGCCATTCATGTCAACGGCGGCATGTTAATGGGATGATTGTGCGCGTCGCAATCCTTTACAAAAATTATACCAAGTTTCATTTGTTTATTTGAGAAAATATGCTTTATATATGCAGTAATGATCCAACAAATACTTAAGGAGATTGAACATGTCGGCAGAAGAAAAAGTGATTGATATCATTGTTGAGCAGTTGAGTGTTGATAAGGACAAGGTGGTGCCGGGCGCTTCTTTTGTTGATGATCTTGGTGCAGATTCCCTGGACCTCGTAGAACTTATCATGGCAATGGAAGAGGCTTTCGGTATTGAAATTCCTGATGAAGTGGCCGAGAAAATCACCACGGTCAAGGATGCCATAGAACACGTAAATAAAGTTTCATAGGATCCCTGTCTGTTTGCAGCCTAAAGTCTTTGCCTGCAGGGGCATAGCACTTCATTAGCCCCTCTTTTTTTTACAGCGGTTCCGGCGCAAGACAGAATACAGGATATATTCTGATGGGTGAAAAAGAATGAAACGCAGGGTAGTAGTGACAGGCACCGGTCTGGTCACCCCGTTGGGAACCGGAACTGAAAAGACCTGGCGTAATTTGTGTGCCGGCAAAAGCGGGATTGGCCTTATTACAAGCTTTGACACCACTGATTACAGCGTCAAAATTGCAGCTGAGGTCAAAGATTTTAATGCCGAGGATTTTATCGAGCCCAAACTGGCGCGGCACCTTGACCCTTTTGTACAGTATGCCGTGGCAACAGCGGGCATGGCCCTGAACGAAGCCGCTTTGACCATTGATGCTACGAATGCGCATCGTGTTGGTGTTTTCACCGGTAACGGTATCGGCGGCCTGCAGACCATTGAAAAGTACCACAAGATCTCTCTGGAACGAGGGCCCCGCAAGATCACCCCTTTTTTCATTCCCATGGTCATATCAAACATGAGTGCAGGCCAGATTTCCATCGTGTATGGCGCCCAAGGCCCAAATCTTTCAGTGACAACAGCCTGCGCTGCCGGAACCCATGCGGTAGGTGAAGCCTTCCGTTCAATAAGCCGTGGTGATTGTGACGCTGCCATTACCGGCGGCAGTGAATCAACCGTCTGTCCGCTTGCTGTTGGCGGGTTTAACGCCATGAAAGCCCTTTCCAGACAAAATGAGAATCCGGAAAAGGCCTGCAGACCCTTTGACAAAGACAGAAACGGCTTTATCATCTCCGAAGGTGGAGGCATGATGGTTCTGGAAGAGCTTGAACACGCACGCCGGCGGGGAGCCCACATACTTGCCGAGATCGCAGGCTTCGGTCTTTCCGGGGACGGGTATCACATGGCAGCGCCTCCGGAGGATGGTGACGGTGCGGCACGGTGCATGCGCATGGCCCTGGATGATGCGGGGTGTGAGCCGGAAGACATTGACTATATCAATGCCCATGGTACCTCAACCCCGTTAAACGATGTGGTGGAAACCCGGGCAATAAAAACCGTATTTGGCGGGCATGCTTATAAACTTGCCGTCAGTTCCACTAAATCCATGACCGGTCACATGCTTGGAGGGGCCGGGGGAATTGAGTCGGTATTTCTCGCTCTCTCCATCAAGGACCAGGTTATTCCCCCGACAATAAACCTGGAAAACCCTGACCCGGAATGTGACCTGGATTATGTGCCTAACACTGCAAGAGAGACCCTTATCAGGGCTGCCCTTTCTAATTCATTCGGTTTCGGCGGCACGAATGCAGTCCTTGTCATGAAGAAATTTGAAGAATAACGCCTGTTTTATTGTTGAGGTGACAACGTGAAGGTAGCCATTGGGTGTGATCATGGCGGGATCGATTTGAAAAATACCGTGGTTGCAGTGCTTATTGAACTGGGGCACGTGGTTGACGACCAGGGCTGCAACTCGACTGATTCCGTGGACTATCCGAATTTTGCCAGATCTGTGAGTTCACTGGTAAAAGATGGTGAATGCGAGTGCGGTATCCTTATTTGCGGGACCGGCATCGGCATGTCCATGGCAGCAAACCGTATACCCGGAATCAGGGCGGCACTCTGCAATGAGATGTTTTCCGCCAAGATGAGCCGGGAACACAATGATGCAAATATTCTCTGTTTGGGGGCAAGGGTAATCGGTCCGGGTCTGGCAGCGGAAATAGTACGGACCTGGATGACCTCTGAATTTGCCGGCGGCAGGCACCAGCGGCGAATTGATATGTTTTAAGGATATCCGCTACAATTACAATTATTTATAACCTGAGTCCATAGCAACGATGTCAATTCTGAAAAACCAAGATCCCGAAATCTACAATACCATAAAGAACGAATTGGAGCGTCAGCGCTACTATCTCGAACTCATTGCCTCGGAAAATATTGTCAGCGAAGCAGTACTGGAAGCCCAGGGCTCTATTTTCACCAACAAATATGCCGAGGGCTACCCCAGCAAACGCTATTATGGCGGCTGTGATTATGCAGACGCTGTCGAAAACCTGGCCATTGACAGGGCCAAGGAACTGTTTCAGGCCGAATACGCAAATGTCCAGGCCCATTCAGGCAGCCAGGCGAATATGGCTGTCTATTTTGCGGCATTGAATCCCGGTGATAAGGTTCTGGGCATGGACCTGGCCCATGGCGGGCACCTTACCCACGGCAGCCCGGTCAACTTTTCAGGTCAGCTCTTCAACTTTATCTCATACGGTGTTGACAGGGAAACGGGCACGATCAACATGGAGGAAGTTGAGCGTGTAGCTCATGAACACAGGCCTAAGATGATTGTGGCAGGTGCCAGTGCCTATCCGCGTCTCATTGATTTTGAGGCCTTCAGGGCAATCGCCGACCAGATTGACGCCCTTTTCATGGTGGATATGGCCCATATCGCCGGTCTGGTGGCAGCAGGTGTGCATCCTACACCAGTACCCTGCGCAGATTATGTTACAACCACAACCCACAAAACCATGCGAGGACCCAGGGGAGGCCTGATCCTGGCGAAAGAGGAGTACGGTAAAAGCCTGAACTCCAAGATCTTTCCCGGGATCCAGGGCGGCCCCCTGATGCATGTCATTGCCGCCAAGGCAGTGAGTTTCAAGGAGGCAATGTCCAGAGAATTTGTGCTCTACCAGCAACAGGTTGTAAAAAATTCCCAGGCCCTGGGAGAAGCCCTGGTCCGTCATGGCTTCAGGCTGGTGTCAGGCGGCTCTGATAACCACTTACTGCTCGTGGATCTGACCAACAAGGATATTACCGGCAAGGATGCTGAAGAGACCCTGGAGTCCGCAGGCCTGACAGTCAACAAGAATGCCTTTCCATTTGACACGCAAAGCCGTTTCGTTACCGGTGGCATCAGATTAGGAACCCCGGCAGTAACCAGCCGCGGCCTGAACGAACGCGACATGGATCAGATCGCAGAGTGGATGAACCGGGCAATATTGAACCGCAGGGATGAACAGGAAATTAAAAAGATCCGCTCCGAGGTGAGGGAGTTGTGTGAAAGGTTCCCGCTCTATCCTCATCTTTACGCTGACGACGAATAGCCTGTTTATTGAGGCACGGTAATTTATTTGCCGATTTGCCCGTCTCCTTACTGCCCCGAAAAATAAATACGATATTATAAAACAATGAAAAAGGTGACACGCCCATCCTGGGAAGAATACTTTATGGGCATAACAGAGCTTGTTGCCCAGCGTTCCACATGTTTGAGGCGGCATGTGGGTGCCATTCTCGTCAGGGACAAACGCATAATGACCACCGGGTACAACGGGGCTCCAGCCAGGATAAACCATTGCCTGGATGTAGGCTGCCTGCGGGAGCAGATGGGTATCCCTTCCGGCGAACGCCACGAACTGTGCCGTGGCCTGCATGCCGAACAAAATGCCATTATCCAGGCGGCCATCCACGGCGTCAATATCCAGGGGGCAACACTCTACTGCACCAATATGCCCTGCTCAATCTGTACCAAGATGCTGATAAATGCCGGCATCGTTGATATTTACTACAAGGAAGGCTACCCTGACCCTCTTGCCTCTGATATGCTTGCTGAAGCAGGTATTACCCCGAAAAAATTTGGTTGACCCGATACAGCAGATTATGCTGAATTTTGATACAATCATAAAAATTTCTTTGTCATCAACGGGGCCTCGTAATATCAAGATATTACAGGCGCAGGACTGTCCGCATCGTACTTTTTCAAAGTCGGAGTTTATACTCTGCCTTTAAGAGTGCTTCTCTGCGATGCCGACAGTTTTCAAGGCAACAGCAGGCCTGCAGTAGTCAAAGTTGTCTTGCTGTTTTATAATCAGTCAAACCGTCCAAGAACATACCAGGGAAGAATATCATGAAATGTCCATATTGCGGTCATCTTGAAAATAAGGTAGTTGATTCCAGGCTGAACAAGGAAAATACCATTATCCGCCGGCGCAGGTCCTGTGAATCATGTGAACAGCGGTTTACCACCTATGAACGGCTGGAGGTCATGATGCCCATGCTCATCAAGAAAGACGGGCGGCGGGAGGCCTATGACCGTTATAAGGTTGTCGCCGGCTTGAAAAAAGCCTGCGAGAAAAGGCCTGTAAGCATGGCGGATATCGATGAATTTGTGGATTCGCTGGAAAGAGAACTCCAGGATATGGGAGAACGCGAGGTGCCGACCCAATGGATCGGGGAAAAAATGATGGAGGGACTGGCAAAGCTTGACGAGGTTGCGTATGTCAGGTTTGCATCCGTGTACCGACAGTTCAAGGATATTAATGAGTTCATGGATGAACTGAAAGGGCTGCTGGATACCAGGAAGGAATAGAGTGGTTGATATTGACCGCAATTACATGCGTCTGGCCCTGCAGGAGGCAAAAAAGGGAATCGGCAGAACCTCGCCTAACCCCTGCGTCGGGGCAGTTGTAGTCAAAAACGCTAAGGTGGCGGGCAGGGGTTATCATAAAAAAGCAGGTACCTCCCATGCAGAGATCCATGCCCTGCAGGCTGCCGGCAGAAAAGCAAAAGATGCAACCCTGTATGTAACGCTCGAACCCTGTAACCATACCGGCCGCACGCCTCCCTGCACCGAGGCGGTCCTGCGGGCCGGAATTTCCAGGGTGGTTATCGGCATGCTTGACCCCAACCCAGGGGTTGCCGGCGGCGGCGCCCGTTACCTTTCATCTCAGGGGCTGACGGTTTCCACCGGGGTCCTGGAGCAGGAGTGTCGTGAAATAAACCTGCCCTTTATCAAACATTCAGGCACAGGCCGCCCCTGGGTGATAATGAAGGCCGGCATGAGTATTGACGGCAGGATTGCAGCACTTCCGGGACAGGCCACCAAAATAACCGGCAAACAGTCGTGGCGCCGCGTCCATGTTCTGCGCAATCAGGTTGATGCGATACTGGTGGGGATCGGCACGGCTTTAACGGATGATCCTTCCCTGGCTGCCCGTTTGCAGGGATCCTCAGGGGCACGGGATCCGCTGCGGGTGGTTCTTGACGCGGCTTTGCGTATGCCTGACTCAGCTACAATGCTGCAGCAGGAATCAACGGCCCGGACATGGATTTTCTGCGCCAAGGGTGCTGACAGGAAAAGACGCAGCAGACTTGAAGCTGCAGGAGCAGTTATTAAAACAGTCCCTCTTGCATCCAGGGGTGAACTTGACCTCAAGGCAGTGTTGTCCGCCCTTGGCCAGGCCGGAGTAACCAGTCTTCTTGTTGAAGGCGGGAGCAGGGTGCACGGCTCCTTCCTGGAGTCGGGTTTGGTGGACCAGCTCTTATTGTTTGTAGCGCCGACATTTATTGGCGGGCAGGGAGTGCCTCTGGCAACGTTTTCCGTCGGGAAAAAGAGGAGCCGTCTGCCGCAGTTCAAATTAATCAAAACCCGCCGTTACGGGGAAGATGTTCTCCTTGAAGGCAGATTTTTTAATACGATATAAAAGTATATTACCCATGACGGAACAAGAGAAAGGACCGGCGTCGAATTTTATTGCAGCCATTGTTTCTGCAGATATCAGGGCCAATAAAAATGACGGCAAGGTCATGACCCGTTTCCCGCCGGAGCCAAACGGTTATCTGCATATCGGCCATGCCAAGTCCATCTGCCTTAATTTTGGACTGGCACAGGATTTTAACGGGGTGTGCAACCTCCGCTTTGATGACACCAACCCCACAAAAGAAGAACAGCAATATATAGATTCGATCAAGGAGGATGTGCGCTGGCTCGGGTTCGACTGGCGGGACCGGCTTTACTTTGCCTCGGATTATTTTGAGAAGTTCTATGAATTTGCCGTCTACCTGATCAAAAAAGGCAAGGCCTATGTAGACAGCTTAAGCGCTGATGAGATCAGGGAGTATAGGGGCACCTTGACCCGACCGGGCCGGGAAAGCACTTATCGCCAGAGAAGCGTGGAGGAAAACCTTGATCTTTTTGAGCGCATGAAGCAAGGAGAGTTTCCCGATGGGACCCATGTCCTGCGGGCCAAAATTAACATGGCATCCGGGAACCTCAATATGCGTGATCCCGTAATGTACCGTATCCTGCATGCCAGCCACCACAGAACCGGCAACACGTGGTGCATTTATCCCATGTATGACTTTGCCCATGGCCAGTCCGACGCCATTGAGGGGATCACCCATTCAATCTGCACGCTGGAATTCGAAGACCACCGGCCGCTGTATGACTGGTTTATTGACGAATTGGAACTTGCCTGCCACCCACAGCAGATTGAATTTGCCCGCCTCAATCTCACCTACACCATTATGAGCAAGCGCAAACTGGTGCGCCTGGTGGCCGAAGGGCACGTGCAGGACTGGGATGACCCCAGGCTGCCAACCATATCCGGGTTGCGGCGCCGCGGTTTTACACCGGAAGCGATCCGTGATTTCTGTGGGCGCATAGGCGTGGCAAAGAAAGACAGCACGGTGGATATGGCACTGCTTGAGCACTGTTTGCGGGAAGACCTCAATAAAAGGGCGCCACGGGTCATGGCTGTCTTGAAACCGCTTAAAGTTGTGCTGGAAAACTACCCGGAAGGGCAGGTGGAAGAGCTCGACGCGGTCAACAATCCTGAGGACCCTGCTGCCGGCAGCCGCAAAGTGCCCTTTGCACGGGAGCTTTATATTGAGCAGGATGATTTTATGGAAGAACCGGTTAAGAAGTTCTTCCGTCTTGCTCCCGGCCGGGAGGTGCGTTTACGTTACGGATATTTTATTACGTGCACCGGTATAAAAAAGGATGATGCGACAGGGGAGATCCTGGAGCTTCGGTGCACCTATGATCCTGCAACCCGGGGCGGCAATGCTCCAGACGGCCGCAAGGTTAAGGCCACGCTGCACTGGGTTTCCGCCCAGCATTCATTGCCGGCAGAGGTGCGGCTCTACAGCCATCTTTTTACAAGGGAAAACCCTGCCGCGGCGGAAGAGGGAGAAGACTTCACGACATATATCAACCCGGAATCCCTTGAGATACTCAGCGGCTGCCGCCTTGAGCCCAACCTTGCAGATGCACGGCCGGAAAGCATTTACCAGTTTGAACGGCTGGGATACTTTTGTGCTGACAGGCATGACTGTACTGGGGGCAGGCTCGTATTCAACAGGAGCGTCACCCTCCGGGATGCCTGGACCAAAATCAAGAAAAAAGCCTAAGGAATTGCGGCCATGAAGCCCGCCTCATGCTTACTCTGCGCATCAGGACATTACATAAACGTAAGCAGCCAGAGATAATCAGTATCCGTCTGCGCAACATTTTTGCGATGCAGTTTTGCCGTCTCGGGAAGAAAGACTGCCATGGGCAGATCTTTGCGCAGTGATATCTGTCGGGGAATGCCCGGTTTCCAGGCATGTCCGTCCCCGGCCAGGACCACTAATTTCGTGTCGGGATTCTGATCATGGAATTTCAAAAGATTTATGGCCATGACGGTATCCCACAGGACCTGCGCTTCACAGAAGTTGGTGAATGAGCCATTTTTCTTGCCATGCCATCCGAAGACACGCTTGATGAAGTTTTCGTATGGCGGGGTAACATCACAGGTAACACCCTGCGGAAGTTCCTGCATATCGGCAGGTGTCAGGGAGCTAAATCCCTTTTGTGCCACTTTTCGCACCACTTTCCGGGGAACGTTCAAGCCGAGGAGTGGGATCTGATGCTCCCGGGCATAGAGAAAGATATCACGGTACAATATCCATGCCTGGTCCCAGTTCTCATAATAGATCTTCACAAATTCTTCTACAGCCAGCTTGCCGGCAACCCATTGGTCGAGGTGCGCCTGGTATCCGGTTTCAAACATTTCCAGCCCGATGGCAAGGGGTTTTTCTCCCTTCTCATGTATTTCCCGTATCACCTCCAGCTGGTTTACATGGTGGTGGGGATTGTCGTGGTGCTCACCGACGAAAAATACCCGGGAACTGATAGTCTCAAACACTGCATCAGTAATAGATTTGTATGACGCGTCAGACACCTTGAAGAGCGGGCCGCCGGCTTCCTGTGCGCAACCTGTCAACAAGAAGAAGGCAGCCAGACCAAGGGCTGCAACAAGAACAAGTCTGCGGGGAAAAATCGGGGGATGCAGAGATCTGCGCAGAATACATGTCATGTTTTGAAAAGGGTTCATGGCTGTTTTCCTGGAGGATTGCATTACCGTTTACCGCCAAATATTGACCCAAGGACTCCCCGGATTATCTGGCGCCCGACATAACTGCCAATGGACCGTGCCGTGCTTTTCATAAAGGCATCGCCAATGGACTGTCTTTTCCTGCCCCTGGCAGGTTTTGCCTGTGCCTCTTGTTCAGCTTTCAGCCGCATCTCCTCATCCTGCCGGACCTGCAGTTCCTCGGCGCGTTTCTTGAGCAGTTCGTACGCGGATTCACGGTCAACAACAGCATCGTAGCGCCCCCTGAACGGCGACTTATTGAGGCGCTCTGTTCTTTCCTCATCTGTCAGGGGGCCTATACGGGATTCAGGCGGCCGGATCAGGGTTCTCCGGACGGGCCTGGGGCTGCCCTTGGCATCAAGGGTTGAAACCAGGGCTTCACCGATGCCAAGTTCTGTAAGAACTGTTTCAGAATCAAACTGTTCATTGCTGCGGAATGAACGGGCCACGCTTTTTATAACCTTCCTGTCTTTAGGGGTAAAGGCACGCAGGGCATGCTGGATCTTGAGCCCGAGCTGCCCCAGGACATCTTCGGGTATATCAAGCGGGCTTTGCGTAATAAAATAAATCCCCACGCCTTTTGAACGGATAAGCCGCACGACATGTTCAATTTTTTCAACAAGCGGTTTTGGCGCCTGGTCAAACAGGATGTGTGCTTCGTCAAAGAAAAATACGAGACTGGGTTTATCCGGGTCCCCAACCTCGGGAAGCTGTTCGAAGAGTTCTGAAAGCAGCCACAGGAGAAACGTTGCATATACCCGGGGGGATTCTGAAACCAGCGTGGAGACATCCATAATGCTGATTACGCCGTTGCCGGAAAAATCCGCCTGCATAAGGTCTGATAGTTGCACCGTTGGTTCGCTGAAGAAATGTTCCGCGCCCTGTTCTTCCAGTATCAGCAGTTTGCGCTGGATGGCCCCGATGCTTGCCCCTGAAATATTACCGTACTCACCGCGTAATTCCTTGGCATGGTCACTCATCCATGCCAGCAGTGCACGCAGATCTTTCAGGTCCAGCAGCAGCAGCCCGTCATCATCGGCAATTTTGAAACAGCTGTACATGAGCCCGGATTGCGTGTCGTTCAGGTCAAGGAGGTTTGACAGCAGCAGCGGCCCCATTTCAGAGATGGTTGAGCGGATGGGGTGTCCCTTTTGCCCGAAAATGTCCCAGAACACTGCGGGGTAGCCCCGCTGGACGTATTCCCCCAGGGGAATTTTCTGGAGTCTTTCATCTATTTTCGGATGGGGTTTGCCTGCAGCCGCAATGCCGGAAAGGTCGCCCTTGACATCGGCAGCGAAAACAGGCACCCCGAGCCGGGAAAAACTTTCGGCCAGGATCTGCAGGGTAATTGTTTTGCCGGTACCGGTTGCACCGGCGATAAGGCCGTGCCGGTTGCTCATTTTAGTCAACTGCTCCACCGGAATGTTGTTGTCCGCCCCAATAACAAAACTCAGCTGTTCGTCCATGGTGTTCTCTCTTTTTGTCATGTACCGGTCATAATGCTGCCACGGTATAATTGCGTGATCAAAATATATATTTATTAACTAAATTAAGGACTTGAGAAGCAAAGTCAGCGTAATGGTTTCTGCCTGTGTCCCATAATAATACTGTATACTACTTTTTATTGCAGTGATTAAAGGGATATTGTGTCTTGTTGGCCCTGCAACAGAAAGCCTCCCAGTAATGTACCATCTACTGAGAGGCTTTGGGGGTAGAGGGTGTCGGCACTATTATTCGTAGATTTCGAAGTCGTAGCCGCCGTTCTCGCCGCCTTTCACCCAGATGTTGGCGATTAACTCGGGATAATTGGGGCTGCCGTAATATTCCGAGGGCATGGGAATTTCAAAGGTCCTGACCAGTAAACCGGCCTCGATCTGTATTGTCGCCACTTCGGGTTCGTCTCCCTTGAAGTAATCCAGGGCAACATGATAGACCCCCCGTTCAAGTGTTTCGCATGAAGGCACATTGTAGTGTTCCGGCCCGTGCCCTGTCCGGTCGTCGCGGTCAAGGGCGCCGGAATATCCCTGGAGGTTGTCCCAGAAAACCTGCATGCCGTTGGGTTCATAGACATGCAGATCAACATCAGGCTCAGAACCCCAGGTAAGAGACACGGTAATGACCCCTGACTCGACGATCTGCGAAGGCGTGGCAAGGGTGTCCAGGGCTGCAATAACCTGTTGCGTGATCTTGTCCTCACTGTTGCTGCCGTCTGCCATGTATGACCGGATAAATAAGTGACCCAGGGAATCCGCCGATTCGTTGTCCAGGTTTTCCGTGTTTGGCGCCATGGGTTTGGAGGGAAGGGCTATCTGGGCGGCAATAAGCGCCAATATAACCTTGTCGCTATTCAGTGTGGTGTAGGGGGAGTCCGCATCAAGGACATTGCTGTCCACATTGGCAACTGACACCATGCCGAAGCTTTGCTGCTCGCGGCTGTCCAACAGGCTGTATGCCTGGTTGCCGAAGAGGCTGCCCTGCGAGTGTGCCACAAGGAGCACTTTCTTGCCTTCAGCGATCTTTGTTTTATAGGTGGTGACATGCTCTTTCAAACTGTCCGTGGTAACCAGGGCACTCTTGTCAAGCGCGGTTGCCAGGAGAATGAATTTGTCACCAAACCAGTCTGGTATGATTTCAAGCCCCCAGAAAAAGCGCCAGAACCTGCTCGTATTACCGGTCAGGATCTGTACAGTGGATTCAAGCAGGTCAAGGGGGAGGCCGTG
>JAHEID010000160.1 GCA_024639555.1 Deltaproteobacteria bacterium
TTATCTTTTTTCATGTAAGTATAAATACCCATCTCTTTAATGACAATTTTTCAGTTGTAAAGTGCATGGAATTAAAGGTAGAAAAACAAGGTAATATTTTTTATCTGTAATTTGAGGGTATTTTTCATTTCATAATTCTAGACAATGAGAGGAGGAAACATGAAACGAACACCACATGGTATTATCTGGGGACTTATCGCTATTCTGATTGTTTCTGCCAACGCCTGTAGTTTCGGGCGCAAGACGGTTGTCAAGGTCGGCATCAACGCCCCGATCACCGGTGATATCCCCAAGGTTGGCGAGGGCACCAAGTATGCTGCGCAGATGTGGCTGGAAGATATCGAAAAAGCAGGCGGCATTGCAGTTGGAGGCAAAAAATATCCCGTTGAACTGGTTATTGAAGACAACGAGTCCAAGGCCGAGTCAGCTGTAAAGGCAAACACCAAGATGATCACCGAAGACGAGGTGCTTGTCATCGTCGGGCCCCAGTCTTCAAAACAGGCGGTGCCGGCAGGTGATGTTGCAAACAACTACGAGACACCCATGATCACCCCCTGGTCCACAAACCCCGACTCAACCAAGGACCGTCCCTTTGTTTTCCGGGGTTGCTTCCTTGACCCTTTCCAGGGCCCTGTTTTGGCCAATTTCATCACCGAGGAATTCAGTTTCACCAAGGCGGCAGTCCTCTATGATGTTGCCAGCGATTACCCCAAGGGGCTCGCCGAATTTTTCAAGCAGGCCTGGGAAAAGATACATGGTCCGGGCTCTGTGGTTGCCTTTGAAAGTTTCACCACCAAGGACACCGATTTCAGCTCGCAGTTAAGCAAGATCAACAAGTCCGGCGCCCAGGTGCTTTTCACTCCCCAGTACTACAACGAGGTGGCCCTCATCGTACAGCAGGCCCATGAGCTTGGCTGGACCGGTCCCATAGTGGGCAGTGACTCCTGGGGGTCAGCCGAAACAGTGACCCTGTGCGGCAAGGACTGCTACGGCCTGTTCTTCTCCACCCACTACGCAGCTGCGGGTGCACAGGGTGCAACCAAGGAGTTCATCGAGCGCTACGAAAAAAAATACGGCTATACCCCGGATGATGTTGCGGCCCTGACCTGGGATTCGCTCCGACTTGTTCAGACTGCCATTGAAAATGCCGGCACGCTGACCGGCAAAATAGGGAAAGACCGCAAGGCTGTGCGCGACGCCCTGGCCCAGATTAAAAACTTCAACGGTATCACCGGTGACATGACCTTTACGGAAGAAGGAGATCCCATCAAGTGCGCTGTCATTGTCCGGATCAGCGACAAAGGAGAATACGAATTCTATAAATCCGTTTGTCCCAACTAAGCCGGAATGGATCTTTTTCTCCAGAACATTGTAAACGGTTTGCAATGGGGCAGCTTCTATGCCTTGATCGCCCTGGGATATTCCATGGTGTACAGCATCCTGATGCTGTTCAACTTTGCCCATGGCGATGTATTCATGGTCGGCTCATATATCGGTTTCGGTGTGGCGACAGCCCTGCTCGGGTTTGTCGCCCTGACCGGAATTCCCCTGCCCGGCTGGCTCATCCTCATCCTGACCATCCTCTTTTCCATGTTCTTTACATCTTTTGTGGGGATGTTCATCGAGCGCGTGGGGTATCGGCCCCTGCGCGATGCGCCCCGGGCATCTGCTGCCATTACAGGGTTGATGATCGGCATTATCCTTGAAACCGGTAATCTGGCCATTCTCGGCGCCCGCCGCCTCAGTTTTCCCCAGCTTATTGAATCGGCCACCTACCAGTTCGGCGGCGTCTATGTGACCAATAAGAAAATACTTATTGTCGGGGTTTCCCTGGGGCTCATGTACCTGCTGCACCGCTTCATCCAGAAATCCAAATGGGGCATGGCCATGCGGGCCATGTCCTTTGATTTTCAGGCGGTACCCCTGATGGGTATATCCATAAATAAGATTGCGCCTCTCACCTTTGCCATCGGCTCAGCCCTGGCCGCAGCCGCAGGTATTCTTTACGGACTCGCCTACCCGGTACTTGATCCTTATATGGGAATACTCCTGGGCTGGAAGGCTTTTGTCGCAGCGATCTTAGGCGGTCGGGGCTCCATTCTCGGTGCTGCCCTGGCCGGTTTCCTGATGGGTTTTATCGAAATTTTTGTGGCCTGGATCTTCCCGTCAACCCTGAGGGACGTCATTGCCTACTCCATTATTCTGCTCATTCTGACTTTCAGACCGCACGGCTTCTTCGGCCAGGCGCATAGCACACAGCTTAGACTCTAATTTTTAGCCCTTCCATGCAATAAGCAAAAAAGAACAGAATGGATATTCCGGACCACATATCGCAGCTGCATAAAAAAGGCTTCAAAGCCCGGCTGCAAGGTTTTGTTACCACGGTCCCGCTGATCGGCTGGTTCCTTGGTTTCCTGGGGGCTGTACTGGTGGAGTACTCCCTGGGCGACCTCATATCATACTATCTCGGCCTTCCCAAAATCCCAGTACTTTTCGGCTTACTCTCTGTGCTGAAAAAACCTCTGCTTATCCCGGGCACAATTGGCTACCTCATCCTGGTATACGGACTGCCCATTCTCTTAATTGTCAAGTCCCTGCAGAAACCGGCAAATAAACTGGCCGGATTTCTTGATAAGCGCCCGGTGACCGTTGCAGCGCTTGTACATCTTGGACTTTTTTACGGAGCCCTGCATCTCTGGGCCGATATGAGCGATTACCGGCTGCTGGTCTTAAAACTCACCATGATCGCCGTCATGCTGACGCTCTCCATCAATGTCATCAACGGTTACATGGGTGAGTTTTCCTGCTCCCATCCGGGTTTCATGGCACTCGGAGCGTATACGGCATCCACTATTACCCTGCTGCTTTTTGCCAATGACAAACAGTTCGGTGATGCCCTGCTGCCGGAAGCGCTTGGCCTTTATTTCTTTCCCCTGGCCCTCATCGCAGGGGGCATTGCTGCAGCTCTCGGGGCCCTGGTCATTGCCATACCATCCTTCCGCACCCGCGGGGATTACCTGGCCATTATATCACTTGCCTTTCTCTTTATCGTCAAAAGCCTTATCGAAAATCTTGAATTTGTAGGGGGCCCGCGGGGCATGTCGAGCCAGCCCCATTATTCCACCCTGCCTATGGTTTTCATTGTCATGGTTCTGTGTATCTGGATCATCAACAATTTTGTCCGTTCAACCATGGGCAAGGCCCTTAACGCCGTGCGCGACAATGAGCTGGCAGCCGAGGCCATGACGGTCAATACCCGCAAGACCAAGATCATCACCTTTATGTTCGGGGCCTTCTGGGCCGGGGTGGCCGGAGGACTCTTTGCCCATGTTCTGCGCTACGTCAATCCCGGTTCTTTTGGCATCCAGCGCTTGGCTGAAATTCTGGCCATGGTATATTTCGGAGGCCTCAATTCGGTCACCGGCTCCATTGTGGGCGCGGTAAGCATCAACATTTTAAGTGAGGCTTTGCGGCCCCTAGAGATATACAAGTGGATCATAATTCCGCTGCTCCTCATTCTGGTAATGCTCTTTCGCCCGACGGGCCTCATCGCCTTTACAGAGTTCAAACCCAAAGAGCTCATGAAACCCAGGCAGCAATTAGGCGAGGAATAACATTATGGCTCTTCTTCGTGTTGACAACATGACACATTATTTCGGGGGATTACGGGCAGTCCACAACTACAACCTTATCCTTGAGCCGGGCCATATCGTGGGACTGATCGGACCAAATGGTGCCGGCAAAACCACGATTTTCAATCTGATCTCCGGCATTCACACCCCGACTGAGGGCAATATTGAACTTGAGGGCCATAACCTTATAGGCCGCCACCCCCATGAGATTGCGGGCATGGGATTGGGCCGCACCTTTCAGAATCTCCTGCTCTGGCGCCACATGACTGTCCTAGAGCATGTAAAAATGGCCTGCTACTCGCAGCTGGAATACGGCATCTGGGGAGCTTTCTTCGGTTCCAGATTCTGCCACCAGGAAGAAAAGAGGCTTACTGCCAAGGCCATGCACCTGCTGGAAACATTTGATGTGGCCCATTTCAGCTCCCAGCTTGCCGTCAGCCTGCCTTACGGTGCCCAGCGGCGGGTGGAGATGGCCAGGGCCATGGCCACAAACCCGAAGGTCCTTTTCCTGGATGAACCAACGGCAGGTATGACACCGGATGAACTGAACCGCATGATCTCCATTATCAGGAAAATTCATGAAGATTTTGATGTGGCCATCTTTCTCATCGAACACCGCCTGAAATTTGTCATGGAGTTGTGCGAAAGGATCCAGACTCTTGTTTTCGGGGAAGTTATCGCCGAAGGCACACCAGAGGAGACCAAGAACAACCCGCATGTAATCGAGGCTTATCTTGGCAGTGAGGACCTCCACTGATGCAGCTTGAAATAAAAAATCTGCATGTATCCTATGGGAAGATAAGGGCCCTCCATTCCATTGATTTCTCCATCGACAAGGGAGAGATCGTCTGCATTATCGGTGCCAACGGTGCCGGTAAAAGTACAACATTGCGTGCCATATCACGTCTGATCCCCGCAGACAAGGGCTCCGCCATGACATTCGAGGGTAAGAACCTCCTGCAGTACGCGCCCGACAAGGTTGTCAGTGAGCTGGGCATATCACACGTGCCGGAAGGCAGGCGTTTGTTCGGCAACCTGACCGTGATGGAAAACATGCGGTTGGCAACCTTTGCCCGCAGGGACAAGGGCAGGATCGCCAGGGATGTTGAACGGGTTTTTACTGTCTTCCCACGTCTTATGGAACGTAAGTCCCAGATGGCCGGCACCTTAAGCGGCGGAGAACAGCAGATGCTTGCCGTGGGACGTGCCTACATGAGCGGCCGCAAGCTCATGCTTCTGGACGAGCCTTCCATGGGACTGGCGCCTCTTCTCATGCTCTCAATGTTTGAGGCCCTCAAAGAGATCAACAGTGAGGGGACCACAATTCTGCTCGTCGAACAGAATGCCCGCCTGGCCCTTAAATTTGCCCAACGGGCCTATGTCCTGGAAAACGGTCGCCTGGTGCT
>JAHEID010000161.1 GCA_024639555.1 Deltaproteobacteria bacterium
ATTTTTACCTGGCCTATCCCGTTAAAATTAAGAATACTCTATATGGAGTAGCGGCTCTCGAAGTTGGTCCCCGTCCTCCTGCCCAGCTGCAGACCGCCATGCGGCAGTTGCAATGGGGGGGTTCCATGGCTGGAGAACTGGATCCTGCGCCAGCAGTCAGGCGCCACCGAACAACTTTCGCAGCGCTTGAATTCCGCCCTGGAAATTACAGCCATAGCGCTGCAGGAAAAACGTTTCAAGGCTGCTGCCACTGCCTGCTGCACAGAACTTGCTTCACGCCTTGACTGTGACCGGGTGAGCATCGGCTATCTCCATAAGGGTCGCATCCGTATCGAGTCGTTGTCACACAGCGCCCAGTTCGGCAAGCAGATGAATCTCATCCGGGCCATCGGCAATGCCATGGATGAGTCAGTTGAACAGGCCGCTCTTCTTGTATATCCGCCTCAATCCGAACAGCAGAAAACAATATTACGGGTCCATGCTGAACTGGCCCGTCAGCATAACAGCGATACCATCCTCACAATTCCGTTTCTTGATGAAGAGGGCGAAAGTTACGGGGCCCTGACCCTGGAACGCACCTCTTCCAGCGAGCAGGATTTTTTTGACAAAGCAACAATAGATCTCTGCGATACCGTGGCCTCTTTTATCGGTCCCATTCTGAAAGAAAAAAGGCTTAATGATCGACCGCTGCTTGGCAAGATCAAATCAAGTTTCCAGGACCAGATACGGTATATAATTGGCGCTGAGCATCTTCTTGTTAAACTCATCATAATCGCGGTCCTTGTTCTTATGGTGTTCTTTGCATTTGCAAGGGGTGATTACAGGGTTACGGCCAAGACAGCCCTTGAGGGGGAAATCCAGCGGTCCGTCACCGTGCCGTTTGAAGGCTATCTTGACGAGGCTGATGTGAAGGCCGGCGCTCTTGTGGAGGAAGGACAGGTTATGGCACGGCTCAATGACCGGGACCTGAACCTGGAACGTTCGAAATGGGCCAGCCAGCTGGCACAGCACCAGCTGGAGAACCGAAAAGCCATGGCTGAAGGCGACACTGCCGCTGCCAGCATCCTGCAGGAACAGGCGCACCAGGCGCAAGCCCAGCTGCGGCTGCTTGACGAACAGCTTGCCAGGACAAAGATCACAGCGCCTTTCAGCGGTCTGGTCGTGTCCGGTGACCTGAGTCAGTCGCTTGGCACCCCTTTGGAAAAGGGCCAGGTGCTTTTTGAGATAGCTCCCCTGGATTCATACCGGGTAATTCTGCAGGTAGATGAAACGGAAATAAGCGTAATCATGCCGGGGCAGCAGGGCGAGCTCATTTTAAGCGCCATGCCCGAAACTCCCCTGACTTTTACGGTGAAAACAGTAACCCCGGTTACACTTGCCGAGGAAGGCCGCTCCTTTTTTAAGGTTGAAGCCTCACTGGACAAACTGTCACAGCGAATCCGTCCGGGCATGGAAGGGTATGGCAAAATTTTCATAGACCGCCGCAGGCTCATCTGGATATGGACCCATGACCTTATCACCTGGATGCGCCTGAAAATGTGGTCCTGGCTTCCTTAATATGGCTGTAAAATGGAAAAACCTCTCTTCAGTCCCTCCTGGTACCGCATTGCCAAGTTAAAACCCAGGCTGCGTGCCCACTCCGAAATCCACCGCCACATGTACCGTGGAGAGAAATGGTTCGTCATGCAGGACCACTCCACAGGCAAGTTCTACCGTTTTTCTCCCATGGCCTACTATATTATCGGCCTTATGGACGGCAAACGTACTGTCCAGGAACTCTGGGAACTGGCTGCTGAGAAATTCGGTGATGATTCCCCGACCCAGGATGATGTCATCCGGCTGTTCCGGCAGCTGCATGTGGGAGACATGCTGCTGTGTGATGTTCCGCCCAATACGCAGGAACTGCTGTTGCGTGGTAAAAAAATCGACCGGGCCCGCTGGCTGGCCAATCTTCGCAGTCCTCTTTTTCTGCGTTTTCCGCTTTTTGATCCGGAAGCCTTTCTTACAAAAACCATGTTCCTGACCAGGCCGTTTTTCAGTATATTCGGCATTATTCTGTGGCTGGCAGTCGTAGGGTATGCTGCTATGCTTGCGGGTCAGCACTGGCCGGAATTAACCCATAATATTACCGACCGTGTCCTGGCAGCGGAAAATCTGCTGATCCTCTGGTTTGTTTATCCCATTGTCAAGGGACTGCACGAGTTCGGGCACGGCTATGCTGTCCGCAACTGGGACGGTGAAGTCCATGAAATGGGGATCATGCTCCTTGTTTTAATGCCTATTCCCTATGTGGATGCATCTTCGGCATCGGCCTTCAGGGAAAAATGGCGCAGAATGTTTATAGGTGCAGCCGGGATTCTAACTGAATTATTTGTCGCGGCAACAGCCATGATTGTCTGGGTCTCCCTTGATCCCGGACTGCCTCGGACCGTTGCCTTCAACGTTGTGCTCATCGGCAGCGTCTCAACCATACTCTTTAATGCCAATCCTCTCCTGCGCTATGACGGCTACTATATCCTGGGTGACTTTCTCGACATTTCCAACCTGGCCCAACGCAGTATCAATTATCTGCAATACCTTATAAAAAGATATGTTTTCAGGGCAGGCGATGCTGAGCAGCCCTATATAGGTCCCGGTGAAAAATTCTGGCTGGCAACCTATTCCGTCTGTGCTTTCTTCTATCGGCTCTTCATCTACACCGCTATCATACTCTTTATAGCAGGAAAATTTTTCTTCATAGGTATAGTACTGGCCCTGTGGGCCTGTATAACCATGTTTGTTTTTCCTCTTTTCAAAGGTATAAAATACATTGTCAACAGCAAGGGACTTCGCAGCAGAAGATTTCAGGCTCTTTCCATAACAGGCGCAGCTTTGGCCCTAATCTTTCTCGTCCTCTTCGTCCTGCCGTTTCCGCTCTGGACCAATGCCGAGGGTGTTATATGGGCGCCGGAAGATTCCCTGGTAAGGGCCAATGCCAGCGGTTTTATCAGGCAGATAAAGATGAAACCTTTCAGCAGGGTGCACAGGGGGCAGGTTCTGGTTGAATGCTCTGATGATGAATTGCTGGCCGGGTTATTGATGCTGAGGAGTAAACAAAAGGAATTTGAACTGCGCTATGGTGCTGCCCTGTCCCTTGATCCCCTGCAGGCAACCATTATCCAGGAAGAACTGAACCATATTAAAACTGCTCTTGTCCGCACCGAGGAACGGGTTAATGATCTTACTATTCGCAGCCCGGCTGATGGAATATTTATAGTGCCCCAGGCAGTTGATCTTCCAGGTCGATTTATCCGTCATGGGGAAATGATCGGATATGTCCTTGAAAGCAGCCAACCGGTTGTGCGGGTCGTTATACCGCAAATCAATGTTGATCTTGTCCGTCAACGCACAAACGAAGTTTTGCTGCGTTTTGCTGAAAATTTTGATGATATTACAAGAGGCACAATTTCGCGTGAGCTTCCCGGCGCCCTGGAACAACTTCCCAGCATAACCCTCAGCACTGCAGGAGGAGGGCAAATTGTACTTGATCCCACCTCGGGAAAACAGATGAAGACATTTGACAAGATGTTTCAGTTTGATATCGAGCCGGAGGTTCTGCGCCCATCTATTTTGATAGGGGCACGGGTGTACACCAAATTTCATCATGGCTATGAACCACTGGCTTTTCAGTGGTACCGTGATATACGCCAACTTTTCCTGAAGCGGTTCAATGTCTAGCCTGGTACTGCCGAGAAAAATTACGTCAGGATTTTATCCAGAGCGGCGTGACCGCAAGGAGCCCTTTCTGAACAGGGTTGCCGCAGAGCTTGGTCATATAATAGTTGACCGATTCCGCCACAATCCCTCCCAATTTCAGGCAATTGTTCCCTTGGTGAATATTCTGAGGGATGAATTCCGCAGCATGACAAAGGAATCCCTGAAAACTGAAGCTGATGGCTTGCAAATTTTGCTGCGTCAGGAGGGAATAAAACTGGATAATGCTGCCAGATCCTTTGCCCTGATCCGCGAAGTGGCGCAGCAAAGCCTCGGTATGGCCCATTATGATGTGCAGCTTGTAGGCGGCTGGACCCTGCTACAGGGCATGGTGGCTGAAATGGAAACAGGCGAAGGCAAGACGCTCACAGCTACACTTGCAGCCGGTACAGCGGCCCTGGCCGGAATCCCTGTCCATATTATTACGGTCAATGATTACCTGGCCCAGCGTGATGCAGACTGGATGAAACCGGTATATGAACAATTGGGTTTACGTGTCGGTATTATTGTGCATGGCATGAGCCTTGAAGCCCGCCGTCAGGCGTACAGTTGTGATGTTACATACTGCACGAACAAGGAAATTGTTTTTGATTACCTGAAAGACAGGCTTCAGCTTGGCAAAAAGCCCAGTAGAGGGCAGATACGCCTTGACCGTCTTAAGGGCAAAGATATCGAGAACAGTCTTTGCCTGCATGGTTTGTATTTTGCCATTGTTGATGAAGCTGACAGTATACTTATTGACGAAGCACGGACTCCGCTTATAATTTCCGGAGCAGGCAGCAATAATTACGAAGCAAAGATATTCGGCGAAGCCTATAATTTTTCCCAGCAGCTTGAATCCGGCAGAGATTTTACAATTAACTTTTCCGAGAAAAAGTGTGAACTTACTGATAAGGGGAAAGAAAGGCTTGCTGAAATAACAAAATCGACCGGCAGGTTCTGGACCGGCCCGCACAGGCGGGAAGAAATAGTCCGCCAGGCCCTTTTCGCCTCGTATCTTTTTGAGAAAGACAGGGACTATCTGGTGCGGGAAGGAAAGGTTGAGATCATTGATGAATTTACCGGCAGAACAATGGCAGACAGGTCCTGGGAACGCGGCCTGCATCAACTGATCGAAGTAAAGGAGGGGTGCGAAGTCACCACCCAGAAAGAGACCCTTGCCCGCATCAGCTACCAACGTTTTTTCCGCAGATACCGTTTATTGGCCGGCATGACAGGAACAGCCCGGGAGGTCAGTGCTGAACTACGCTCCGTTT
>JAHEID010000045.1 GCA_024639555.1 Deltaproteobacteria bacterium
TTATGGGATATCATGGTGATGTTATCTATAAAGACGAACGAAGAGCCGATGTGGAATGCCATAACGCCAGTAACGCCAAAATCAGGTCCATGATTGATTATCAGTTGACCTCTTTTGATAAGGGGTTACAGGAAACCCTTGACTGGTACAGAAAAAACATCACTCCCGCCCAATGATCAGGCTTATTAAACCATACATCAGCTTTGCTGAGGTTGAAGACGACTTCAAGGAAATCTTTGCGAGCGGCATTTTCACAAAAGGCAAACATGTAGCGGCCCTGCGGCAGGAAATTGCACACTATACCGGGGCAAAATATGCTTTTTTAACTACATCAGCCACAACTGCCCTTTCCACTGCGCTCAAGATTCTGAATATTAAGTCCGGCGATGAGGTTATTGTCTCGGATTTTTCATTCCCGGCTACCGCCAATGTAGTTGAAGACATTGGCGCTGTACCTGTTTTCGCTGATGTTTCCCTGGATACATTTAATCTGCTGCCGGAAGAACTCGAAAAAAAGATAACCACGAAAACAAGATCCGTAATCTTTGTGGATGCTTTCGGCAACCCCAGCGGACTGCATGCGATCAAGGAAATATGCACAAAACACGCAATCCCTTTGATTGAAGATGCTGCCTGCGCTATTGGCAGTTCTGAAAATAATGAAAAATGCGGCAAAGTGGCGGATTTGACATGTTTCAGTTTTCATCCGAGAAAACTCCTGACCACCGGTGAAGGAGGAGCAATAACTGTCAATGACGATAGCCTGGCAGGACAACTGGAGATCAAACTCAACCATGGCGCCGAAATAGCCGGTGATGGAACACAGGATTTTGTTGATTACGGTTACAATTACAGAATGAGTGAACTGCAGGCCTTGATGGGCAGGAAACAGCTTATAAAACTTGACGATATAGTCAAACACAGAAACGAAGTAAAGGAGTCGTACCGGCAGGCCCTGGAGCCTTTAGGATTTCAGATTCAGAAAACCGGATCAGGTATTCGCCATAATTGCCAGTCAATAGTTTTCAAGGTCCCGCAAGGTATTAACAGGGACACCCTTATTGCGCTCCTTCGTACTCATGAAATTGAAACCACAATCGGCACGTATTGTTTAAGCGGAGGTACCTATTACGCCCGAAAATATAATACGGTGCAGCCGAATGCTGATTTTCTTGAGAAAAATACTATCACGTTCCCCTGCTTCATTGATATCGACACCTC
The DNA here is from genome assembly GCA_024639555.1 of Deltaproteobacteria bacterium. Classification (GTDB taxonomy): domain Bacteria; phylum Desulfobacterota; class Desulfobulbia; order Desulfobulbales; family BM004; genus BM004. Next base: position 1,222 of record JAHEID010000045.1, read on the forward strand.
TTACATTTCTGCAAAGGTTCAAGAGTTGACAAAGAGTTTATGAAACAATTTTTATGGGAAAGACTCACTTACTTCAGGATCAATTAAATTAGAGGACGGAACTTGAATTCAAATTTTGAAAGTAAGTTTACCACACATGGTGACGGCAAATTCCTTCCCGAAGATTTTCTCTCACTTGGTGAGAACGTCATCTTCGAAGAAGGTGTTCTGATCTTTCACCCGGAACACCTTGAAATCGGCAATAACGTATATATTGGCCATAATACAATTTTAAAAGGCTATCATAAAAATAAAATGACAATTGGTGACAATACCTGGATTGGCCAAAGCTGTTTTTTTCACAGTGGTGGTGGATTAAAAATTGGCAGTGACGTAGGTATAGCACCCTGTGTAAAAATAATTACTTCTGTGCATGAAGAGAATCCGGTATCCTATCCTGTCATACGCAATGAACTTATTATGAAAAAAGTTTCCATAGAAAACGGCTGTGACATTGGTTTAGGAGCAATTCTTCTGCCAGGGGTAAAAATTGGAGGAGGAGCTATTATTGGTGCAGGATCAGTAGTTACAGGAGATGTCGCCCCCCATACCGTCGTGGCAGGATCACCTGCCAGATTTATACGTCAGAGAGGGGCCACGGAATAGTGCGTGACCAAAATATTATTATCGTTGATTATGGCTTGGGCAATCTGGCCTCAATAAAAAATATGCTGAAAGCCATCGGGGCCCCTTCTACAATAACCTCCGATTTATCCGAGATCAGTAATGCAGACAAATTAATTCTTGCAGGGGTCGGTGCTTTTGACCAGGCTTTGCAAAACCTTGAGGAATTAAATTTGTTGCATGTTCTGAATGATCTGGTTTTGGCAAGAAAGATACCCGTTCTCGGCATCTGCCTCGGTATGCAACTGTTTACAGAAACAAGCGAAGAAGGGGCCGAAAAAGGCTTAGGATGGATCAAAGGAAAAACTGTAAAATTCAAGTTTGATACAAACGAATCCAACCTGAAAATCCCTCATATGGGATGGAATACAATTACCATCAAAAGAGACAATCTTCTGTTTGCAGGTTTGGATACCGTTGCACGATTCTATTTTGTCCATTCCTATTATGTGTCTTGTGTAAACGACTCAGATATTCTCACTACCACCTTCCATGGTTTCGATTTCACTTCTGCCCTTCAGAAAGAAAACATTTATGGCGTTCAATTCCATCCTGAGAAGAGTCATAAGTTTGGAAAATATCTTCTCGAAAAATTTACGGAACTGTAACGCATGCTCACGACAAGAGTAATGCCCTGCCTCCTTTTAAAAGGATGGGGATTGGTCAAAACGGTAAAGTTTAAGAATCCTTCGTATGTGGGTGATCCTATCAACACCGTCAGGATATTTAACAAAAAAGAAGTAGATGAACTGATTTTCCTTGATATTGTCGCAACAAACCAAAAAAAATCACCCCCGTTCCAGATCATCGAAGAAATTGCCTCAGAATGCTTCATGCCAATCGCTTATGGCGGCGGAGTCAGATCAATCGATGACATAAAAAAAATCTTCAACCTCGGTGTTGAAAAGGTGGCAATCAATTCCTATGCAGTGGAAGACCCGACTTTTATTAAGAAGGCGTCCGAGATTTTCGGCAGCCAGAGTATTATTGTCTCAATAGATGTAAAGAAAAACTTCTGGGGCAAATACTGGGTTTATACAAACGGGGGGCAAAAAGCTACAAAGTTTAACCCGGTCGATTTTGCACAGTTAATGGAAGAAATGGGAGCAGGAGAAGTTCTGCTTACCTCAATCGACCGGGACGGTACTTTCGAAGGCTACGATACGACTTTAATCAACAGTGTTTCAAACGCGATTGGCATACCTGTAATTGCCTCAGGAGGAGCAGGCAGTCCTGAAGATTTCAGGAAAGCGGTAGAGCATGGAGGCGCATCTGCTGTTGCCGCCGGAAGCATGGTGGTTTACCAGGGACCCAACAGGGCTGTTCTGGTTAATTTTCCAGACAAAAGCGAGTTGGACGAAATGTTGTCATCCGTCCTCTGAAATTATTTTCAACTTCATCTCATTACAAGGGCTCCTTACAAAAAACTGCCTATATATATCAAATAGTTAAACACTCAACAATGGTCACACATAATGAATTCGACAACTAATCAGGAAGCTTGGCAGCAAGAATGGCATGATAATTTTTTAAAAATAAGAATACGCTGCAGCCGTTGTCTTTATGATGAAAAAACCCCGAACATCTCTTTTGACCATGACGGAGTATGCAATTATTGCCGGCAGACGGAGCAACTCTTTGAGGAGTATCCAGCGGGCAAACAGGGTGAAGAGATTGTCAATGGAATCGCAGAACAAATAAAGAAAGAAAACAGAAATAAAAAATATGATATCATCGTCGGTGTAAGTGGTGGTTGCGATTCATCTTTTCTCGTCCACAAGGCCAAGGAGTTGGGATTACGCCCCCTTGCCGTCCATTTTGACAACACCTGGGACTCCACAACAGCGGTCGAAAATATCCAGCGTGTTTTAAAAAAACTGGATGTGGAGCTTTTTACATATGTCGTTGACAATGAGGAATATGACGACATTTACCGGGCATTCCTGAAAGCCGGGGTACCTGACCTCGAAGCCCCGACCGACATAGGGCTGGCCTCAACCCTATATATGGCGGCGGAAAAATACAAAATCAAGCACATATTCGAAGGCCATTCTTTCAGGACTGAAGGCATATGCCCATTAGGCTGGCTCTACATGGACCCCAAATATATAGACAGCGTTCACCGCCAGTACGGTGAACTGCCGATGAAAACTTTTCCGAACATGTGGCTCAGCCTGCAACTCAAATGGCGCCTGTTCAAAAGAATCAAGCTGGTCAGGCCGCTCTATCACCTTGACCACAACAAGGAAAAAACAAAGGATTTTCTCAGCAAGGAATTCGGCTGGCAGTGGTATGGTGGACACCACCTTGAAAACAGGATCACCAGTTTCTACCATACATATTTCCTGCCCAGGCGCTTTGGTATTGATTTGCGCCTGCTCGGCTACTCAGCCCTGATACGCGGAGGCCAGATGACCCAGGAGGAAGGCCTTGAACTGATAGCCCAGCCACCGAATGTGGACTACGGTCTCGTTGAAATGGTAAAGAAAAGGCTGGGACTTTCAGATGAGGAGTTCGAGCATCTCATGACAATGCCGAAAAGGACATACAAAGAATTTGAAACCAACAAGCAGCTGTTTGAAAAATTGAGGCCCTTATTCTATGTCATGTACAAAACGGGTCTTGTCCCCAAAAGCTTTTATATCAAATACGCCTGCAAGCAGGAGGGGGAATAAGGTTTGTGACCTGGAAATCAAAGTGAGATTTTTTGCTTGTAAACTTCCAGGAGTTTAGCAGCGACTACTCTTATATCATGCACTTTCTCGGCATATGCCCTGCTCTTTTTGCCAATTTCATGTCTTTGATCAGGAGAGGATATTAGCTCTTCAAGGACATTAAAAATTGTATCCGGGTTGGCATTGACGATGGGAAACCCTTCAGCATAGGTGCTGACAAGTTCATCTAAAATATAGGTGACTAACGGTTTTCCCAAAGCCATGGCCTCACAAGCTAAGGCCCCGTAGGACCCCATAAGTAATTCATCAACGATAATATCAGCCTCGGAATACATCTGCATTGCCTCTTTATGGGAGACCCCGAACACCTCAATGTATTCAAATTCCATCCCGGTTTTCCTGAGTTTCTCAATGGCTTCATTTACGAATTTTGTTCCTTTGATGGCTTTTACGCTCGGGGCATGCATTATTTTAGGTTTTTTCTTCTGGGGTGAAGGATAGTTTGGTTGATACAGTTTTGTATCAACTCTCTGCCCCACGACATGAATTTTTTTAAAATACGGTTCCAGGAATATATCTGCGGAATGATCAGAAAATATTACTTCATCTGTGTTTTCAGACCAAAATTTTAGCCGTGCAAGTTTTCGTTTCTGGTTATCCGCATTGTCTCCCACAAAATAGGGATTTCTTTTTCTCTCAAGATCATACAGTCTTATATCGCTGCCCCAGAACTCCACGACAAACGGTTTATGTTTTTTTTGTAAAAGCTTCACATCAATTCCGAATGGCAAATATGATGATTTGTGGAAATGGAAAAGATCAAACTCGTTCAGCCATCTGAAAAACAAAAAAGGGTCCCGGGTGTCCTTAAGAAAAGGTGCCCAAGTGATATGTGGATCAATATCGACAGGATAACCAAAGGGGTTTGACCGGGCTGTATTATAGGCCTCTACGCCAATTTCCCGCAGGCCTCTCGCGCTGAGATTCACCTGTCCGGCTATCTCGGTTGGAAGGTGCAGAACTTTCATGCGGATTCCCTTTCATTGAGGAGTTTCCTGTATACCCCCAGCGTTTTCTCAACCATTGTCCCCAGGGTGTATTCCGGGTTTAATCTGTCGCGGATACCTGTAAAAGCCCTCTGTTCTGCCAGGCAAATCTTTTCTGTGAGGTCCCGGGGGTTCTTCGTTGCTATTATATAGCCGTTCACCCCATCCTGGACGAGATTGACCAACCCCTCATAGCTTGTTGCAAGGACAGGCGTGTCCATGGCGAGTGATTCAACGACCGTACGACCAACGTTTCCCATAGTCAATGACCCGTTAACCATCAGATCACTGAGAAAGTAAATTTCAGGCATCTTCGTCTGGCTGCCAGTAAAAACTATATCTTCTTCAACCCCCAGATTTCTTGACAGTTCTTTTAGACTGTTATGATAGTTCTCCTTATCTGCTGTGACTCCGCCGACTATCACTCCTTTTATATTTGGTATTTGTTTTTTAACGAGTGATACAGCCTCGATGAAGGTCTCATAATCCTTCAAATACGTCACCCTCCCAACGCTGGTCAGAATAAATTTATCCAAAAGGTTGTAATCTGTTTTGAACTTTGAGATGAAATCATGATCCAACCGGTCCGGATGAAAATATTCCACATCAACACCACGCTGGATAACTGTTATTTTGTCCTCCTCTGTTCCGTAATTTTTACGTACGTAATCTCGAAGCACCTCGCTGATACAAATTACTGCATCACCTTGTGTCATAATTCTACTGTATGAATTAATGCTGTATATCCCGTGTACGGTAGTGACAAAGGGCAGCTTCAACTTTTTGTTGGCAAAATAGGCCAGCCATGCCGGCACCCTGCTCCGTGCATGTATAATGTCCGGTTGGATATTTCTGAGTATCTTGCGGAGTCGAGCTGTTCTGAATGGCACGGTAGCTATATTTTTGCTGCAGAGGTCCATTGTGATATGTTGCCCGCCATGTTTTTCAATCTGCTGAACAAGGGGCCCTCCCCTGCTGATGACATAACTCTTGTGGCCTTTTTGCACGAATTCCCTGCTGAGTTCAACAGTACCACGCTCTACCCCACCTTCATACAGCTCTGGAACCAATTGGACTATTATCATATTAATATTGAACCCGTTCCAAACAATTAATAAGCACAAATAACAACAAAATTCAGATTCTGATTTATTTGAGAGAGTCCTCGCATAATCTCTCCGGCCACCATCTTCTCAAAATCTCCCGGGCACAACGCTCCCCTTCATTAAACGGTTCTGCCAGCGGAACCGGCATTTTCGCACCGGACTGCCATTCATTAAAATCAACTATCATTTTCTTTTCATGCAGAATGGCGAGGCTCTTCTGGAATTTGTTGCCCTGCTGCAGCCATTCAACCGGCAGGATCCCAACCGAACAGCCGGCGCTCAGCGCCTCATACACCATGGAAATGGAGTCACCAGTCACCCAGGCAGTGCCATTCAGGGCATACTCTTTCTCAACCCAGCCGGCAGGAGTATCTTGTGACCTGTAAAAGCTGAGCTGCCGCATGGAAGCAGCCAGCTTTGCCAGTTCTTGACAGGTTTCCTCAGGAGTGCGGGGTGAAGACGAAACCGTCCAGTGCACCGCCGGATTCTTAGCAATAATAATTTGGATCTGCGCAACGACCTCTTCGGATTTCCATACATGGCTTTTTGCATCCAGGCCACCTACCAGGATCAGCCCCCTGTCACTCTGTTGCCTGCCCTCATACTTAACTGTAGTAGGAGGTCCCAGTGTAACAAAAACGTTGCCTTCTGCTGCAGGTTCATCGTGCCTGGGGATGCAGCACAGGTCAAATTTATTGCGCAGCAATACATCCGGTGTCATGCAGGTCACAACCCTAACCTGATGCCCGGAATGGATGTTTCGTGACTTTTTATCAAGAAGCATGGGGATATGCGTGTGGGTTCCAGTGCCCATGATAAGATCAACAGCAGGCGATTCATTTTCTTCCCGAACAGGCTGGAGAAACGAAAAGGAATAGGCCGCCCAGTTTTTTAAATATACAGAAGGCGAAATCAAAACCTTTTTGTGAACCACGCTGATTTCCGTTATTTCAGCCAGGGCCTGCAGGATACCCCTGGTCTGTTTCTCGTGCCCCAGGCGACTGTCAAAGTAGGCTATAATGGAAAGTGGCTGCATGCATTACCTGCTTTTATAATATTAATCTGCATCTGACAAAGAACCAACATCTATAAATTGCTTTTTTTCTCCCCTAAACCCTGCCCTACAATCAAAAATATAAACGCAGCACACCTGACAGCAATCACTACAGGATTATGCTAACAAATAAATTCAACAACCACCCTTAAAAATGGTGGATGATGCTATGTCCCTGAAAGTGTCTTATGTATTGCCCACAAAAAAAAGTTTCTAATGCCATTTCACGCCGCCGAGCAGCACAACAAAGAACGGATAGGCGACTCGGCGGAGCACCCTCAAAAACAGGGCATAAACTCCGCGACTTTCCGATGTCGCCCGTTCTTTGTGAGCAGCGCGGGGCTGCCCGCTGCAAGCGGGCCAAGTGAACGACTGCCCTTTTGGTTCGTTTTGTCAGCATACAAAATTGCTGACGATTGACGGGGCAAGCAAAATGAACATGAAAAATAGTTACGATAAAGTAAACTCAAATTCATTTACACTAACCTGCCTGCATAGCAAAGCTGGTGATTACGTTTGAGATTCAATATAGGGGCAATAAATACTCCGGATTATGACAATTTGCAATTGGCGGGCAGCAAACGGCCGCAGCTAGTACCTCGAGAAAACTGCGGCCGCAACTGTATTTTATTAGGCCATGCCGGTGAGCTGGGCCAGGTTATCTCTGGCAAATTCTATGGAAGGATCAAGCGATAAGGCAAGCTCGAAATACTTGATTGCTTCATCCGTTTTTTCAAGCCTGCGGTAGTTTACCCCCAGGTTGGCATAATCAATCGCAGAGGCAGGGTTCAACTCGATGGTCTTGCTGAAGTGGGAAACAGCATCTTCGTATTCCTCCAGCTTGAAATGACAGAAGCCCAGCAGGTTATGGATATCAGGTCTGGTATTATCGATCTGGGCACCTTTTTCAAGGATGACAATGGCCTCCCTGTACTTTTCTAGATCCTTGAGGCAATTGCCGATATAGGAATATATATAGGGCAGATCCTCTTCACTGGGGTTCAAGTCAAGTGCCTTGTTGAAATGGATCAGGGCTTGGTCCTGGCGTCCAAGACTGAGGAGGTTGCGCCCCAGGTAAAATTCGATGTAATAGGCATCGGGCAGCAATTTCTGCATGTTGAGCAGATGCCCGTTGGACTCAATGGGGTCCTCGACCAGTTCGGCCATGAGCTTAGCTGCAAAAAGCCCTGCATTCCTGCTTGTCGCCCTCTCACGGAAATGAGCGCCAGGAATAATGGTATAGATTGAAGGCATTTTCAGTTGCGGATGCCTTGTGTTGACAATAAAAACCTCCATATCGAGTTTTTCAAGGGCCGCCAGACAGTTCTCCACCTCGGTCTTCATATTGTCGTCGGCAAGGTCAGGAAGGTCCTGCAGATCGATCTCAGGGCCGCTCAAAAGGTATTCAACCTCTTCCATGGCCAATGGTTTCGGCAGACCGCTGGCCACATAGTTTGCATGGGTATTGAAGTCTCCTGCAAGCTGGGCGACTTCTGTGAGTGCCCTGATAAGGGCCTTTTCAGGATTCGGAGTGGTTCCCGCTGTCCAGACGATCTCACTCATAACCGGAAATGTGGACGGATCTATGCAAAGTGCGCTGATAGTCGGCACCCCGGTATCAAGGGTAAAGTCGTTCAGGTATACCTGTATGCCGTTGCGGGTGAATTTTTCTATCAGTTCACGTGAAACAGGATCTTTGGCCGATTCAAGCCTGATGCGGCCCACCTGTCTCTTTTCATGGCTTACAACGGCGCAGACATGGCGCTCGATTATCTCACATATCCCCTGGCAGATGGACTCTTCATATGAGTTGCCGTTTGAGGGACCGTTAAATTCATTGATGGCATAAAACCAGGAAAACGGGATCAGAACCTCCTCCTGCCTGTTCAGGTTTGTTGCCCAGGTCCATTTGATAGGAATATCAGCCAGAAGCCTGGCAAGCATTTCCTCCTGCATGGTCTCATCATGAACAGACTGCAGCAGCCTTTTAATGGGCAGGAGGTTATAGCCGGCAGCCTGCAGTTCAGGATAGGTGCCGGTTATGAAATTATCGGGATTCTTGATAAAACTGAAAAAACTGAACCGTTCACCCAGTTCCATGCAGGCACTGGCCTGGGATTGCTCCGGGGTGCTGCCCTTCCCCATCTGTTTCTTATTGCCGATGACTTCCCTGGCGTCCCTGCCTGTGATACTGAAATAAATGGGGATATCAAGCCTGCCGTTATCAATACGCCGAACTTCCTTTAAGATTTCCAGATCGACTTCGGCAAGGCGCTCCTTAAAACGCCTGATGGTCTCAACAGGAGTAAATACCTTATCCTGGTCATAGGTATATGTTTTGTAACAGTCTTCCAGACGGATTGGTTTTTGCTCCATGGTTACTCTCCCTGCGAATTATAAATCTGTCTCATGATAATTTGTTAAAGTGATTATAATTTTATTTCAGGTCAATATCATTTTAAGGTGATTATCAGCATACGGGACTGCTGATGATTGACAGACAAGCCTTTGAACAATTTATGTACAATTCAAGGAGTCGCGGAATGCAGAATTACGACTTGTTTGAGTCATCGTAGGAGACGAGTTTCGTAATTCAATAGAGCGACCTGTAGAATTTAATTAATTGTTCATCCAGCGCCGTAAATTACCTTCACCTGAAATTTCTTAAGAACTACATTTGTTAATAAAGCTCATCCTAATAATACTGAAACGAACAACATTAAAGGCACACGTGCCACATTGTGGTATACAATCCTGCTCCGGAAAGTAACCTTTTTACACTATGGAGACTATATCGGCCACTTTTTTTTGCCAAAGATTGCCATGTCCGGTCAGATTTGCAGTTCTGGAAGTTTCGCCGGATATAGCAAGCGCAACATGAAGACGTTCAGGCGGCATGAGACTCCCAAGCCTTTCAGGCCACTCAATAACGGTCAGGCCATCGGAGTAGAAATATTCAGAAAACCCCAGTGATTCTATCTCATCCTCTCCGCTAAGCCGGTAGAGATCCATATGATACAAAGGGATCCTGCCCTGGTATTCGTGCAGGAGACTGAACGTCGGGCTGGTAACATATATACGCGGGTCAACCCCCAGGCCACGGGCAATGGCCTGGGTCAGAGCGGTCTTCCCTGCCCCTAGGGGACCCTCAAGGGTGATAACATCCCCGGGTTCAACAATTTCACCAAGGATTATCCCAAACGCTTCGGTGCGCTCTAATGATGAAAGTTCAAGAGAAGGCATGAGAATTTCAACATGAAACGAATGAGTTTATAGTATCGGGAGTGAGACTGATACGGTTGTCCCTTCCCCCTTGCTGCTGGAAAACCGTATGATCCCTTTATGTTCATCAATGATCTTGTAAGCTAATGCAAGGCCCAGACCGGTACCATCTGGTTTTGTGGTGAAGTATGGATCAAGGACCTTATCAAGATCCTCCGGAGGGATACCGCTTCCAGTATCCTGTACCTCGATTACAAGCATTCCATCATGCACATCGTGATGTACGGATACCTTCAACTCTTTCGCGGAAGTCGAGTGTTCCATGGCCTGCAAACCGTTGAGATAGAGATTAAGCAGTACCTGGTTTATCTTGTCCTTGTCCACTGAAACAGCAGGCAGGTCCGCTTCGACATCCAGAGAAACTTTCACTCCCAGAACCCGGGCATCGCTGCTGATCAGCTTCAGCCCCAGGTCAACAATCTCTCCAAGATCGACAGCTTCTTTGCGCAGAGGTGTTGGGCGGGCATAATTCAAAAGTTCCGTGATGCTCCTGTTTAATCTTTCAGCTTCCTGCACCAGAAGATCTGCGGCCTCATGCTCCTGACTGCCGTCCTTGAATTTAGAACCGAGAAGCGTTGCAAATCCCTTGATGGAACTCAACGGGTTTCTCACCTCATGGGCAACACCGGCAGCCATTTTTCCAAGCGCCACCAAACGGTCGTGCCGCTGTATCTCTTTTTCCAGCCTTTTGAGCTCCGACAGGTCATACATGAGCAAAACCCGGCCCATGAAATCTGAAAACTGGTTGTAGACCGGCATAGAACTCAGGTGAAGTGAATATTGCATATTATCAGCACCCTTCAAAACCACGTCCCGATCCGTTATTTCATCACTTTGGTCCTGCAGGGTAAAAAAACGTGCAATTTCAAGAGGCAGAACAGCTTCCGGTTCCCCGTTGCGCACGGATTCAACGTCTCTTCCGGTCATGGCAGATGCTGTAGAGTTGAATGTCCTGATCCTGTCATCCTGGTCCGTGGCAATGATACCGACCGGCAATCTTGAAATCAAGAGACCGGTGAAGGCCTGGACCCTGTTGAGGGCCTCCTGGGAAATACTGTAACTCTGGGCTGCCATGAGTGATATCCAGCCACCAAGACCGACAAGCAGCAGGGTCAATGACATGAATATCATCTGGTAACGGTATCTTCGGACCGTATTTTCCAGTTCGGTCATATCAAGGCCGACCAGGATGAACTGCGGATGCGTATCAGACCCGAGTGTTGACAGAACCCGGCTGTACGGTGGCACATCTCCCTGAGAAAAACCACCGGGCTTGCGAGAATGCTTCTGCCTTAACTGCTCCCGCCATCTCCGTAAGCCTCCCCGGGTACGAAACGGTTTAAACGGCCCCAGAACTTCAAACACCTTATTGCTGGAATCCGTTGAGCTTACTATGTGAAATATGCTGTCCCGGTCGGCCTGATTTAATGTGTTAAAGTCACGTTCTATGTTCTCACCGATTTTTTCCGGGTCGCTGTGGACCAGGACCTTGCCCGACACATCGATTACGGCAATGTAATGGATATCCGGTGATTCAGAAGCCTGTTCAATGAGCCGCTGCGTATGGGCTGCCCCGTCGGCATCAGGCACGTTCATACCCATAATGCTGCCCATCATGCCTGACATCATGGAGGCCCGCATCCCTGCCTCGACAAAACGTATTATTGCTTCACCCTTGAGAAACAACCCCTCTGTTAACATTCCCCTTTCACGTTTTATATTGTTGGCCGCAAAAATGACAATAATAAGGGAAAGCAGACCTATGGCCGCTGCAAGAAGCCAGGGCGAAACAAACATCAGGCGTGTTTTTTTAAATAACCGCTCCTTCATCTTCATGTCCAATATAGTAAGGTAATATCCGGCATAAACAAGACCCTAAATCAGTGACGAGAAATTGCTTAAAACTTTTTGAGCCTCCCAACATACAAGTAATAATAGAGAGACGGCGCTCAATTTTATATTCACCCTTTTGCAACAACGAAAAGGACAGCCCTGCGGGGCCGACGAATGTAACCCATTTTCAGCGTTATCGCCATTTCGGCATGGAAAACCATTGCCGAATCGACTCTGCCTTGAACCTGGAATACATTCGACGGCTCACTGATTCAGGAAGACCCAGGCTTTTAGGATTTCTTTTCGGATATAGCTTTTTTCAGTGCTGCTGCGTGCACATCACCGGCATAATGCAGTGGACTTTTGCCGGATATGGGATCAAAAGCACTCGGGTCGGCATAGCATATGTACTGGACTTCCCTGGCCAGGGTGGAAACAGCCTCATCAAGCGGCAATCCTATGACCCTGGCAAGAACATCCCATGTGGCCCCGCATGGGGCACCCCTTTTGATCTCAATCGAGGCTATCCTGCCATTTTCCACTTCCACATTGTATTCAGGCAAACCAAACTGTATGCCGTAAGCGCCCGCAGCCTGCAGGCGCCCTAGTCCACATCAGGTAAAAGGTGTCAGAGCACCGGCATGTTTCTTGCCAGAGGCTATGACAGGGATGTTTTTCTGCCTGCATACCCGGGCAAGATAGGCTGACAGGTCTGGATGCTTGAGGAAATCCAGGACAAGATCCGCACTGAAATCTTCCGGTATGTAACGCTCAGGATCATCCACGAATTCGGACAGACTCTCCTCAATATTATAGCGTCTGCTGATTTCCAAGCCGGTCCCATGCTCGGTGATGCCCTGTATCTTTTTTTCTCCCGAGCCGTGCTCTTCAAAAATTACTAATTTGAATTTATCCATTTTCTCCTTTCCGCTCCGGGTGAAAAAAATTCCATATCTGCTCCGCCAATTCCGTTCCGATGCCTGGAACTGCCGCAAGTTCTGCGGGTGCGGCCCTTTTGACCTTTGCCAGGCTGCCCAGGGTTTTCAACAACATTTTTCTGCGTGTCGGACCGATTCCCGGCACAGTATCGAGTTCCGAGGCAAGCGCTTTTTTCCGGCGCAGCCTGCGATGCAGGGAAATGCCGAACCTGTGTGCCTCATCCCGGAGCTGCATGATAAAGAAAAGCACCGGCGAGTGGCGCACCAGGCTGAGCGGGTTTTTTCGGCCAGGCCGATAGATCTTATCGGTTTTATTCTCTTTGTCCTTGGCAATGGACACCAGTTCTACCTGGTCCTGCAACCCCTTTTTTTTCAAGACATCCCAGGCAACATTAAGATGGCCCTTGCCACCGTCAACAACCAGCAGGTCCGGGAGCACAGCCTCTTTGTCATCTGTAGAAAAACGCCTGCTTAAGACCTCTGTCATCATACGGTAATCATCAGGCTCATGGGCGCCGCTGATAGAAAAATGCCGGTACTCCTTAGGAGCTTTTTCTCCCTCAAGAAAGCAGATAAGAGCGCCCACAGGGTGCTTTCCTCCGATATTGGAGATATCGAGACATTCAACCCTTGCAGGGAATGATCGCAGGTGTAATTTGGACTGCAGATTTCTGGCCAGTTCCTGCCAGCTTCTTTCCCTGTTTTGCTGCTCAACAAGAACCTGTTTGGCATTTGCTGCAGCCATGTGCAGAAGTTTTAACCCAGCACCGCGCTTTGGAACCCGCAGCCGGATGCCTCTGCCGCGAATATCCCCCAGCCATTCAACAAGGGAAACATGGTCCGCTACCTGAAAAGGCAGCAGCAATTCATCCGGGACTGATTGTTCACGGGTGTAATATTGCCGTAAGATTTCTCCCAGGACCTCGTGGTCATCGCCGATCGGATCAAGGAGGAAAAATACCTGTTGCCCGCAAACCATGCCCTGTCTGACATTCATAACAGCGATACCGACCCCGGCACCTTTCCTCACATACCCGAAAACATCCTGGTCCCGGTCAAGATTGCTGACCACCACCTGCTTCTCCAGGGTTTTTACCAGAGCCTGCAACTGATCACGGACAAGGGCTGCTTTTTCAAACTCCAGAGTCTCAGATGCTCTCTGCATCTCAGTTTCCAGTTGAGTCCGCAGCTGCCTGTTCCTGCCTTCCAGGATCATGAGAACATTACTCACCATTTGCCTGTACTGTTCTTTTTCAACCATGCCGCTGCAGGGCGCCAGACAACGTCCCATCTGGTAGTTCAGGCAGGGACGAGCCCTTTTCTTTATATTTCTGCCCCTGCATCTGCGCAACGGGAAGAGCCTGTTGATGATGCCTAATGTATTGCGCATGGCCCCGGCCGAGGAATATGGACCAAAATACCTGCTGCCGTCTTTGATACGGCGGCGCGTAACATACACCCTGGGCCATTCTTCTCCAAGGGTCACCTTAATGCGGGGATAACTCTTGTCATCTTTTAATTCAATATTAAATCTTGGGCGGTATTTCTTGATCAGTGAGGCCTCAAGGATAAAAGCTTCCTTTTCCGTACGGGTCATGATCGTCTCAATTGCAGCAACCTTATCAAGCAGCAATACTGTCTTTGGCGAGACTTTTGGATTCACTCTCTGGTAGGAAGAGACCCTTTTGCGCAGATCTTTAGCCTTGCCGACATACAGGATCTGCCCCTGCCGGTTCTTCATGAGATACACACCTGGATGGTTCGGCACGGAGCGAAGAAAATCAGCGGTCAGCACCCCTGTCCCGGTGGTGCTGTTTTTTGGGGCAAATGCAGGCCTGTTTTTGTTTTCTTGAATGGACATAGAAAATTCTTACAATACGGTTTGACTCACAACCTGTCAGGTCAGTGAATAAATGCTTTAAAATTCATATGTTCCGGAGGGCTGCAATTGCTTTCAGCATTGCCAACAGGGTAAATATATGCCATCATAGAGAGGTATAACAGGCATTACAATTACATTTATGTGTGCGCAGCAAAATCTCATTTTGAATTCTGGAAAACAGGTTTGCTGCAGGCACGCATCCGGGTTCCAGAAGAAATATACAGCATAGCGGCGGTACCAGAAAGAATAAAAACATGAAATTGGTAACAGCAGAGCAGATGCGGGGTCTTGATAACGCCGCAATTAACACTTTCAAGGTGCCCTCGCTTGAATTGATGGAAAATGCAGGCCGCAGGACCGTTGAGATTATGCTGGACAAATACGGAGAGCCGCAGGGCAAAAAGGTTGCAATTTTTGTCGGCCCCGGCAACAATGGC
>JAHEID010000162.1 GCA_024639555.1 Deltaproteobacteria bacterium
GCTTGTCGTCTAATGCTGGAAGTTTTTTAAAGGTGACATAATATAAAACTGTTGACAGAAAATTATAACCGTTGGGCGGACAACCAGGAATATTGATAACCGGAATGCCGGTGCCTTCAAGTATTTTGTATACCGGAGTTGCTCCTGTTGGGTTCGGTTCTGCTGAAGGGACTCCACCCCATGAGGCACATGAGCCGAGAGATATAACAGCAGCAGCCTTGGGAGCGGTTTCCTTTAAGATCTCAAGGACAGGTTTTCCGGCAATTTTGCAGTAAATACCGCCGTCTTTCACCGGTATTGAACCATCAGCGACAAGAATAAATTTCCCCTTGTTCTCTTCAATGGATTTCGCCCTGTATTCTTCAGCCTGGTGGCCGGCACCGGTATTCAGGGTTTCTGAATAATCAAGGGAAATGAGATCCAAAATAAGATGTTCTACAGTAGGATGTGTAGCCCGCAGCAGTGTTTCGACGCACCCTGTACACTCCTGCGCTGACAGCCAGATTACCGGCGGCCGTTTCTTGGCTGTTGTTGCAGCCTCAGCGATTTTCGGGCCAAAACTGGCAGGCAGACCCATATATACAGCTGTTGCCGTACATACCTTGAGAAAGTCCCTCCGCGACACCCCGCCGGGAATTTTATCAAATTCAGACTCTCTGCATCTCATAGGTAACCCTCCTTGATCGAGTTTCGGTAATAAACCCTGTTTAGCATTCAGGAAAATAGGTAAATCCACTAATGTCTTAGGTATTAATACCTAAGAGGCCATAATTGCAAGTACTTTTTTTATTTTGCCCTGAAAAAAAATGTTGATGAGAAAGTATTCAGCATTTTAAAAAAGAAAAAATGCTGATTTCTATGTGAAGGCTATATAACAACGAAAATCTGTGCCGCATTTGGCAGAAAGAGTATGACAATAACGTGATTCTTCGGACGTGCGGCTAGAAAGGAATAAATCAGGTATTTCGAGCAGAAAAAAAGAGGACTCAGTTTTTCAAAAATGCAATAATTGCCTTGCGCTTACTGCGTGATAGATGTTTGAAAGAAGGCATTCTGGAGAGAGGATTCAACTTCTTCGGGTCCTGCAGGTAACTGTCAATCCAGCTGTCACTCCGTATGTTGGTCACTGCAGAGATGTCCGGCCCCATCCTGCCGCCTTTGCCTTTATATGAGTGGCACTGGCTGCAGCCTTCCCGAAAGAAAAGCTTTTCACCATTATAGAACATTGAACATCCTTGTATGAGAATAATTGTGGAGAAAATTGTGCCCAAAACAAGGAAAACTGAAATAGTTGCTTTGTAACTATGCATCTTTATTCCAAGGCCTCGATTAGTTTTTCAACCAGGGCTGAAAAATGGAGTCGTCAAGTGCAAGGGCTTCCATCTGGTGTACAGTGCCTCGCCGCTCAGCATTGATTATTGCAGCGCCCTGCACAAGGGCGGATTTTTTTGCATACCGCGCTACTAGGGCGGCAGCAATTTCAAGTTCTTCCGGATTCCTGCTGTGGCGCAAGATAGCTGTGGGGCCCGGTATAACACTGGGTTGCAGCAGCCAATCATCAGGCTGCCGCAATGCTTCAATCTTATCGTTTTGCTTTTCGTCACGGCCTACCACCAGCCAGCCGCCGCTAGGCAGCCGGAACTGTCGCCCAACCATGAGCAGCAGGATATCCGCCGGCACGATTCTTTTGTTTTTTTTGTAGTATTCTTGGATGCGTGCACTCAGGATTGGGTCTGCAAGGATGCAGCCACCTGCAGGACTGGGATAATCAGTGATGCCGAACTGGTCCGCCAGCTTCATTTGCTGTGTCCGGGTGCGGCCGCTGAAGGCATGCAGCTGATCCCGGTCAATAAGGCCGTCACGTTCAGCCTGTGTCTGTTCCAGGTTCTTGGCACAGAGAGGCCGTACAAGAATTCCCTCGCAACCGCTGTCCCGTTCAATGACCCGCAGTGTGTCGCGGCGCTGTGACATAGGGCGCTGGCCGACAACCTCACCGGTCACTAGAAATGATGCCCCGATTTCTGGCATCATTTTTTTTGCTTCTGAAAGCAGGAAAATTTTGCAGTCTATACAGGGATTGAAGTATTTGCCAAAACCGTGCGCAGGTTTCTTGAGCAATTCCAGGTAGGGGACTGTGACATCCTTTAAAAGAACGTCAATTCCGAACTTTTCTTTTGTTGTTCTTATGTAGTCTTCTTTTCTGAGTAATAGGTCATAGCCGAAAAACGGGGTGACAAATTTCACGGCCACGACTTTTATTCCCTGCTCAGCAACAACCCGGCAGGCCAGGGTGGAGTCAAGACCACCGGAATAAAGAGCCAGTGCGGTTATTTGCTTTTTATTCATCGTATCACCGAATCAGGCGGCACAGTGGAGCAGCGCCAGGCCGGGACAATCGTAGCACCAAGATAGGGGAGTACAGAAAAAGTGAATATGAGCAGAAGGTCTGCCAGGGTTACAGACGGCAATAACTTAAAAGGCGGATGAATGACAGACCAACCCAACATGACCGGTTTTAAGAGGGATGCGTCAAAAAAAGCCACATGAAAATATGCCGCCATACAGCCAATTATAAAGGCGAGGAGTGATACCAGAGTGCTTTCCCAGAAGCGGACTGCCAGTATATCGCCGGTTTCCCAACCAAGGATTTTGAGTATACCTATTTCCCTTTTTTCTTCAGGGGACAACCCTGAAGCCTTGTCCCAGGCAAGAATGGCAAAGGCGACCAGGGCAGTTAAAAGACATATTGAGGCAAAACCGCTGCGCCAGCTGAAAACCACCTGGTACGTTTTCTGTATCTGTATTTTGGTTAGAACCCTTGTGTCTGGAAGCAGCCCGGCGATTTTCTTGGCAATGGTTTCGATTTCAGAGGGATTTGCTACATAGATGCAGAGATCCGTTGCCATGGATGTCGGCACATCAAAGAGATCCCTGGCATCGGAAGGGTTCATGACTATTAAATCATTGGTCAAGAGATCTGTCTGCTGGCTGAAAAGGCCGACCATATTGAAAGATTTCAAAGAAAGGTCAGGCCTGAACAAGGAGAAAATGCGCCGCTCTCCGAGCCCGAGAATAGTGTGGACCGAGCGGCCTATGACAACAGTGCCGGCCTCGGTTCTTTTGGGGAAATGTCCATGGTCTAATGTGAGATTGAGCTTGTCACCATTGGGCATGGAGTCTGACTCCAGTGCCAGAATGGTAAAATTGGCCAGGTTCGACTCATCAAAATAGTATCCCCACACCCTGGGAATTATTGCCCGAATGCCGTATATGGAACGTAATTTTTCGATATACGCAAGCGGAATTGCTTCCTGTCTGCCGGCAGACATTTTCTGTATTGTTATATCCGCCGTATTTTCCAGAACTGCCTCAGCAGAATTTGTCAGGGCACCTGTCAACATTTGAAAGGAGCCCAGCAGAAAGATCACCAGCGCAAATACCAGCATTATGCTGATGTTTTTCAGCTTTCTTCGCCAAAGGGAAGAGAGCGAAAAATCAAGGATATTAAATTGTTTCTCTAAAGCTTTCGGGATCATTGGCATACAGATTTAGCGGGTTTCCGAATTTGTTGGTGCATTCCAGAAGGAGCCGGTTGGGAAATGTTCGATTGCTCCCGGATGGTCCATAAAGGGAGCCATGGGATCGCTCACGGCCGGGTGCCTGGTGTAACGTGCCTCGGTTGCAACACAGAGGTCAGTGAGCCCAAGCCCGGCAACCGCAATTGTTTGTAATGCCTGATCAGCTTTAAGGTCATTGGCCAAGCGTTTGGCATGTACATAAAGAGTTGCATTGATAAATGTGAGCAGAAGGAGAAAAATAAAGAGTAAATGAGAAGGTCGCATAAGTTTGTTAAATTCGGAAATTGGAGGGCGGTATTGTTATGTGAGGATATTTTACTTTAGGCATCATCGCATTTTCTGTCCTGCCTGCAGAGACTCAATGAGCTCAGGTGTAATGTCTTCGAACGTGAGGATATCTTTGCCCTGATGGTCTTTGCTGAATGATTCTGCAGCCTCCCTTGTTCCAAATGGAATAAGTTCATGGCCCATGGGGCCATATATATCGCTGCCAATCACGTAAAAAGCATCCCGTGCCGACAGCCAATTGAGCGAATAATAATCTTTTACAAAAATATACTTGATTGCTTCTCGCGGAGGACCGTCATATCGTTCAGGCTTGAAATAGAAAACCATCATATCCTTCGGACCGTCAAAGAATCTGGTTTGTGCAGGATCAGAATAATGTATCTGGGCCAGCCAGTTGGGGTATTTGGCCACGAACATGCCGCAGACAGGGCAGCGGGCCTGATCCGATACCATATCTGTTGCGACTCCATTGGTAAAACCCGTTGGAACAGATACAACAAGTTGGATACTTATAAACAGCAGGAGAATCAGACATGTTTTCATTGTTTCTCTCCACAGCCTGCGGGAATCATAGAATGTATTGACTCAACAGTTCGTTTAGTTCTGCTTCGCTAACTCCCCCCAGAAGGGCTGCCAGCAATTTGTGCTCAGGAGACAAAACCAGGGTCAGGGGCTGTACTTTTACGTTGTACTGCTTGGCAATTTTACCTTCCTGATCAAATATTACAGGAAAATCAATTTTGAGTTCCCGGGTAAAGATTTTAACTTCTTCTGCGTTAGCCCCATTATTATTGACATAGACGATTTCAAGGCCTTTTTGCCTGTATTTATCGTAAAACTCACTAAATATTGGGGTGTCGGCTTTACAGTAAGGACAATTGAGCAGAAAAAAACGAACTATAACCGGCTTGCCTTTGTGGGAAGCCAGTGAGAAGGTTCTGCCTTCCAGATCGGTTCCGGAGAATGAAGCAATGGTATCCCCTGTCCGTATTGCTTTTGTGCTTTCCCCTGTACAAGAGTTTAACAGCATGATGGCGGCAGTAATGGCGAAGAAAGTGTAAACGGAAGATCTTGTTTTCATGAATGTATAAGTTTCCGGATTGTTTGGATATTTAAATTAAATA
>JAHEID010000046.1 GCA_024639555.1 Deltaproteobacteria bacterium
CTGTCTAAACGAAAACCGCTGCCACGCATGAAATTTTTCAACTCAGCCGGATTATAACCAAATCCGGTTTTGGAAATAAGACGGGTCTTCTCCTTGTTTGCCAGTAATATTAATCCTCTATCATAATCGAGTCGTTTCTCCAGTATGTTTACGACATTTGAGAGGATGTTATTTAACTCAAGCTCTTTACTCAGTGCTTGGCTTACTTCATTGATCAATAATGCATGTTCATAATTCTTGTTTATCAGCTCTATAGAATCACTTGATGACTCCTGTAAGTTAGTAACAGCTTCAAAAAGTTCCTTCCTGCTAAGGTGGTTTACATATAAACTTAGTGCCAGAAATATCGATACGCAAATTGAAAATATTGCAATTGGTGTGTGCAATGAAGGCGAAAACGCTAAAGAGATTGTAGAGAGACCCAACAATACTGCACCTGTTATATTGCGGATCTTTTTCCACAAAAGTGTCGGTGATTCCTGCCAGGAAACTATGTAACGGCATGATGTTCCACCTTTAAATATACATTCCGGATGCTCAATCTCTGGCAGTTCATAATTAAAAGCCGTGGTCAGTGCTTCCCAAAAACCCATTCTGTTTTTACACTGATACTCTCTTTCCTCAACCCCACTCTTGGGTGTAACTATTATTTCAATTTTATTTGGACCAAGACTCTTTGTTACAAAGTTTGCAGACTTTGTAAATTTTGAAGCATAACTACTTGTTAATTCAAAGGCATATTTAGGGCCAACCATGCCAAGAATATGGTATCTCATAAACCCAATACTTCCAGGAATTGCGGCGAACCTCCCTGCTTCCCGTGCAACATCCTTGTTGCCGGTTACTGCTTTTAATTTTTGATGAAATTTATTTATTTGATTTTGGGTAAACCAGTGCCCTTCGTCTTCGACCTGGTACGGTTCCATACCGGCATGATTGAGTAACACTTCGACATTTATATAACTATACTGGCTTTTGATTAGCTTTATATAGTTATTTACAATTCGGCTGTTATACAGCGGCTCATCTAGTAATTCTGCAGGTTTCATCTACTTGTTCAAAATTTTGATCATATAATTATTTTGATAACCGGATCAATCTGTCTAAATAACTGTAATAGCGGTCACCAATCTTGTGAACATCCAATACCCAGAAATTATATTTCTTGTTTATTGATATTGAATTATTATCGGTGTACGAAGAGGGGAATATAAGAACTGGAATATTATCATGGTCATAACAAGAAGCAATTTTACTTAAAGCTGCATGCAGCATATCACTCGGCAATTTATGTGGTTCTAATATAAAGACATGAACACAATTCGTCAAATCAGACAGATTTAAACCAACATCTGATATATTCAGCATAAAAATTGCAATTAAGTCATCTTTTTCCTTTAAAGAAAACAGAAGTTTACTTCTTTTAAAGCCACATCCTCTATAAATTTCATTAAGAGCTGCTTCATGCCCCAACTTGTCCGGGAGCAAGTCCAGTGCCTGCAGGCTTAATCCCCCTGATATGTCCTCATAATAGCATTGCAGAGTTTTAATGTCATTTTGCTGTGTTTCTGTCAGGCTCCATTTTCTTGTTAGCTTGCCATCCAGGTATTTTTTGTTAATTGACAGGTAGGCAAATTTATCAATTGAACAACTTGTTATATCTGCAGCATTTTTTGCAACTCCTCCAAAAACGAGGTTTGGAAATCTGTTTTCCGGTCTGAAATAGCAGGCCACATAGTTCATTACCGCTGAATTAAACTGATGAAATTCATTGATATATCTACTGACTTGTTCCAATACGATAAGTCCGCCTCTGTTATTTTTACTGATGTTGGCGGCATGATGATTGATTATCCATGTTTTATCATAAAAACGAAACATGGACATATGGGCATACACTGCTCCCCTATCCTTACAGATAAAGTTTATGGCAAATTCAGGATTGTTCTCATATAGCTTTTTGTATATTTTTTTGAATTCTGTTTTGTTCTCATAAATATAGGTGTACTTTTCAGGGTAGATGAAATCTGTTTCAAAAAAGAAATCCCACAGTTGATCAACATCAACTTTTGTGCACACATAGGCTTTCTTGTTCCATGCCTGATGCAGTAAAGAAGATAAGCTGACCTGGTCTTTCAGGCCCATATCAAGAAATGCAAAACCGCACTGTATTTTCCCAACCTCATCGTCACTGCGATAAACCACCTGGGCTTGGCAGATGAGTTCAACATCATTCATCAGTTCAATACACACATGAGGTATTATCATACCAGGTATGAGGGTAGAATTTTCAGAATCTTCTTCAACAGAAAACCCTGAACCGGAAATATCATGGACTTTAAGGTTTATTTTTTTTCCGATTAACGGGTGGTTGAAAACAGCATTTGGCATGGGCACCAACTTCTGCCTTAAACTTCTGTATTGCTTTGATTTAAATCTCTGGATCTGGTTCTTAATCGGCTTCAGGACAATCGTGGAACCATCAGTCGACGAAGAAAGTCTGGAAATTTCACAAATACCGGAATAGCAGGCAATCGCACCTTTTTTCATGATGACATGAAAAGTTGAATTCTGCTTAATGCTCTGAACATCATGTTTGTAGCTGGGCGGGATATGAACTGCAAATGAAACCGCGCTGAAATTATTCAGACTACCCTCTAGAATTAATCCATCCTGGCTTAATTGGATTGAAATAGAATTACATGTGTGTCTTCTAATTTTTCTTGAACAAATCTCAAAGCAGG
Source organism: Deltaproteobacteria bacterium (assembly GCA_024639555.1). Lineage (GTDB taxonomy): Bacteria > Desulfobacterota > Desulfobulbia > Desulfobulbales > BM004 > BM004. Next base: position 2,745 of record JAHEID010000046.1, read on the forward strand.
TCTCGGGCAGGATAAATTTAATTTTCGTAGAGGTTAACTCTTCCAACTCTGCTTCTACCAGAACCTTCTTAAGACCATCCGTGAAATAAAAATGTTCGAATTTATATTCATGGAGTTCATGCTCTGAGAATTCAGACTCCGACAAATTACAGTGAAAAACATTGTTGGTACAGGGTTGGGGCTTTGCAGCAAGGGAAAGTATATTGTTGTATTTCGCGTGCCTGAAATTAAGAATTATTTCTTCATCATGGAAGTTGATTCTGTTCAGGGAATTGATTAGACGGTCGCGTCGAATCTCTTTGAATTGTTCACGTCCCGGCTTTTCAGAAGGGCTTGCCGTAACCAGTTCCAGTTGCCTATTGGAGTATGTTTCAGCCATATTAGGTTAACGCCCGTTCAAAAAATCGGGCCGGTTTTTCAGTACCACAGGTGGCACTGATCATTATGCCTTAATACTCGACTATAGTCGAGAATGATAATCATTCCAGATAAAGGGGGAAAATTCAACAAAAAAACGGGGAAATGCTGAAATTAATGGCAATTTAACCTATTGAATTAATATAAAAAATCATGAAAAAGCTCTCGAGGATTAAGTGATCTGCACCCACCAAAAAAGAAATTTATAAAGTAAAAACAGATAGATAAATCGCTAAAGGAGTCAGTGGTTACTTCATCCACCAGGTCATCAATGCCTGGATGGGATTATAGTAAAGAGGGAGGGCTTCCGGGCGCTTAAATTTATTCCAGTAACTTACTCTGTGCCTGGCTACATACCAATTCGGCACGACATAATAGCCATACCACAACACCCTGTCAAGGGCTTTGCAGGAAGCCGAGAGCTCTTCCTGTGTTTCTGCATAAATGATCTTCTCAACCAACTGGTCAACTATGGGATCTTTGATGCCTATCAGGTTTCTTGAGCCGCTGCGGTCTGCTGAGCTGGAATGCCAGTAGTCACGCTGCTCGTTCCCCGGAGACTGGGATTGTCCGAAAACATGTACAGTCATGTCAAAATCAAACCTGTTCAGGCGATCGATATACAGGGCCGGGTCAATAGTTCTGTACGACGCGTTGACACCCAGTTTTTTCAAATTATTTACATATCCGGCCATGACCCTTTCAAACGACGGGGAGACAAGAAGTATTTCAAAATCAAAAGATTTGCCTTCCGTGTTTATCAGCCGGCCATCCTGCACTGTCCACCCTGCTTCTGCCAGAGTTTTCTTTGCATTACGGAGGTTGTCACGCAGGCTGTTTGAAGGCCCTGTGCTGAATGGAGTCAGGGGCTGAATAAAAACTTCTGGCGGCAACTGATCTTTAAAGGGCAGCAGGTACTCGAGTTCAAGCCCTTCAGGCAGATTTCTTGCTGCCAGGTCTGAATTGCTGAAATAGCTGGCACTGCGGGTATATTCATTAAAGAACAACTTATTGTTAGCCCATTCAAAATCAAAGGCCATTCCCAGAGCCGCCCGCACCCTTCTATCCTGGAACAATGAATTTCTTAAATTGAAAACAAATCCCTGCATGCCCTGGTTATTGCGGTGGGGCAGATATTCCTTCATAATCTGCTTGCTGTCAAATTTGGGCCCCACCAGATCACGCGCCCACTGTTTGGCGATATTGATATACATAAAATCAAATTCATTGGCCTTGAAGGCCTCCACTGATACAATCTGGTCCCTGAAATACTTGAATGTTACCGTATCAAAATTAAACATGCCTTTGCGGGTTGGATGATTTATTGCCCAGTAATCAGGATTTCTCTTATAAGTAATTGATTTACCCGGGTTGACAGAATCAACGACATAGGGGCCTGAACCGATAGGCGGCACCATGGAAGGATCATCAAAGGGATGTTCGCCATAAAATTTTTTCGAGAATATGGGGACCTGGCTGGCAATCAGGTGCAGTTCCCGGTTAACTCGGACAAAATCGAATCGTACACGGTTATTATCAAGAATTTCTGATCCCTTTATGTCCTGCAAATAAGCCTGGTAAAACGGATGCGCTGCTTCGCTTTTTAAAATATTGAGCGAAAACTGGACATCTTCGGGTGTAATCGGTGTGCCGTCTGAAAATCTGGCATTTTCATCAATAGTATAGGTCACAGACAGGCGATCATTCGCCAGTTCAATATCTTTGGCAATCAGGCCGTAGCTGGCAAACGGTTCATCCAGGCTTGATGCAGCCAGGGTCTCAAAAACCAGGTTATCCAGGCCTGAAGGGGCAGAACCTTTGAGGGTATAGGGATTCATCTTGTCAAAGCTGCCAAGGTCATGAAGCACCAGGGCCCCACCCTTTTGGGCCTGGTCTGAGGTATAGTCAAACTTTTTAAAGTCCGGTGGATATCTAAGTTTGCCGTCAATGCTTATGCCATGGGCAGCGTGACACTTTGAAACATCAATAACCGGCATAGATGCAGCTATGGCCAGCAACATGACGAGGATATATTGTATAAGGAGAGGGCTGGAAGCTATTTTCTTCTTCATAGGGATGTTTGCCTCATTAAATTTGTTAAAACATCATTAAGGCTGTAATTAGCCTTTATTAATAAAAAATGGTATTCCTCTTGTCTTTCCCCGTCAAATAAAAAATTATAAAACTTTTTTATGCCACGAATGTACAGTGATAAAAAATTATCTGCACGATACTAACACAGGTATTATTTTTAATTTGACCTTCTTCGTCAAGATGGTTAATAAACCCGTTTTACTATGACCGAATGACTTTTTAAAAACAACCGGAGCAGTAACATTATGGGAAAAACCATTGCAGAAAAAGTATTTGCCGCGCACCTGAGGGATACCCCATCACCGACAAATGTCGTTCTTAATATAGACGTAGTTCTGTGCCATGAAATTACCACCCCCATTGCCATCAACGATTTGGTCGCCAAGAATCTGGATAAGGTTTTTGACCCTGACAGGATCAAGGCGGTAATAGACCATGTCACACCGGCCAAGGATTCCAAAACTGCAACACAGGGCTTGATCCTGCGGGATTGGGCCAGGCGCCATAACATTAAGGATTTTTTTGATATCGGCAGCAACGGTGTCTGCCATGCATTGTTTCCGGAAAAGGGCTTTATACGCCCCGGTTATACAGTGATCATGGGTGATTCGCATACCTGCACCCACGGGGCTTTCGGGGCCTTTGCAGCAGGAGTTGGCACTACGGACCTGGAGGTTGGTATTCTTAAAGGTGTCTGCTCATTCAGGGAGCCGAAAACCATGAAAGTCACCATTACCGGCAACCTGCCTGAAACCGTCTTTGCCAAGGACGTCATACTGAACATCATCAAGCAGATAAGTGTTAATGGCGCCACAGACATGGTCATGGAATTCGATGGGCCCGTTGTTGACCAGATGTCCATGGAATCCCGCATGACCCTTTGCAATATGGCTATTGAAGCCGGCGCCACCTCCGGCATCTGCATGCCTGACCGTGTCACTGCAGAATACCTCTGGCCCTTTATCCAGGACTCCTATGCTACCATTGATGAGGCGGCCCAAGACTTCAAAAAATGGCACTCTGACCCTGACGCAATCTATGCAAAAGAGCTGAATATTGACGTTTCAGGCCTCAAACCTCAGATTACTTACGGCTACAAGCCGGACGAGGTGAAAGATGTTGCTGAAATGGAAGGCACACCTGTTGACCAGGTGTATATCGGTTCGTGTACAAACGGTCGTATAGAAGACCTGCGCCAGGCAGCAAGAATTCTGGCCAACAGGAAAATTGCTCCCACTGTCCGCGGCATTCTCTCCCCCGCCACTCCGGGCATCTACTCCCAGGCCATGGAAGAAGGCATTATCAAAATTTTCATGAATGCAGGTTTCTGTGTCACCAATCCAACCTGCGGGGCCTGCCTGGGTATGAGCAACGGCGTATTGGCAGAGGGTGAGGTCTGCGCCTCTACGACAAACAGAAACTTTAACGGACGTATGGGAAAAGGCAGCATGATCCACCTGTTGAGCCCGCTTTCTGCCGCAGCAGCAGCAATTGCGGGTCACATTACCGATCCGGGTAAGTATATTTAAAAAACCGATATTAAAAACTTGCGTACAGGCGATAAATTACAGGAGAACACAATGAGAAATTTCACCGGCCAGGTACTCTTTCTGGACAGAAACGACATCAATACCGATGAAATTATTCCGGCCAAGTACCTGACCGAAAATACCAAGGATGCGTTAAAATCTCATATCCTCGAAGATCTTCACCTGGGAGGTTTTGATGCAGGAAAGGATATAGCCGGAAAAAAAATTATTGTTACGAAAAGCAATTTTGGCTGTGGCTCCTCCCGTGAACATGCAGTTTGGGTTTTTGAAGTAAACGATATAAACGTAGTCATTGCAGAAAGCTTTGCCAGGATATTCAGGCAAAATATGTTCAATTGCGGTATGCTGGCCATCGAACTTCCCAGGGAGGATATCGACGCTATTTTTTCGTTAGGACAAGATACTGTCGTGAGTGTTGACCTGGGAAAAAACCTTATCACTGCTGAAAATAAACAGGGCAGCAGCCTCTCTCTAACCTTTTCCCTGAATGAGTTTGATCGGGAGCTGGTGCTGGCTGGAGGATGGCTGGCCTACGCAGACAAAAAATACTGATTCTGGCAAATAAACGACCATCTATTGTGTGTATTAAATTCTTTGTCACTGCAACGTACTGCCTGAATTGAGGCGGTGACAGATTCAATGACCAGGGCATTCCTGTTTATACCATCGATTCATCCACCACCGGGGTCAGGCTTGACAAATTGACATTCTAAGCAGCAGCCGGGGGAGATATGGGGTCAAATCTTTATCCTTGACAGAGAAGATTCAAGTGCAGGTGAAAGAGTAAAAAATGCTGCCGGCTGAAACGATAACGAACAAAATTTACTTCTTACGAAACCTTAAGGTCATGCTGGACCGTGACCTGGCAGAACTGTATGGCGTGGAGACAAGGGTGCTCAAGCAGGCGGTCCGGAGAAACATAAAACGTTTCCCTGAAGATTTTATGTTTGAGCTTAGCAAAGAAGAATTTACTAATTGGAGGTCACAGTTTGTGATCTCCAATAATGGTGACAAGATGGGGCTGAGGCACCCGCCAATGGCATTTACCGAACAGGGTGTGGCAATGCTCTCAAGCGTTCTGAAAAGCGACAGGGCTATCCAGGTCAATATTCAGATTATGCGGGCATTTAACAAACTCAGGCAGATGCTGGCCACCCATAAGGATCTGAAGAAAAAAATCGAAGCAATGGAAGCAAAGTACGACAAGCAGTTCAGGGTAGTGTTTGAAGCAATTAAACAGCTTCTGGCAGAAGATAAGAAACCGAAAAGAAAGATTGGATTTTAGGTTTTTTTTAAAAATTCGGACAATGACATAAATTGTAGCTGCACCACTTAATTAGGAATGTCAGGGAATTGGGGACGTTCATGATTTTATGCTTTTCTTTGGGAAAACCGCAAAGAAAAAGGAGACGGATTTATTTTTTCTTTCAGTTCGAGGACAGAACACGGAGTAACCTTCACTTCATGAACAGCCCCTTACAACTTTTATCCGGGGACAGCAAAGGAAAAACAAAAAGCTGATTGCTGACCGCTGAAAGCTGAATGCTTCCCTCAACTACAATCCTTTATCCGCCAGTTCCTTGATAAGCTTTTTCTGCTCCTTTGTAAGATCCTTTGGTACATCAACAGTGATCTTCACAAAGACATCGCCCCGGCTGCCTGTTTTGCCGGCAGGAAGGCCGTGGCCCTTCACGCGCAGCTTTGACTGCGATTGAATACCTGCCGGGACCTTTACCTTGAGCTCCTTGCCCTCAAGGGATTTTACACTTATTTCAGAACCGAGACAGGCCTTGCTGAATGGTATGCGCTGTTCAACTATCAGGTTGTTTCCGTCCCGGCTGAAAACTGCATGGGGCTGTTCTTTGATAATCAGAAACAGGTCTCCGGGCGGGCCGCCATATGGGGATGGAGAACCCTTGCCTGCCAACCTGAGTTTCTGGCCGGCTTTTATGCCCTTGGGAATCTTGACTGAAACGTTTTCAGTCTTATTTTCGCGCCGCAGGGAAATGGTCTTTTCCGAACCGCTTAAGATCTCATTCAACGATACTGAAAGTTCATAGGTCAGGTCGCTCCCTTGAACAGGCTGCTGCGCAGTGCGGTGCGCCGCACCTCCAGGCCCGGGACCGCCGCTCTGGAAAAAGAAGGTTTCAAACGGACTGCCTTGGCCACTTGAGGCCCTGAAACCGCCCCCCATTCCACCAAGGCCGAATTCCTTGAGAATATCACCGAGGTCAAATCCCCTGAATATATCTTCCTGGCTATAACGCTGTTGAAAACCACTCGCCCCGAACGTATCATATTCCTTACGCTTTTCAGGGTCGGACAGAACGGCATAAGCCTCGCTGAGCTTTTTGAATTTCTCTTCAGCTTCCTTGTCCCCTTTATTGCGATCAGGGTGATATTTCATGGCCAGCTTGCGGTAGGCCTTTTTAATATCCTGGGCTGAGCTGTCTTTCTTAACGCCCAGGACCTCGTAATAGTCCATAACTTTCAGACTCTAAAGTTTAATTTTTAATCAAGTAAATCTTTTTTAGAACGGCACATCATCTTCCATTGGCGGGGTATCGGGCATTGGCGGCTCCTCTTCACGGTATCCGCCCCCCTTGCCTTCAGCGCCGGCGCCCCTGGGTGAGAGCATTTTCATTTCCCGTGCCACTATCTCTGTCGTATAGCGGGGGTTGCCGTCACGATCTTCCCACTTGCGTGTTTGAATTCTGCCCTCGATGTACACCTTGCTGCCCTTGGACAGGTATTCCCCGCATATTTCCGCCAGGCGCCCAAAGGTGACAACGCGATGCCACTCAGTAAGCTCTTCTTTAACACCCTCTTTCTTCCAGGTTTCTGTGGTGGCAAGGCGTAAATTTGCAACCGCTGCACCACTCTGGGTATAGCGAATTTCAGGATCTGCGCCGAGATTGCCAATCAGGATAACTTTATTAACCATTCTTTCTCCTAACGTTTAATTTGAAAAGTAAAAATTTTCGCACCTTACAAAACATGTACACAATAATCCTGACTTAAAAAAAATAACAATGAATAAAAAAAAATCCAGCTGGTTTGCAAAATAAATGGGAAATTAAACTCATGCAGAAAGCTCAAAGATTTAGAGGCACAAGGATAAATGGCATTAAATTTTATTTGTCAATAGGCTAGTAGTAAATTGTAATCAATTTTACTCATTATATTTCAGGCAATAGCAAGTTTGTGATTTTAACCCAATTGCCTGACCGCCTTATCCAGCATTACTGGCAGCCCTCCCTTCTCCTCAGGAACAAACCCGAAAACTTCCTGCCAGATCTCGTTATTTTCCATGCAAAGATATATACAGGTTCTCGGATCAGTCTGTTGCCGCAACTGCTGATACAGGTGCTGATACATCTCAACCCGCAATGTCCGGAAGTATCTGGCTTTACCGTCAAGGCCTTCGATGAACTCTTCATGAAAAAACCGTGAATTGGGAAAGCGCTGGCCGGCAATCCTTTTTAACCGGGGAAGATAGCGCAGACATCCCATGCTGATCCAGGCGATATTCTCCTTCGGAACAGCGGCGAAAAGCCTTTCAATTGTTTCTGAATAGCCCTGCTGCCAACCTGCATGGTAGATTATCGGATCAAAGTGAAAGGCAAGTTTATAGCCCCACGACGCACACCTGGCTGCAGCAGCCAGCCGCTGCTCCAGCGAGGCTGTCCTGATCTCTTCTTTCGCTGCTATGGCAGGGCTGTTCAATGACCAGGCTACAATGGTTCTGCCCCCATGATCAAGTCCCGCAAGGTTTTCAATAACTGCGGTCTTGGTTTTTAATTCCAGCACTGCTGAACTCTTGTCCCGCATGAATTCAACCAGGATTCTGCTCAACCCTGTCAAACGGTCCAGGGCAAGACTGTCGGTAAACTCACCTGTGCCGATGCGCCAGAAATGTTGCGGGGCGTGAGCAAATGCTTCGGTTAATTCGGCCAATAAATCCTCAATATTTACAAAAAACGAAAGATACGGATTGTTGAGATATGCCTGCAGAATGCAGTAGACACAGTCCATGGGGCAGTTCATGCCAATATTCAATACCTGGTAATCGCAACAAACGTATTCCCTGGTACCTGGACACGGCTTGAAAAACTTTCCACGGTTTTGAACAAGTAAAAGGCGGCGTTTGCCTTCGGTTAAACTCTTGGGGTAGAAGCCAAGGTCAGGTATGCTGAATTTACCGCCGGATACTACCTCAACCGGAATATTTCCGGCCCGGGCAATAATCTCCCTGGTCACAGGATGGTCAATACAATCCGGCTCTACATGAATCATGGATATGTAGCTGGCCGGATCAACCAGTTTCTCCTTTTTGCTGAATATCATAGGCTTTGCAGACTCCCGGCAGTTTCAGGCAAATGAAGGTAATACCTGCCCTCATCGACCCTGCCATGCTTTATACATCCTGTGCCATATATCATGCATTTACGCTGCAGTTCTAATATGGCAGCCTCTTTTTGCACCTCATTCAAACTACCTGCTGCCAGCATTTTCATAATTGCCTGTATACGAAACTTATCTATTCCCTGCCTGTACAGTGAAGAAAGCTGGTCATCCCTGCCGCCATCTTTTAGGGTCAAGGGCTGGTCAACCAACAGGAATTCCTGCTCCGCACTGACACGCAGCCAGAATTCATAGTCCTCACAGCAGGGAAATTCTTCATCAAAGAGTCCAAAGCGCTCAAATATCTTCCTATGCATCAAAACCGTGGACATGCCAACTGCGCAAAGCTCCAGGCTCTGGTTGAAAATGTCCCCACTGTTTTTTCTGTGCCTTTTTTTCTGGTTCATTATCCGGCCTTTGCGGTACCATATTTCCTGGGTGTGAGAAATCAGATATGCCGGTTTTTCCTGCATCGCCCTGATCTGCACCTCCAGCTTATTTTCAGCAAACCAGTCGTCAGAATCAAGAAATGCCAGGAGCCCGTACCGTGCTGCCTGCACACCTCTGTTCCTGGCAGCAGCAGGTCCTTTGTTTGCCTGCCTTATGAAAACAATATCAGAGTTGTAGTTTTCAACTAGGTTTGCAGTATTATCCTCTGAGCCGTCATCTACGACAATGAGTTCAAAATATGGGTGGGTCTGGGACAATACTGAATCTATCGCTTTTTGCAGACAATGAGCCCTGTTATATGTGGGGATGATAATACTTACAAATTTTTCCATTTTTAATTTTTCTTTTTTTTTGTATAACCTCTTGATCTGAAGAACATGAATACAATGAAAACTTTGACATTTCGTGCCTTAATCTGGTTATGTGAAGGCCGGGACTATATTACAACTATCCATCGACACATTTATGCATTCAAACATTTAAGCAAATGAATTTTAAAATTATAATAAACATATATAAGAATCCATGTATAATTATCTTCTCATTAATGCAAACCCTTATGAAATCCGTATCGCCCTAGTTGAGCATGGCAACCTGGTAGAATTTTACCAGGAAAGACCTGTGGAAAAAGGCTTGGTAGGCAATATCTACCAGGGCCGTGTGGTCCGTGTTTTGCCGGGGATGCAAGCTGCTTTTGTTGACCTTGGGCTTGAGCGCACCGGTTTCCTTTATGTTGATGATGTCAGAACCGACAATAAACATTTTGAAGACCGCATGACGAAAAATGGCTGTCAGAGCTGCTGTGAGGACGCCCCTGATGTTGTCCAGGAGGGGCCTGCCCCACAGGTTAACATTGAAGACCTGCTGACCGAGGGACAGGCGGTCATGGTACAGATCTGCAAGGAACCGCTGGGTACCAAGGGTGCACGGCTCACCTGTAATATTACCCTGCCCTGTCGTAATCTTGTCTACATGCCCATGACAGACCATATCGGCATTTCCAGAAAGGTTGTAGACGACGAGGACCGGCAGAGGCTGCGGGAAGAAATAGAAAACCTGCGTCCGCAGGATGCCGGATTCATCGTCAGAACAGTCGCTGAAAGTGCTTCACGGGAGGACCTCGAGGCAGATATGGAATTCCTTCTCCATCTCTGGGGAGAAATCAAGGATCGGGCTTCCAGGGCTCCTGTGCCCAACATGGTTTATGAAGATCTGGATATTAGCCAACGGGCAGTGCGTGATCTTTTTACCCCTGATATCCAAAGGGTTATAGTTGACGACAAAGCAATATTTGAAAGGGTCTGCAATTTCGTAGAAACATTTGTACCACAGCTGCGCAACAGGATCTCACTCTATGAAAACGAAGTGCCGCTGATGGACGCCTACGGCGTTGAAGTTGAAATCAGCCGGGCCCTGGAGAAAAAAGTCTGGTTGCGTTCCGGAGGCTACATCATCATAGAAACCACTGAGGCGCTGACCGTTGTTGATGTCAATACCGGCCGATATGTCGGCAGAAAAGACCTCGAAGAAACCATCTTCAAGACCAATATGGAAGCAGCAAAAGAGATTGCCTACCAGCTCAGACTCAGAAACATTGGGGGTATAATCATTATTGATTTTATAGACATGGAGCAGGAACCACACCGGGAGGATGTCTTCAACGTCCTGCAGGAGGCAGTGAAAAATGACAAAAGCAGATCAAACATTCTTAAAGTCTCTGAATTCGGCCTTGTTCAAATGACCCGCAAGAGGGATCGTGAAAATCTTTCACAGATGATGTGTGAAGCATGCATGTACTGCGGGGGGGACGGATTGTTGAAATCCAGACGCTCAGTCTGCTATGAGATCTTCCGTAAACTCTCACACGAGGGCCCCAAGATGGCCGGCAATACTGTTACCATCAAGGTGCATCCGAGCGTTGCTGACCTGATGCTCAAGGATGAAACGCTGAATACTGAAAATTTGGAAAAAGAGACCCGGAAGCGTTTCATTATAGTAGCTGACAATGACATCTACCTGGAAAAATACGAGATCATTTGGGAAAGCTCTTAACATCCTGATGAGTTCTCCATAATAATAAACACCTGGGAATTAAATATGTCTGACAGTTTTGAAAGAATGACTGGAAAAAAATCCGCCAAGTCAATGATCTTATCATTGTTTTTCCTGGCCCTCATCGTGGTGGGCGCAATTGCTTTTTTCAAATACTACGAACGGGAGAAACCGCAGATAAGCTTACATGGAGACATCTCCATCTTTGGTTTGACCAGGGAAGTAAAATTCACCTTTTCAGATGCGCGCAGCGGCATAAGCCTGGTTGAAATAGTTATGACCCAGGGTGACAAAAGCGCAAAGGTTTTTGGAAAAGAATTCTCTCGTGTGGGATTTTTTGAACATAACGGCCCCAAAAACTTAGAGGAAACAGTCATGCTGGAGAGCGGCGCCCTGGGATTTACTGACGGCGAGGCAGAATTGCAGGTGACAGTGCGTGACTTTTCCTTCTGGAACTGGATGGCCGGCAACGAAACAATCATAATCTATCCCGTCATCATGGATACGCATCCGCCTAAAATTTCAATCCTGCATTCCACACGGTACGTGAGTCCTGGTGGAAGCGGTATGGTGGTTTACAAGATTGACGATACTGTTGAAAAACATGGCTTGACTGTTAACGGTCATTTCAATCCGGGCTTTCCGGTCAGTGATGAGCAAAATGATCGTTACATTGCTTTTTTCGGCCTCCCCTTTGACACAGAAAAAATTGACAGGGCAGTGGTAAGTGCAACTGACCTGGCCGGCAATGCAGGCAGTGCAGCCTTTGGTATGATCCTGAAAAAGCAGAATTTCAAACAGGACCAGATCAATATCAGTGACAATTTCCTCAACCTGAAAATCCCTGAATTTGCCCATGAGTATCCCCAGCTCAGCGGCTCTCTTGTTGATAAGTTTGTCTATGTAAACAGCCGGATAAGGGAAGAAAACTACCAGGCTATTGTTGCAGCCACTGCCAATCCTTCCCCTCTTCGTCTCTGGCTGGGGCCCTTCGAAAGAATGGCCAGGAGCAGCCGCATGGCTGGTTTTGCCGAATACCGCACCTATTACTATAATAACGACGAAATTGACAAACAGGTTCACCTGGGAATTGATCTGGCATCAACAAAACGGGCAGAGGTCAAGGCTGCCAATCGCGGCAATGTGGTTTTTGCGAATTATCTCGGCATTTACGGCAATACAATCATCCTTGATCACGGCCAGGGAATTTTCAGTCTATACTCCCACTTGAGTGAAATAGGCGTTGCGGTTGGCGAATTGAAAGAAAAAGGAGCGGCTATAGGTTTAAGCGGTACCACGGGTATGGCAGGGGGTGATCATCTGCATTTCAGCATCCTGGTTAACGGCATCTTTGTCACGCCTGTGGAATGGTGGGATCAACAATGGCTGCAGCTGAATATCGATGACATCCTCGACAGCAGCAAATCAAAATACAGGAATTTTTAGTCTAGACTCAAATGTGGATTGTTTAACAATGAACACACAGCTAGTTGAAATCATAAGGTATACTTTTATCGTATTCTTTGTCTTTTAGCGGATTTATGTTGCTGATTATTATCAGCTGTGTTGATGTGTTCTTTTTCAAAAACTTTCCAGATTGCCAACACATTAAAAAAGGAGATAAGCATGAAAGCAAAACGTTTTCTTCAGTTTTTGGGTGTTCTGATTCTTAGTGCTTTTTTGGTCAGCTTTGCACCAAAATCCCCTCGGGCTGCAGATGATTTAACCTGTCCGGACGATGATCTTAATCCAAAAGTAAAGAGTGGCGAGCTTGTCAAAAAGGTTAACAACTTTCTGGTCCTTCTGGACGCTTCTTCCACCATGGCCGACAAAACGAAAATCGGCAGAAAAACCGACCCGAGAAAACTCACCCTTGCCAAGGATCTTATTAAATGCATGAATGAAACAATCCCTGATATAGCCTTGAATGGCGGCATGCGGGCTTTCGGGCCATATCATTCAAAAGAGGGGTTGATCTACGGCATGACCGGTTACACGCAGGCCGGCCTTAACAATGCGGTTACCTCGGTTGATTCAACCGGCGGCACAACCCCCATTGCCACTACTATCATCGATGCCAGTAAGGACCTGCAGGAGACAACCGGCAAGACTGCGGTAATTCTTTACAGTGACGGCATGAATAGCATGACAGGTGATCCAATTGCTGAAGCTGCCGCCATTAAAAAACAGTTTGGCAGGGATATCTGCATCTATACAGTTCTTATAGGAAGTGATCCGGAAGGCAAGAAGAACATGGATGGTATTGCCCGGGCTGGTGAATGCGGTTCCGCCACTGATGCCAATTCCCTTCTTACCGATGGTGGCATGACCGATTTTGTTTCCAGCATTTTCCTGACAAAAGCAGCGCCGG
>JAHEID010000163.1 GCA_024639555.1 Deltaproteobacteria bacterium
TATCGGCCTGAGCAGATCAAGGTGCTGGATAATGGCTTTGGGCCGCAGGTCAAAATGTTCTTTAATAAGTTGTTTTATTTTTTTGTCTTCTATTTTGCCTGTCCCATAGGAGTTTACATTAATGGATACCGGATTAGATATGCCGATGGCATAGGCAATCTGCACCTCAACCTCAGTAGCAATGCCTGCAGCCACGATGTTTTTGGCCACATAACGGCCCATATACGATGAGGAACGGTCAACCTTGGACGGGTCCTTGCCGGAAAAGGCGCCACCGCCGTGCGAGCCCCTGCCGCCGTAAGTATCTACAATAATTTTGCGGCCGGTCACCCCACAGTCGCCCACTGGACCGCCGATAACAAAACGCCCTGTGGGGTTGATAAAGTACTTGGTATTGCCGTCAACCATGTCACCGGGTATGATCCGCTTTATGATCTCCTCCATCACGCCTTCCTTTAAGTCCTCATAGTCAACCTCGGGGCTGTGCTGGGTTGAGAGGACTATGGCCTCAATTCTTTTCGGCCCGTCATCCCCATACTCAACAGTGACCTGGCTCTTGGCATCGGGGCGCAGCCATGGCAATAACCCGGACTTACGCACCTCGGCCTGCCGCTTCATGAGCCTGTGGGCATAGGTGATGGGCATGGGCATCAAGACCTTGGTTTCAGAAGAGGCATAGCCGAACATGAGACCCTGGTCTCCGGCCCCCTGGTCCAGGTCAAGCCCGGAGCCTTCATTGACGCCCACGGCGATATCCGGCGACTGTTTATCGATGGATGTGAGTACGGCGCAGGACTGGAAGTCAAAGCCCATGTCAGAGGAGTTGTAGCCAATCTCCCTGACAGTGTCCCTGACGATCTGCGGCATGTCCACCCAGGCAATAGTGGTAATTTCTCCGGCTATCAGCACCATGCCTGTGGTAACCAGGCTTTCACAGGCAACCCTGGCTGTTGTATCCTGCGTCAGAATTGAATCCAGAACAGCGTCTGAAATCTGGTCGGCAACTTTGTCCGGGTGCCCTTCTGAAACTGATTCTGAGGTAAAAAGATATCCTGACATGGGTCAAGTTCTCCTAAAATAAATGAATAAACGAATAATTCTACCCACAATTTTACAAAACCATATTTTTTGGTCGAAATTTACATATAAGTCAAGTAAAACCTTGGTGCAGTCAACAAAATAAATGTGTTTTACAGCAGCAGTTGAGAAAGTTTTGAGGGGTAAGTTTGTTTTTTCTTGCTTGACAAAAGATGCTCTGCTAATAAACTTTTCAGTTCGAATATGATACAGTCGTAAAAGTCTCGCAATCTGCAAAGAGGCCTAATACAATCAGCTGGGAATGTGCGTAATACCTGGCAGCAGGGAACTTCTTGCGAGTCCGGCAATCATTTGTTTTCACTTGTGAAATAATAGGTTTTTCCGTTATTTGAATCCTTTTCCATTAGGTACAGGAGTTATTTCAACCAATGCACCTGATAAATATTTTCAACAAAATCAATTATCAAAAAGGAGACAGCGTTTCATGAAACTTGGGATAAACGGTTTGGGACGTATAGGCAAACTGACGCTTTGGCATCATGTTTCCAGGCAGAACTTTTCGGAAATTGTTGTCAACATCGGCCGCAAGGTAGGCCGCGGCCTCCATGACCTGGCATCAGCCATTGAAAGGGACTCAACCTATGGACGTCTGGGAGTTTTTTTGCATGGAAACAAGTGTGCCAGGATTATAGAAAACCTCAATGAAGCAGAAGGCACAATGGTGATCAACGGTGTCCCTGTCAAAATCCTGCAAGAGGCCCGTAATCCGAAAGACATTAAATGGAAAGAGAATGACGTCCGTTTTGTGGTGGATACAACAGGTGTCTTTAACGATCCTACTGTTGATGCCGAGGCGCCCCTTGGAGCGTTACGGGGCCATCTTCATGCCGGTGCGGAAAAAGTGCTTTTGTCCGCGCCCTTCAAGATAAAAGCCACGGGCCTTGAAATGCCCGAGGATGCTGTGACCACTGTAATGGGGATAAACGATGACGACTATGTGCCCTCAAAGCATAATGTTGTTTCCGCCGCTTCCTGCACCACCACCTGCCTGGCTTACATGATCAAGCCCTTAATGGATCACTTTGGTGCTGATAACTTTTTAAGTGCCTCCATGGTGACAGTGCATGCTGCCACCGGCAGCCAGCAGGTGCTTGACAGGCTTCCCGCAGCCGGGGCTAGTGACCTGCGGAAAAGCCGTTCAATTTTAAACAACATAATACTCACCACCACAGGGGCAGCCCGGGCCCTTGGCCTGGTTATTCCGGAAATGAAAAATATCGGCTTCATCGCAGAATCGGTTCGCATTCCCACTTCAACAGGCTCTCTGATCGTGCTTGTGCTTAACCTGCAGGATGACCTGGAAAACCCGATCAAAAGAGACCTTATAAATTCCATTTATAAGGACTATGCGTATCATTCCCCCTATATCGATTATGCAGAAGAACAGAATGTCTCAGCGGATATTGTCTGCATACCTTGTGCGGCCACAGTCATTGAAGGGACGGAAACCCATACCAGGACAGCGACAATAAATGTCAACCTGGACAAGATAAAAAGCTGCAATATTGAACCGGGTACTTCACCGAGAATCCAGGTGCCGGTGACCCAGGCGGTCATTTACGGCTGGTACGATAACGAGCTCGGCAGCTACACCAATATGCTCGGTGATTTAACCGTTTCCATCACGGATAAAATGGTTTAATTCAAAAAATTCACGGGAATATTTATGAATTATTCTGGAGAGTCGTGTTGTGGGTAATTGCAAACGGAGCATAGTTCCCATGCGGCTTGAGGATATACCGGCGATCCTTGAGCTGGAAGCGGATACCTTCTCGGCCTGGAGCCGGGAACACCTGGAGGATGAATTGCAGCAGCAAACCGGCTTTCAGTTTGTTGTCCGCAATGAAGCAGCAGAAATGATACAGGCTGTTTTGTGCGGCCGGATCATGACCGATGAGGCGGAAATCCTGAAATTGAGCGTTGCAGAGAAGGCGCGAAAAAAGGGCATGGGCTATCATCTGCTTGATTTTGTTTTGAACTACTGCAGTGCAAAAGGGGTTAAAAAATGTTTTCTTGAGCTGCGCGCTTCCAATACAGCGGCCAGAAACCTTTATGAAAAGAGGGGTTTTTTCAGAGTCGCCTCCCGGAAGGATTACTATGAAGAACCGGTGGAAGATGCCACTGTAATGCAGCTTGAACTCTAATGTTTTAATAAAATTGCGATTTTTAGATAAGGAGGGTCAATGAAGAACATCAGCGACCTTGATATAAAAGAGAAAAAAGTGCTCATCCGGGTTGATTTTAATGTACCGCTTGATGAGCAGGGCAACATTACGGATGACACCCGGATCAGGGGGGTATTGCCAACTATCAACTACGCCCTGGATGAACATGCAAAGATTATTATTATTTCCCATCTCGGGCGCCCCGATGGCCAGCGCCAGGAAAAGTTCAGTCTGGCCCCGGTTGCCAAAAGGCTCTCCAGACTCCTGGAAAAAGAGGTAAAACTGGCCCACGACTGTATTGGTCCAGAGATTGAAGCCATGGTCGGACAAATGGCATTTGGTGATGTTCTGCTCCTGGAAAACCTGCGATTCCATAAAGAAGAAAAGAAAAACGATCCTGGATTCTGCAGGCAGCTGGCAAATCTTGCAGATGTGTATATCAATGACGCCTTTGCTGTGGCGCACCGGGCCCATGCCTCGGTGGTGGGCGTGGTCGAATTTTTCCAGGAATGTGCTGCGGGGTTCCTGCTGCAGAAGGAAATGGATTACTTCCACAGGTCTGTCAGCAACCCGAGCCGGCCCCTGGTTGCTATTGTCGGCGGCGCCAAGGTATCCGGCAAGCTCGGTGCTTTACGCAACATGATCGACCGGGTGGATAAGATGATTATCGGCGGTGCCATGGCCAATACCTTTTTAAAGGCCCAGGGGCATGAGGTGGGAGCATCCAGGGTTGAGGACGATCTCCTGGAAACAGCCAATGAGCTTGTCGCCAAGGCACAAAAACAGGGAGTGAAACTGTACCTGCCGGTCGACTGTATCGTTGCTGACAGGTTTGATCCAAAGGCTGAGACCAAGAGAACCACTGCCCAGGAAGTGCCGAAAAGCTGGATGATTTTAGACATCGGCCCTGCCTCAACACTGCTGTTTGGAGAGGCACTGGAAGATGCCCGCACCATAATCTGGAATGGCCCAATGGGCGCCTTTGAGATGGATGCCTTTTCCAGGGGCACCATGGCCATGGTGCAGAAATTGGCCGCATCACATGCCCTGACCATTGTCGGTGGTGGTGACACGGATGTGGCAGTGCACCGGGCCGGCGAATCAAGCAGCATATCGTATATCTCAACCGGCGGCGGGGCTTTTCTTATGCTCATGGAGGGCAAGGTATTACCGGGTGTGGCGGCGCTGGAGGGGAAGTGAAGGTTTCAAGTGAAAAAGTACGGATTTTGTTTTTTGAGAAGTTCCCTCGACCCCTCGACCCCTTGACCCCTCGAACCCTTAATCTTAAGCGAACGGAGTGAGCTTATCATGCGCAGACCACTTATAGCAGGCAACTGGAAGATGCACACAACACTGCAGGAAGCTCAGCAGCTGGCATCTGCTGTTGTGCAGGCTGCTGCCAAAGCTTCGGACAGGGATGTTATGATTGCTCCGCCCTATACAGCACTGGCAACTGTGGCAAAGGTTCTTTCCGATACAGGTGTGATGCTTGGGGCCCAGAATGTCCATTGGGAAGAAACAGGGGCCTTCACAGGGGAAATTTCAGCTCCAATGTTAAAGGATGTTGGCTGTGTTATGGCCATTATTGGGCATTCCGAAAGGCGGCATGTATTCGGTGAAACCGATTATATGATTAACAGCAGAATTGCAGGTGCTTTGCAATCTGGGCTTATTCCGGTTTTCTGTGTCGGTGAAACCTTGAAGCAGCGGGAGGC
>JAHEID010000164.1 GCA_024639555.1 Deltaproteobacteria bacterium
ATAAAGATTTAAAACAATATATTACTTTAATATTTGGACTTCACTTTATTTATCAACAACTTACCCGCATAGCATAGCTGGGACCCACCAGCTAAGCTGGTGGATTAAGACGGATATTTAATATAGAAAAGAAAACTGCTGAAAGTTTTGCAATGAAGTATATTCTCGAAAAGAAATTCTGCGGCGTGTGCCATCTGAAAGTGGCATTTCCATTAGACGATTGTAAAGGCTGTCATCCAGCAATGGCGAGGGATAAAAAATGAGAAGAAATGGAAAACTGGCAATAGTAAAAACCTTTGTTACTTGTTTGATTGTCCTGTTTGCTTCTGCCCTGGTATATGGGGGGTCATTGCAGGAGGAATTTGACAGGTTGTGTGTCCATACCCAGGAAGCCGAAAGCCTTTCCCTGGAGAGGCTCCAGGAACTGGTCACAGAATGCGACCAACTGCTGAAAAAAATAGAGGAGAGTAATGACGAGAAGAAGAAACTCCTGTTGTTCCGGCTGAACAAATGCCGTAATTTTCTTGCTTATATGGTAGAGTTTAAACAAGAGGCCAACTTGAGCAGTCCGCAATAATCTTTATCCCGGTTTGCGCCGCATCATTTTTTTTTTCGTCGCCTCCTCCCTGCAGTAAAGTGCCGGTTTTGTACCAGGGGAGATCAACATTAGGCTCTGCTTGCAGTATTTTCGTGACACCGCTATTTGATCTGTATGCTTGAGAATTGATCCTTTTTTGTATTAGATTTCTAAACCAATCTACACAAAGAAGGTCATGGCAGGTCCAGCTATCTTGCCACAATCTTGACTTTAAGCAATCAAGCGAAGAGTTAAGATGTCCAGTGAACATATGAAGTTAAAGACAGAACTTATCTAGTTTGAAAGCCATCATGCAAGCCATTCCCAGGTATTGTTCCAACTATTTTATGTTTCTATCATGCTGTTATTGAAACATAATTTTGCAATTTCTACATCACGGAACCTTCTGGCCTGACAGACAACTGCTGATTTACAGACAAACCTTGTAGCTTTTCCCTTTCAACTTTAGATCACTTTAGGCACAATAACTCCTCACCCCTTCCCATAAAGTTTGCGCAGTTCATCCTTGGCCTGCTCCAGGATGCGCTTCTGGTCCGTGTCAAGCTTGGAGCCCGCCCGGTTGATGTAAAATACGAGCATGAACATGGCAGACCGGAACGGCGGTGTCTTGCGTCGGCTGCTGGTATCTGCTGAATTTTTCAGTGATTGGGCAATTTTCCTTGGGTCTTTCCAGGTAAAGACCCCCTGTTCCAGGTCCAGGGCATCGCTTTCCCTCGTCACCTTAGCTGTCCAGCTCCCAGGGTAGGAATTTTTTGATTTGTGTAACACTTTTTTTGTCAAAAAATGATGACGCAAGACCTGGCCTGATTTTCCCTTTACACCAGCGGCGGGCTGTGATGCACAAAAAGCCGCAAGGGCTCGGTTCCGGTGTTGCGTGTGCCATGTTCTCCCTGCACCGGGATATAAAGATAGTCGCCGGGCTCGATCGGCTGCCAGCTGCCGTTGACATAGGTCTCGCCATGCCCCTGGACCACAAAGACCGAATCTGCCTGTTCTTCGTGCGTATGGATGGGGGTTTCCGAACCGGGAGCTATCTCGACCAGGCAGACACAGGCTATATCGGCCTCCTTGCTTGTGATAAACATCGCGGCCTTGACATTGTCGAATGTTGGGTGCTTGGTAAAAATCATTTCCCGCTGGGGATAAAATTTTGTCTCCATGGCTCGCTCCTTACCTTGAAATTTTGATGTAGGCAGTCTCTTGAATAATATGGAAAAGAATTATAAAAAAACTATAAGGAGCGAGGGGGATTTTTCAAGGGACAGATATTCGTATCCGGGAGTAATATAGTACCTGTTTCTTCACATGCTTTGCAGGCAGTTATTTGCGGCAGCGCATTAATCAGATTGCAGTTTGAATTTTAAGTCTGAAATTTCCCCCATATCCTTGCCTCATAGAAACCTATTTTTCCCAATTCCCCTTTGACCATTACACACGCAATGCTTATAATAATAATTTAAGAAAGCATCAGCAGGATTTGGGACGGTGCCTACTATATCAACATGCAGATTGGATTTTTTAGTTGATGATGAAACAAAGCTGATCGGTTTCATTGCAGCAGTACTGCAGATTTCCGAGTACGAGCTATTCCGGATTGCCTTCCTGAAATGGTTTGACCACCCGATTTCCGATAATAGGCTGGATTCCCTGTTCAAGGAGTATCTGTGGACCAGCAACGTACCTTACTGGGTCAATGATTTTGTCAGAAAAGCCCATGAGAAATTCCTGGACGGTGAACTGAACTATAAAGACTACGGTATTAAGCGGCGGGTCTGCGACCGCAGGACAAAGATAATAGGCTGGATCATTATCTCCTCCCTGTTAATATTTTTATCAATATACAGCTACCTGATCTCCCGGTACGCTTCTTACTGATTGAGGCAAGCATTCAGCGAGCATCAAAAATACTGGAGTACTGTTTTTGCACAGTACTCCACCACCCCATTAACATTCCATACCCTGTGTCCAGGATTAATAAGGCTAGGCTGCGGCCAGGGCCTGGTCAAGGTCTGCCTTTATATCGTCGATATGCTCAAGGCCGACTGACAGCCTGACATAGTCAATGGGCGAACCTGCTGCCTCCTGCTCTGCGGGAGTGAGCTGGGAATGTGTTGTGGAGGCCGGGTGGATGGCAAGGCTTTTGGCATCACCGATATTGGCCAGATGGCTGAACAGCTTCAAACTGTTGATGAAGGACTTGCCTGCCTCAAGACCACCCTTGATGCCGAAGCCAACCAGGGCACCGAAGCCGTAATGCAGGTATTTTTTTGCAAGCCCGTGGGTGGGGTGCGATGCAAATCCAGGATAGATCACCCAGTTCACCTTTTCGTGATTTTCAAGGTGCTTTGCTGCTGCCATGGCATTGTCGCAGTGGCGTTCCATCCTCAGGGTCAGGGTTTCGAGGCCCTGGAGGATCTGGAAGCTGTTGAACGGTGAGATGCAGGCCCCCATGTCCCGCAGCAGGATAGTGCGGGCCCGGATGATATAGGCTGCATTCAAAACAGCGTCACTCCAGACAACACCGCCGTATGACGGGTCCGGTTGGGTGAACATCGGAAACTTGCCCGAAGCGGGCCAGTCGAATCTGCCACTGTCTATGATGACACCGCCGATGCTGGTGCCATGGCCGCCACAGAACTTGGTCAGTGAATGGACAGATATGTCAGCACCGAAATCAAAAGGCCGGCACAGGTAGGGGGTGGGCACGGTATTGTCTACGATCAGGGGGATATTTGCATCGTGGGCAATCCGGGCTATTTTTTCCATGTCCGGGGTGTCAAGCCTCGGATTGCCGATGGTCTCAATAAAGACGCATTTTGTTTTATCGTTGATTGCAGCTGCAAATGCTTCCGGACTCGAGGCGTCCACAAAGGTGGTCGTGATTCCGTACTGAGGCAGGGTATGCAGGAACAGGTTGTAGGTACCGCCGTACAGGCTGGCCGCGGAGACAATGTTGTCGCCCGGCCGGCAGATGTTGATGATTGCATAAGTGATGGCGGAAGAACCTGAGCTGGTTGCCAGGGCGCCAACACCGCCTTCAAGGTGCATCATCCTCTTTTCCAGGACATCGGTGGTCGGGTTCATTATCCTGGTGTAGATATTGCCGGTGGCCTCAGGCTTGAAATCACCGGGCCGCAGTCCATCCTTTTCCAGGTTGAGCCGGGGCGCCCATACTTCCGGCTTCAATGAAAAAAGCTGGGCTGCATCTTCGGTGTCTGCAAATACATAGCTTGTGGTCTGGTATATGGGCACAGCCCTGCTGCGGGTTGTTGGATCGGGCGTATGTCCGGCGTGCAAGGCGAGGGTTTCTGGTTTCCAGGACATTTGATACCTCCATTTGTGATGAAATACTGTAAAAGGCGAAAATGTGAACTCTTCTGTAAGCAGGTTCAGGCTCAGAAGACTATTTCAACTGACTAGGAAAAATGAGATGTAAAGTCAAGGGAAAAGGACTAACAAGCCTTGAGT
The DNA here is from genome assembly GCA_024639555.1 of Deltaproteobacteria bacterium. Lineage (GTDB taxonomy): Bacteria > Desulfobacterota > Desulfobulbia > Desulfobulbales > BM004 > BM004. The sequence goes on from JAHEID010000164.1 coordinate 4,067, forward strand.
CTCTCTTTTTCTCCATAGCAGCATCAGTCTTATTAACTTGAACCCTTGAACACTCGAAACCTTGAATTATTTACCTTACGACATTAATCCTGGCCGGCCCACGCTGTACTGTCCGATGGTATTCCACCTCAGGTTCCCCAAAAACCATGGCATACCCCACGATGTGATCTTCGGGAATTCCGAGCCTCGCGCCCAGGCCGGGATGAAGGGAAAGGGCCATCATGACCATTCCATCCCAGACTGTTCCGACGCCGCGTGCATGCGCCATCAGCTGGAAGGTGGTCAGGGCGATGTGGGTGTCCTGCACCGGGCAGGGGGAGTCTTTCGGGGCGCTCGTAATAAGCAGGTGCGGCGCACCCCTGAAAATGATATCTCTGCCCTCCTCCTGCCATGCCGTGACTGCTGCACCAATATACTGCTCGACCAGGCCCGCCGGCAGCTTCCCTTCATTCTGCAGTTTCGTCATTTGTGCCATAACTTCTTCCCGCAATCCTTTCATGACCGAACCATCCCTGACTACGGTGAACAGGACGGCCTGGGCGTTGACGCCCGTCGGGGCATGGCAGGCGATATCCAGAAGTTCATCGATCAACAACGGCTCCAGGTTCCTGCCGCTGTAACGGCGCACAGATCTCCGGCCCTTGATGAGTGTTTCCAGCCCGGCCGCAGCCGGCATGTTTCCGGCCAGCTCGGTGCTTGCATCGGGATCCCTGCCGAGGATAGATACTGCGCCCGTCGGGCATACAGCAAGACAGTGCTGACACCGGTAGCACCCCTCCTCGTTAGTGATTTTCGGGTAGTCGTCCATGCTGATGACATCAGCGGGGCAGTCTTCCGCGCACTCGCCGCACTGGATACAGCGCTCCTCGTCTATACGAAACTGAATCATGGTG
>JAHEID010000165.1:0-2594 GCA_024639555.1 Deltaproteobacteria bacterium
CTGAGTATTGCGACTTCAGATGGGAATTCCCGGCAACAGTGAATGATCCTAAAATGCAGGATAGTCGTGAGTGTCCCAGAAATACCACATAACCTGTCACTTCAGCGGAGCGCAAGAAAACCCGCCCGCCGAGTTTAGCGTTATGCGTGCAGCTGTACATTCTTTCATACTCAAGCCTTGACATAAGTATCAATAGTGATACTATTACTATAGCATGGGCAAGGCAAATGAAATTATCAAGCAGATGAAGCAAAACCCAAAGGATATTCGCTTTGCTGATCTCTGCAAAATCTGCGATTTGTATTTTGGTCAAGCCCGTCAGAAGAGCAGTAGCCACAGAATATATAAAACACCCTGGCAAGGCGATCCTCGGGTGAATATTCAAAGCCAGAAAGGAAAGGCTAAGGCATACCAAGTCAAACAAGTACTAAGAGCAATTGATAGATTGGAGGTGGACCATGGCCATGAAAAATGATCATTATACCTATCGCGTTACTTGGTCAGAAGAAGATAACGAATACGTTGGGCTGTGTGCAGAATTCCCGAGCCTTAGTTGGCTAGCTAAAACTCAAGAGGCAGCCCTGAAAGGTATCCGTAATGTTGTTGCTGATGTAATAAAAGATATGAAAAGAAATAAAGAAGAAGTTCCACAGCCGTTAGCCAGTAAAAACTATAGTGGTAAATTCATGGTTCGAGTACCCCCTGAAGTCCATCGACGTTTAGCCATACAAGCTGCGGAATCAGGAGTGAGCATTAATCGGCTAGTAAGCACCAGGCTCAGTCGATAACTTTCGTAAAAATCGCATAACCAATCACTGCACCAGACACCGAAGATCCTGGCGCTGGTGAGCTCCACGTTGTGCAGTCAATATTCAAACAAGGTGTATTCATAAAACTATTGCGAGAAAACAACTAAGTTGAAAAAACTAAGGGTTCCGTTAATACTTCTTGTTTCTTTTTGGTTAGTAGCCATTATTTTATGGCAGGCCACCGGCACGATATTCCTGCTGTTTAATTTCGGCTATATCGGAACCGCGGTCGGTGTCGGGATAGGGCTGTATATATTGTTACCGAGAAAAAAGAAACCTTCGGGCAGGCGCTTTGCCCAACTGCTTGTTGGTATTTACATGCTTGTTTTCCTGGGGTTCATAAAGAAGGAAAACATGCAATTGGAAGGTTTCTTTTTTTACCTGCTGGCCGGCTTATTTTCGGGCTCTGTTATACATTACCTGGTGGCAAAAATCGCCGGGCCGGTCCTGTTCGGAAGGGGTTACTGCGGATGGTCATGCTGGACTGCCATGGTCCTTGATTATCTTCCTTACAAGCGGAACAGACTGGGCAGACTGGCTCCCAAATGGGAACAGTTGCGATATGTCCATTTTGCTCTCAGCCTGCTGCTGGTCCTGGTGCTGTGGTTTCTTTTCCGGTACAGGCCTCACCCTGCTGGACAGGAAGCCCTGGCCTGGCTCGGTGCGGGGAATATAACCTACTTTACCTCTGCAATTATCTTGGCTTATGCACTCAAGGACAACAGGGCTTTCTGCAAATATCTCTGTCCAATTACCGCGATACTCAAGATTACATCAAGATTTGCCTTTCTAAAAATAGAGGGGGACAAGGAAAAATGCAAACAGTGTGGTGCCTGCAACAAGGCATGTCCGATGGACATCAATATCATGGAGTACGTGAACCATGGGAACAGGGTCCTGTCAACTGAATGTATTTTCTGTCTGACATGTACGACCGTGTGCCCGGAAGGAATACTGGAAAGTACATTCAGGATGGATGTTGGCGGACTGGAACATTTACAAAGAAGATGAACCTGCACAACAAATCGCTGAATTTGACGGGAAAAAATAGGCGTGGCTGACGGAAACGCTTCTGGCTCGGCAGGTTAGCTCAAGCGTTAGCCTTCAAGAAAAATTCTTCATCTTGATTTAAATTATAATAAGTGCTAAATTATGACCAGAAATAAGCATTAAAATTAGACCATAGGTGAATGTCATGAAATCTGTACTTGCAAATTGCTCTGCCAGCATAACCGAGCTAAAAAGGAACCCAACTGCCCTCATTAATCAAGCTGAGGGTGAACCCATCGCAATCTTGAACCATAATCAACCAACAGCTTACCTCATTCCTGCTTCAACCTATGAAGAGCTTATGGACAGGCTGGAGGATTATCAGCTTGGACTTATTGTTAAAGAGAGGCAGAATGAAAAAATTAAAGCTGTAGAAGTTGATATCGATGAGATATAAATATAAACTTAATTTTCTGCCCACCGCTTTAAAGGAATGGAAGAAGCTGGATTCCTCCATTCAAGGACAACTAAAGAAAAAGCTCAAAGAACGCCTACAAAACCCTCACGTACCAGCCAGCCAGCTCTATGGCTTCGAAAATCATTACAAGATCAAACTGAGAGCCAGTGGCTATCGGCTCGTTTACGAAGTAATTGAAAAGAAAATAATAGTCCTTGTTATTGCCGTTGGCAAAAGAGAGAAGAACCGGGTTTATAAAAAGGCAGCAAAAAGGAACAATAGCTAACAAACCGTTGTTTCACCAGACGCCATAAAGCATGGCGCTGGTGAGCTCAAAC
>JAHEID010000165.1:2604-4941 GCA_024639555.1 Deltaproteobacteria bacterium
TTTTCAATTTAGGTGACAACGAAATTTATGAACTATCACCGGGGATAGGATAACAAATCAATTAAGACCGACCCCAAGCACGGATGCGTTGGTACCTTTGCCAAGGTCAGTGTTTACGGTGCATTTGCCGAGTCCCGTTGTGCTAGGGCGGCTTATTTCAAACGTTAGCTACCAACAGAAAGATGACCGACGAAAGTATTCCAACAAAGACTGAAAAGAAAGTGTCCCTCGTTTTAGGAAGTGGAGGTGCCCGAGGTCTTGCGCATATCGGGGTGATTCATTGGCTGGAGGAAAATGGGATCAAGATAGAATCCATTTCCGGTTGTTCTATAGGGGCTCTCATTGGAGGAGTTTATGCAGCTGGCAAATTAGAGGTTTTTGAAAGGTGGGTGAATGACATAACGAAAATCGATATAGTTACTATGCTTGATCTTTCATGGGACGGAACGGGTTTAGTCAAGGGTGACAAGATTTTTGACAAGCTAACCGATCTGGTGGGTAACGAATTAATTGAAAATCTTCCTATCTCATTTACTGCTGTTGCTTCTGATGTAAGAAAAGAGAAGGAAATATGGATAAATTCAGGCAAGCTGTTTAACGCCATACGAGCGTCCATATCGCTACCACTTTTATTTACCCCGTTTAATTATAAAGGGGTCGACCTCATTGATGGAGGTGTATTGAATCCTGTTCCTATTGCACCAACGTTCGGCGATAAAACTGATATGACTATTGCTGTTAACTTGGGAGGAAAACTAGAAATTAAGGAGAACAAAAATAGTGAACAATCATTTAATGAAGAGGATTCATCATCTTTAAAAAAGAAAGCGCTTTTACTTATCGAACGTTTCAAGCAAACAATAAAAACTTCTGGCAAACTTGATTGGGGTGTATACGATATAGCCAATCAGGCTTTTGATGCCATGCAAAGTACCATAGCAAGACAAAAGCTCTCATCTTACCCTCCAGACTACACAATAGAAATACCCAGGAACGCTTGTGGAACCTTAGATTTTGACCGTGCTTCTGAAATGATAGAACTGGGCTATAAAATGGCTCACGATAGCCTGGATAGAATGACCAAAGAAATCTGAAGAATACGCCAACAAATCTCTGCAGTTGACGCCCTGAATCGGGCACATCTGAGATCAAACATCAGCCCTGAAGCATAAACTATGATTACACCAACAAGGGCAGGAATTTTAGTATTTGCACTAGCCGTTTTATTTGGACCACTCTACACCGTTAATGAATATTCCGTTATGTCCAACTTGATCAGCGAGTTTGGTGCACAACATACCCAAAATAATTTCATCATGATTCTCGCTTTTATCTTATTTGGAGGAAGCATCGTGATTGATGGTGTCAGGAAGTTCCGGATTGCGCTGCTCCCCTTCATTTTGTTTGGGTTGTCAATGTCTATTGTCGGTATGTTTCCGCATAAACCGATAGACGCATCGCTGCGTTTTAATTCTACCTACCACAACCTGCACCGAATCATAGCAAGTATTGCAGGTACATTCATTACTGCAGGATTTATCTGGCACGGCGTCCTGACTAAAGGCAGACAAAGAATTATTTGTTTTTACATGGCTGGAGTAGCAATATTATTTCCAATTCTTATGCTTTCTTCACCAAGCTATCAGGGAATAATTCAAAGGCTCATGTATCTTCAGGTCTTGAGCTGGCTTTGGATAAAATACCCGGAAATGGTGACTAACAAATCGCCGAAGACGACCTGCTGAATAACACGCGTTTTCGCTTAAAAGTTATGTGCTTTAATTCCACATGAATAATATATCGAATAACTTAGAAAAAATTGGCTTTGGCGAATGGTTACTGCAAACAGTTGCCCCTGAAATCCTTGAAAAGTATGATCTGGCAAGAGTAGTAGCTGTTCACAAAGACAGCTATACCGTAAACAATGGTGAGGTTGATGTTTCAGCGGAACTGGTTGGCAAACTGATATTTGGTGCTTCATCGCCGACTGATTACCCGGCAGTAGGAGACTGGGTCCTTGTCAATTTTTATGATGAAGATACTTTCGCCATAATTCACGAAATCGTATCCCGTAAATCTCTACTGAAAAGGAAAACACCCGGGAAAAAAGTTGATTTTCAGTTGATTGCAGCCAATATCGATGTGGCATTCATCGTCCAATCTTTGAATGAAAATTTTAATCTCAGGCGTCTTGAACGCTATCTGGTCATGGTCAACGAAAGCAATATCCAGCCGATTGTATTGCTGAGCAAAAGTGACCTGCTTGCCCCGGAAGATATTGCAAACAAAATCATTGATATTCAAGGAGTTATGCCGGACCTGGAAGTAATTCCTTTC
>JAHEID010000047.1:0-12200 GCA_024639555.1 Deltaproteobacteria bacterium
GGTGGTGGAGGTTCTACCACTGATCCTGAAACCGTTTTCCAGTTATATCCTCCAGATTGGGGTGTTAATGGCTACACTGAAAATTATAATGTTACTGGAACCCTAAAACTAAATTCAGAAACAAGAGGGGGGTGGGGCACATACGAACTTAAAATTGGTGATTTAGCCTTACCTGACGCTGGTGTTGATACATATTCAGTATCTGCATCCATAGCATTTGGATTTCCATATGGGCAAATTATTTCCTCAGGAGTAATTTGGTATAATAGCTCAAATTATGCTCCTCTTTATATTCAGGTTTCAGCCTGGGGCAGCACTATCATTGCAACACAAACAAAAACTGGAACACCTTTTGACATCTCAATACTCCCTGCTGTAGGTCAAGTTGGAGACTCTGGGACTCTAACTTCATGGAATTTTAGTAATGGGACTACCCAGTTTAGTAATTGGTCTCTTGAACCTTCAACAGCTGGACAAGCTTTATTGATTACAGAATCGGCCACATATGAGGGTGATATTCTGACTACGAGCGTTTATCAGGAAGAGAAGATTAATGAACTTGGGGAAAGACTATCTATCTATCATGAAGTAGTCGACTATGAGATAAACTTAACTATTACCATAAAGGGAAACAGAACAAATTAGATTTAAATAATTAATTCTAAGCCTCTCCCATAATTGACCCCGTTTTTTGTCAAAATTGTAGGTGGCTGCTATCCATTTACAGTCTTGAATCATTCCTAATATACTAAGATTGACAGTGGATATGTTGCATCAGGTTTTGTATGAAAAAAAACTGTAGATGTTGGCAAGCAATGTGGACTTTATCTAATGACACCTTCCTAACACATTGTGACATAAGGCTCCTGGTCTTAATTGACCACATTGTGGTGCTTTTCCCAATTCCTCTAGCTAAATCACCATATCATATAAAAGACTACACATTAGCTCAGAGTAGACTTTTAATTTGCATTAGAAAGCAACCAGCTGAAATAACTTTAGAAAAATAAATACAGTATGTTTAGAAGAAATATTGGCTCATTTATTGCATAAGGCATTGTAATTGTGCCGTGTAGCTTTAACCAAAAATATTAATTGAATTATTTTGGAAATTACAGGAGAAGCAAAATGAGTGAACATGTAACAAAAAATAAAGAGCAGGAAGAAATTACTCCAGGTATTGGTTTTATGGGTTTTCTTATGATAACTGCATCCATTTATGGTTTATATTTTCTACCTACGTTGATCATAACGGTAGTAGATATTGTCCGTTAAGTTTTAGATCAAATTCAATATTTTTAAGCCAGGGTTGGGAGCCTGATTTCCCTCTCTGGCTTAATCTAGTTCACCTGCTGCTGATATGTCTGACATTGTCAAGTTGAAAAGACCTATCCATTGCCCCCTGTTTTATCGGGGGTTTTTCATTTCATATGCAGGTATCATCAATTGTAAAGATCTGCTATCTCTTTACAGTCTTGAATAATTCCTAAAGTATCAAGATGTACAGTGGATATATTGAGTCAAGTTTTGTATTACAAAACTGAAGATGTTGGCAAGCAATGTGGATATTTTTATATTTATATTTTTGAAAAATTTTTCAAAAAACAATTATTCAAACAACTTATAATGTGTTGATAATAATAATTGTTCCTAACAAGCTAATTGTGTCGTTTTATTCTTGACTTTTAGCTTTTTCAATCTTAAAGGTTTTTATAAATGTTACCATAAATATGTACCTCTGCTGGAGCTTACTCCAATGTTTGAGGTGATTTTAAAAGAGCCAATGTAAGGCCTCTTCGGGAAATTTATTTCCTGTGGAGGCCTTTCGCTTTTTTCCCAAGCAAAAGCCAAATTTTCCGTCGGAAGCTGTTGGTAAGCCAACTGCGTCTTGTTTCACTTGGTGATTGTCTAATTTTTTTGTTTAGGGATGGTCCTGTTGCTGTCTTGCTTTATGAAATTGAAACAATAGGAGCTTTTGGTCTGGCACTTGCTGCCAGTGAACAACTATTAAACAAAGGAGGTGATGTGCAAATAAAGTTAAACAGAGGCCTAATGGACAAATTGCTTAAATTATTTTTAGGGAGGTAGATTGATGTTTTTCAAAAATTGCAAAAAATTTGCATTGTTACTCGTTATACTATCGCTCTCGATCGGATCTGGAACTGTACAGGTATTAGCAAATGATTTACTCCCAGTTGACCCGGCTTCAGTGGAAGTCTTGCTGGCTCCGGGTGATTCTACTACAATTGACAAAGATGTAACCGTACCCGACTTACCTGACAAGCTAGATCTGCTCCTCATGGTTGACCTTTCGAGTAGTTATAATAATGATCTTCCTAACATAAATACCTTGGCACCGTCTATCTTCGATGGTGTGCGTGTCGGTATAACTGATTCTGATTTCGGATTGGCGTCTTTCATAGATTTCCCATATAATCCCTGGGGGGTCTATAATGGTGATCCGACCTCTTGGACTGGTCCAGATGATTATCCGTTTAATCTCAATTTAGATTTCACGAGCGATAAGACTACCTGGACAAGCGCAATTGGTTTGATGACGACTGGGGCAGGTTATGACAGTCCGGAAAGCCAATACTATGCCCTGCAGCAGGCTGCCAGCGGAGCTTCCTGGCGCTCAGACGCAACCAGCGTAATTGCTATTACCACAGATGCTCCTTTTCATACTGCTGGGGATTCTAGCTGTACTGATGGACCTGGTTGTCCTTTTCCTTATCCCGGCCCTAGCCGTGATGATACAATTGCTGCTCTTGCTGCCCAGAATATCAAAGTAATCGCCATAAAGGCTCCAGGAGCTACAAGCCAGATGGATGATCTTGCCACTGCCACAGGTGGTTCAATACAGACAACCTCAGATACGAGTGCTGAGATTGCGGAGGCCATCCTTGATGCTTTTGAGGAATTGACCTTTAATGTTACTGCTGATACCAGTGACTGCAACCCAGATATCTTGGAAATCAGTTATGATCCTGCTTTCATCGAGAATGTTCCTGCTGGCGGTATGGTCGATTTTGAGGAAACTGTTGCTGTCAAGCCAGATATCACACCAGCTGATCTTCCAGTCGATTTGGTCTACTGCTGCCATGTCGATTTCAAGGCTGATGATACAGTAATCGGCACTCAGGAGCTTTGCGTTCAGATTGATTTAGTGCCAATTGATATTAAGCCGACTTCCTGTCCTAACCCCGCAAATGTTTCGACAAAAGGGAATGGTGTGCTTCCTGTTGCCATTGTGAGCTCTGCCGACTTTGATGCTACACAGGTTGATCCTGATACTGTTCGTCTTGAAGGCGTTGCACCAATACGTTCGAGCATTGAGGATGTAACCGCACCTTTTGATCCTCAAGCAGTAGAGGGTTGCATGGATTGCACAACGGAAGGACCGGACGGTCTCCTTGATCTTACTCTCAAATTTAGACAACGAGCTGTCTATGATGCGATTGGTGAAGTCTATAACAGAGAGTGTAAGACCTTGCGCCTTACTGGGCAATTATATAGCGGTGAACTTATTGTTGGGGAGGATAATGTCGTTATTTTGAAAAAAGACTAAAGCAATCTCTTCTTAATTAATTAAAACGAAGTGGCGCCATAATTGGCGCCACTTTTTTTAATAGCCCAAATTCCTGCTGATATGTCTGACAGTGTCAAGCAGAAAGAACTTATCCCTTGCCCCTGTTTTTCAAGGGATTTTTCGCACAATAAGCAGGACATCAGCTACTGTAAAGATCTGCTATCAATCGAAAGTCGTGAATCATTCTTAAAGTATCAAGATGTACAGTGGACATATCAACCCTGCCAGAAATGGTGGGGTTTTTTATTGTCCTCTGATCGTTTTTTTATGCCTGGAAGGATAAGTTATGCTATAGGTCTTAAAAAGAGATACTAGCTCAACATAGCTCTTTCTAGGAACGAAAAATAATACATAATAGAATCCGGCGAGAAAAAACCTTTTGTTTCTATGTCGTTGGGTGGAGCAGGTATTGTTACAGGAGTATGCGAATGCAAAAAACCATATTCATATTACTTCTTATCTTAATTCTTAGTCCGCTATCTTCTTTCGGACAAGAAAAACGACAAATAGATAAAAACTTAGAAAACATATCATGGCAGTATGCTGAATGTGCTGCTTATTATGGGCTTGTATATTATGCAATGAAAGCCTCGAATGAGAATGAAACCGCAAATGCTTATCGCCAGTTAGAAAATGATGCGATGTTTTATTCTTTGTTATTAGGAAATGAGGGCAGAAGCAAAGACCTAGCAATCGAAGTAACTAATGCAAGAATTGATATATATAAAAAAAAGATGAAACTAGAAGCTGACAATAGAAATGAAAATATTTCTATACTCATAAATAAATATCATTTTGAGTGTCAGGAACTTATGCAAAATCCACCAACAGAATTAATTGAAGTTTTGAAAAGAAAAATCGTTGAAGAAGCCAATAATCAATCTAAAAGTAAGGATCAACCATGAAAACAACACTATCTGTTTTGGCTATAGTTCTATGCTTGGGAGTTGCAATAACAAATTGTCGTCAAGGTGAAGAGTTAAGCAAAACTGAAAAAGCAAAAGTGTCAGAACATAATCTTAGAATAGAAATAGCTTATCGAGTGTTTGTATTTTTACATAATAAGTACGGGAAATTTGTCCGACATGGGATAATTCTTGAAATGTGTGATCAAAAAGATCTGGCCTCATTATTTGAACTTTCTGGTAGTGAAGTTAATGATTTTGTAGATAAGAACATAAAGAAAATATTTAATTCAGAAACAGAAACGCTAGAATTTGAAGATTTAGTCAACTTACGACTTTTAGTAAATTCATTTTGGGAAGTTTATAAAATTGGATTTAAAGAAGCCACTGGAAGTTTAATTGTATTGGCACCAAAGGCCTGCAAAGAAATTAAAGATGTAGCCAATGAAAAAGCTGAAGAATTGCAGAAGTTGCGTTCTGAGTTGAATAAAGAAACTAAATAGAAAACTCATTTGGTTTAAATACTCAAAAACTCCTTTCAAAAAAAAGAAAAGAGTCAACATGACACCGGCAGATAGACTTCAAGTTAAGACATTAATTATTGGTATTGCTCTGGTACCATTGACAGCAATATTAACTTCTGCTATCCATTTACAGTCGTGAATCATTCCTAATATACTAAGATTGACAGTGGATATGTTGCATCAGGTTTTGTATGACATAACTGTAGATGTTGGCAAGTTATCTGCACTTTCATGACCCTATTTTTGTTAAAAAGTGACAATTTAGGGCAATTTAAAGCCCTTATTTAATGCCCCCCTCAAGTTCGCATCTTTCAGTAGAGTTATAAAAGTTACATAATTTAAACATGTTACATAAAACTACCAAGGAGGTTTATTGTTAGGCATAATTATTGCATAAAAAAATATTGGGGTTGAGAAACATTACATAATTGCTAAAGCCAAACCTGTCGTGAGGCAGGGACGGAAAGCCACAGGTCTTTAAGAGACAGCTGGGTTGCCAGTTACATCATAGCCGAGTTGTCCTACTTAGGATGGCTCGGTTTTTTATTTAATGGTAAAGGAGGGCTGAAATGGTTAAAAAAAGAGCGGAAACTTTGTCTTTAATATTGGGTTGGCTAATTATTATTTCAGGAATAATCCTTGATTTAGCCAAATAATTCTGAGAAATTTGGTAATTGTCAGAATTATAAAAACATCGTGTGGGATGTGAATTTACAAGTGGTTTTGAATATTCTGTCATGCATGTTCTGACTTAATTTTCTTACAGTTTTTCTGCATTTCAAAACTTTCAATTTCTGCTATCAATCGAAGGTTGTGAATCGTTCCTGATTTACTAAGATTGCCGGTGGATATGTTGTGTCATATTTTGACTGTCAAAACCATAGATGTTGGCAAGATATATAGACTTTTATATCCTCCTTCATGAAAGTCACATTGTGGCACTTTCCCCAACTTTTATGCCAAATCACCATAGCACCAACAATTACACTATAGCCTAGAGTAGATTTTCAATTTAGAATATGAAATCAACCTATTGAAATAACAAAAGATATTCAAAGGCGCACATTTAGAAGAAATTATTGGCTCACTTATTGCATTTATCTCATTGAAAATGCACTACGCAGTCATAACACAAATGATAATTGAATAATGTTTTAAATCACAAGAGGAATAAAATGAGAGAGTATGCAAAAAATATTGATGATCAGAAAAGGGTGTTCTTGGATATGATTAAATTTGTATTTCTTATGGGGGCTGTGTCTTTATTAAGCATAAGGAGCATTGTCGATTTATTACATATCCTTTTAGGATGAAAAGTCTCTTTTTCGTAGTATAAGCATTCATATAATAATATTAACCCTGCCTTCTGGCGGGGTTTTTTATTCCACAACTTTCGATAGCTGCTATCAATCGAAGGTTGCGAATCATTCTTAAAATACCAGATGTACGCTGGACATATTAACCCTGCCAGAAATGGTGGGGTTTTTTATTGGCTAAAATTAGGGGCGTATTAGGGGTAAAATTGACGAAGAAACAAAAAAAGGACTCAGCCTACCCTGCTGAATCCCTTGCTATTACTGGTGCCCGGGGCGAGAATCGAACTCGCACAGAGACAAGCTCCGAGGGATTTTAAGTCCCTTGCGTCTACCAGTTCCGCCACCCAGGCACCCTGTTTTTCCTGCGACTCTATAATATCATTGCCCAAAATGCAAACAAGATTAGCATCAATGTATTCTTTACAAAACTCTTTATACCTTGCCAATGCTTTCTGGACAAATGGGCGCTGGTATTGGTAACCTAGTGTTATCATTACCTGTATAACTTAGCGAAAAAACTAATTACTCTTGACAAAGCAATTAATTGGTTGTAACAGATTAGCACTTAATAGGCTGATTTCAAAGTATTTTTGGGATCAGCCATTGTGGCGGGCAATACCGTTTTTATGCATCAATTTGGAGGGCGTTTTATTATGTCAGATCGTGAAACTGGGACAGTAAAATGGTTTAACAACAGCAAGGGATTTGGTTTTATCGAGCGAGAACAAGGAGATGATGTTTTTGTGCATTATTCTTCAATCCGCGATACCGGAGGTTTTAGAACTCTTACCGAAGGTCAGAAGGTTGAATTTTCAATAACTGAAGGCCAGAAAGGCTTACAAGCAACCGATGTTACAGGCCTTGAATGAAAAATATACCCATAGCAGCACAAAAACCCGCCGGCAACTCCGGCGGGTTTTTTTATACGGCAACTGCTTCGATATTGTAAAGGAACCGGGGCATCTCAACTTGCCTCTTTGCAATGAAAATAACGGGGTGTAAATTTACTGCATTGTCGCCAACAACGGAAAGTAACCTGCCCCTTTTTGCCATTAGATCCCTAAAGTGTTGCTGCCATGCCCTTTGTCTTTATACAAGCCATTATGATACACAAAAAAAAGTAGCCAGTTTGACGGCCGGTTTGTATCTTTCGAATACATTTGATCGGTTGTTTTAAATTATGTAATCTGCAGCCATGAAAAAAATTCTCACCAGTATAGGCATATTGCTGATGATCCTTATTTACGGGACATCAGGTTATATGATAATTGAAGAAACCACCCTGACAGATGCGCTCTACATGACTGTGATAAGCATCACAACCGTGGGTTTCAGTGAAGTTATGCCGCTTAGCCCTGCCGGCAAATATTTTACCATGGTTCTTGTTTTCGGCGGGGTCGGTTTATTTCTTTTTATCGTCAGCTTAATTACTCAGGCCATGGTTGAGGGCGGCCTGCATACATATTTAGGGAGAAGACATATGGAAAAAAAGCTGGCTATCCTGAAAGACCATTACATAGTATGCGGGTTCGGGCGCATCGGGAAGGTGATCAGTAAAATCCTGCATGAGAACAGGAGAACATTTGTAATAATTGAAAATAATCCTGAAGAAATCAAAGTTATTGAGGAATTGGGCTATCTGGTACTGTCGGGTGATTCCACCAGTGATGACATACTGTCGAAGGCCAATATCAATGATGCCAAAGCATTAATTGCCGTTACAAGTTCAGATGCCGACAACGTGTATATTATCCTCTCAGCCAGGGTGCTCAAACCTGACATCTATATTCTGGCCAGGTCAAGCGGCAAAAAAGGGGCTGAAACAAAACTGTTGCGTTCCGGCGCCAACAAGGTTTTCTCGCCGTATGAAATCGGGGCCCGCCGCATGGCCCAATCACTGGTAAGGCCTACGGTCATTGACTTTATAGACCTTACGGTCCATGATGGCGAACTTGGCCTCAGGCTTGAAGAACTGCGGGTTTCTGACAAAGCGACATTTGCCAATAAAACCCTGATGCAGTCAGGAATCCGCTCCGAACATGACCTGATTGTTGTTGCCATCAAGCGCGATAAAGGCGAAATGTTATTCAATCCCAATCAAAACACGGATATACTGCCCGGCGATATACTTGTTGTTTTAGGTGAGCACATAAACATTCAAGGCCTGGAAAAGAAGCTGTAATTTTATTTCGGATTTACTTCTCGGCATAATAAAATCCGTTAGTTACATTCTTCCCAGCAATACACAAGAAGTGATAGCGTATACTATTTCCCCCCAAAAAGTATTTCTTGCAGGATAAATATAATGCATTGGCAAACCCTTCTCCAGAAAAGTATAACGCAACCTGCCCAACTGTTTGCACATTTCGGGCTGGATCCTGGAGATCTTTACAGGGTGACAGAAATATACCCCATGCGCATAAACCCCTATTATCTCAGCCTCATAAAGCAACCCGGTGACCCCCTGTGGCGCCAGGCGGTACCCGATTCATTGGAACTTGATGATACTGTCTGCATGGAAGATCCCTTAAATGAAGAGGATTTAAGCCCTGTAGCGAACCTGGTTCACAAGTATCCTGACCGCGCCCTCTTCCTGATACACAACCAATGCGCTGTCTACTGCCGCTTCTGTACAAGAAAGCGTAAAGTAGGCACGAAAGATATGCCTGTCAGCCTCAAAACAATTAATGCCGGTCTCAAGTATCTGCAGCAGACACCCGAAATCAAGGATGTCCTTGTTTCAGGCGGTGACCCGTTGCTTATTGATGACAGCAGCCTTGATTTTATTCTTTCACGCATACGTGCCATAAGACATATTGATATAATCAGGATCGGCACCCGCGTCCCCTGTACGCTGCCCATGCGGGTGACAAAAAAACTTGCGGCAACAATTAAACGGTATCACCCTGTATATATCAATACACATTTCAACCACCCGAATGAAATCACTCCTGAAGCTGCAACAGCCTGCAACCGTCTGGCTGATGCCGGCATTCCCCTTGGCAGCCAGACCGTCTTGCTGAAGGGAGTCAATGACGATCCGGAAATCATTAAACGCCTGATGTACAAACTCTTGCGCCTGCGCGTCAAGCCTTACTATCTTTTTCAGACCGACATGACAAAAGGTACGAATCATTTTCGCACTCCAATTGCTAAAGGCCTTGAAATCATGCAATCCCTGATCGGACACGTATCCGGCATGGCTGTACCGACCTTTGCCGTGGATGCCCCTGGTGGCGGCGGCAAAATACCGCTGCTGCCAAATTATATAGAGAAAATGGGCAGCCAACTCGTTTTCCAGAATTATTGCGGCATGACCTGCACCTATGATAACCCCTGTCATTAAAAATAAATGAGGTTAATCCATGGAAAAAAAACTGCTTATTGCCGTTGATGCTTCAGTTTACAGTTCCAATACCCTGCATTACCTGGAACAACTCTTTGCCCACCTTGAAGATATCCGCCTGCACCTGCTTACCGTTATAACCTGTAACCCTTCAGAAACCGCAAGCGCATGGCTGGACGAGTCGGAATTGATGAACGCGCTGAGCAGTGAGGAACAAAAACGTTTTTCTGCTGCCAAAAAGTTTCTGCACAAAGCAGTTGAAAGGCTTGAACGCAACGGCATTGGCCCGGGTCAGGTAACAACCGAGGTTAAGATATCCAAGACTAACCCGGCTGCCGAGGTATTAAACGTTGCCAGAAAGGGCACGTTTGATGCACTGGTCCTGGGGCGGCGCGGTGTATCCAAGCTTGAAGAACTCATCATGGGCAGTGTCTCCGGTACCATGTTCGAAAAATGCCATGATGTGCCGATCTGGATCATTGACGGGCAGGTCGATTCCCGCAAATTCCTTGTCCCTGTGGACGGTTCCCGCTTCACCCTGCAGGCTGTCGATCATCTTTGTTTTATGCTTAAAAACAATCCTTATGCTGAGGTGACCCTTTTTCATTCCGCTGCCATGTTTGCCCAGAAACAGGACCTCAACCTGGAATATTGCAGCAAATATCTGCCCCCGGAATGGTGCCGGGAACACAGCCATGATGATGATTTCTATTTTCTAGCACCGTGCCAGATGCTTATCAACAGTGGATTCCCATCTGAACGTATACACCGGCTCAAAACGAAGAAAGGCATGTATCCAAGCCGACAGATCGTACGCCAGGCCCTGATTGATGAATTCGGAACAATTGTTATGGGGCGCCGTGACAAAAAAATTGTCAAAGGTGTTTTCGGCAGCGTAACTCAAAAAGTAATGGCCATGAGTGTAAATACCGCTGTCTGGATTGTCGGTTGATGTTTCATCGGGTGGAAGCAATATCATAGCCACACCGCAATACATGCCGGCGCTTGCCTGATATCATAGAAATGCTTAACTTTATTACGTCTTGCTGCGCTTGTTTGCTTTAAGTTTAAAGGTAGGCTTTCATTGACTTTTCCAAAAAATAGAATCCGTATTCTTTTTATCATTCTCTGGGTCCTTCTGTTTGGCGCCCTGCTGAAGCGCGACTATTTTATTAAAAGTATTGATATCCGCGAGGAGCAGATCATCAAGCGCGGCAGAGAAGAAAGCTTTGCCGGCATCTACTTCCAGAGTGAAAGGATCGGGTTTGTGAAAAACAGACTCACTGAATCCGGTTCAGATGAGTATATTCTCTACCAGGATGCCTTTCTCTATTTGAATATCCTCAATGAATCCCATCCTGTTGACATGCGCATCAAAGCTACCTTGAGCCGGGATATGCTGCTCAAGGATTTCAACTTTCACTTCACCTCCCCTTTTTACAAAATGGAAGCAGACGGCAAAGTAAAAGGCCGGGAAGTCCATTTCTCCTTAAAAACAGGCAAGGAAACAATCTCCGACATCATTCGTCTGCAAAAGCCACCGTATCTTTCGACAAACAACCGTTTTTATCTCCTGGATCAAGGGTTGCAACCTGGAGACAAGTTTAAAATCCCTTATTTCGACCCGCTTTCCCTGTCCGGAAAAGATACGGTTATGGAGTACAAGGGACGCAAAAAAATTCTCGTCAGGAACCGTGTTTTTACCCTGCATCATTTTGTTGAGACATTTTCAGGGATCAGGATAAACAGCTGGCTGGATGATGGTGGCAAAGTCATCAAGGAGGAATCTCCGGCAGGTTTTGTATTTATCTCTGAACCGGAATTTAAAGCCACTGATATCAAAGTCAAAGGCAAGGAAATTTTAAGCAGTGTATCCATACCAATAAGCGGCGGCAGCCTCGACCTTTCCGGGCGCAATTTGATGCGCTACCGGTTAACCTTGCCTCCGGACACTGATTTTGACCTTGATAAAGACCGTCAGAGTCTTGACAATGATGTTCTTACGGTCAACCTGGAAACCTTACCGGGCTCAAATGCTGCTTCCTGTACCGGTTTTACGGAAGAACTTGCTTCCACGCCGTACATTCAGACGAAAAATAAGCTCATAACAGACTTGGCCCGGGAAGAAGCAGGAAATGCGGCCAGCGATCTTGAACGTGTAAGAATCTTATCTGCCTGGGTATTTGCTAACCTTGAAAAAAGACCGGTTCTTGGCATTCCTGATGCCCTCACCACTCTGAGCACAAGAATTGGTGACTGCAATGAACATGCTGCACTCTTTGCCGCCCTGGCCAGGAACACAGGCATCCCCACACGGGTCATTGCCGGAGTGACTTTTTTTGAGGGGGCATTTTATTATCATGCCTGGAACGAAGTCTGCCTTGATGGCAGCTGGTACTCTGTGGATACAACAAAGAATCAATTCCCGGCTGATTTAAGTCATATAAAATTTGTCGAAGGGGAAACAAACGAGCAGATAAGAATTGCCGCGCTGCTCGGAAAATTGCAGATTGAAATTGT
>JAHEID010000047.1:12300-15890 GCA_024639555.1 Deltaproteobacteria bacterium
CTGTGGATACAACAAAGAATCAATTCCCGGCTGATTTAAGTCATATAAAATTTGTCGAAGGGGAAACAAACGAGCAGATAAGAATTGCCGCGCTGCTCGGAAAATTGCAGATTGAAATTGTCGATGAAAAGAAAGACTGATATATGAATGAGCCAAACAATACAAATTACAAAAAAGTGTCTCGGGAAATTGGCGCTGGCAATGTCCTTGTCATAAAGCACCTGACCAAGAAATTCGGGACATTCACTGCCGTAGACGATATAAGCCTGGAGGTCAAACAGGGTGAGATCTTCGGTTTTCTGGGGCCGAATGGAGCCGGCAAAACAACCACCATCAAAATGATCGCCGGCCTTTTGCAGCCGGACAATGGCAGGATATTTATTAACAATCGCTCCCTGGCAAGTGAGCCTAAAAAATGCAAGCAGGACACCGGTTACATACCTGACCGCCCTTACCTGTTTGAAAAACTGACCGGGTTTGAATTCCTGCAGTTTATTGCGAGCCTGTATAATCTGGAGCCTGAAACCTTTTCCCGCAATACCGCGCATTATTTGAAACTCTTTGACCTTGAAGACTGGCAGCATCATCTTATTGAAAGTTACTCACACGGCATGCGGCAGAAGCTCATCATCTCCAGTATCTTTATGCTCGAGCCCCCCCTGATTGTTGTTGATGAACCCATGGTCGGCCTTGATCCGAAAAGTGCCCGCATAGTTAAAGAATTATTCAAAAGCCATGCGGCCGGGGGTACCTCCATCTTTCTCTCCACCCATTCACTGGAAATTGCCGAGGAACTGTGTGACCGCATCGGCATTATCCTGAATGGCGGCCTGCGGGCCCTTGGCAACCTGGAAGACTTACAGCGTGAGGCCCGCCTGGAACATTCAGATCTCGAGGAGATTTTTCTCGAGCTTACCGGGGCCTATGAACTGCAGGAAATAATAAATGCCCTGCGCTCTGGATGAGATACTTTTATTATTGACAATGAAACAATCTAAACGGAAAACACTTTTGCAGCCATTTCTATTCTCTGCAAAAAACAGGTTTTTCCCTAAAAACAGGGTGCCCTTCCGGACACTTGGAGTGCTGGTCTTCAGCATAACGGTCTGCCTGGTCCTGTACGCGGTTTCTGTCAAGGTTGTCACCTATTTTCACAGCCAGAACGAGCTTGGTATTATTCTCAGTCTGAAAATATTCCAGATGGCCTGGATAGTCATGTTTGCCATGCTTGTTTTTTCCTGCATGGTCTCTGCCGTATCAACACTGTTTCTCTCGCAGGACAATGAAATCATGTTTGCCGCGCCTGTGGCAAAATCCGACATCTTCTTCATGCGCTATGTGACAACGTCACTCTACACCTCGTGGATGATGATTGTTTTTTCAATACCCGTTTTTGCAGCCTATGGCACTGTTTTTGAGGCAGGCATACTTTACTGGCCCCTCATGCTGGGAACAATAATCGCCACTGCTGCCACAGCCACAACCTTCGGCATGGGATTTACGGTTGTACTCGTCAATCTTTTTCCTGCCAGGCGCACCAAGGATATCATTCTTTACCTGTCAATATGTTTCGGCATCTTCATTTATATTATTTTCAGGCTCATGCGCCCCGAAGACCTGGTAAACCCGGATAAATACGGTCACTTCATCGACTATCTTTCATCCCTTGCCACCCCGGCCTCTCCTTATATCCCGGCAGCCTGGGCCTCAAACCTGCTTTCATACTATCTCCTGGATCGGGAAATTGACTTTCTGATAACAGCCCTGCTTATTGTAACGCCCCTGGCCCTGTTCTTTCTCGGTGAATGGGCCATGGAACGCTGGTTTCTTTCAGGCTTTACAAAATCACAGGAGTCCTTTGGCGGCTTTCGCTCGTTTTTCAGCAGGGGTAAGTACCGCCGCAGCTCCCTGCAGTGGACGTTCCTGAAAGAATCCAAACTGTTTCTGCGTGATTCGGCCGAATGGTCACAGCTTTTCATGATTGGAGCCCTGGTTATAGTCTACCTCTATAATTTCAAAGTGCTTCCAGTGGAGCGCTCCATTTTTGAAGAAGAGTATGTTACCAACCTTATTTCATTTCTGAATATAGGCCTCACAGGCTTTGTCGTGGCCTCCCTGGCAGCCCGTTTTGTCTACCCTTCCATCGGGGCGGAAGGCGGTTCCTTTTATATTATAATGTCATCGCCCCTTTCAACTGCCAGATACATCCTGCACAAGTATCTTTTTTATGTAATACCTTTTACCGTGCTGGCCCTTATCCTGTTGGTCGTGTCCAACCGCCTCCTCAATATCGAGGGGCCCATGTGGTGGATCTCGGTCATTACCGGCCTGATTATTACCTGGACAGTGCTCGCAATGGCACTGGGCTTTGGAGCGATCTACGCTGACTTCAAGGCGGAGAACAGGGCTGCCGCCCTGGGGGGTATAGGGGCCATCCTGTTTCTGTTTACTGCCATTGCCTTTGAAATGGCCATTATATTCCTGGGGGGATCCCCTGTTTACAAGGTAATGCTGGGTTGGCTGCGCAGCGGTCAACTGCCGCTTGGGGACATGCTGACGCTTATCGGCTGGATTCTGGCCTCCATCGCCATCTCCTTGTTTCTCGCCCTGTTTTTTATCAGAACGGGAATAAAAAAACTGGAAGCATCAAGTTCCTGAGCGGATTTCATACTTGGGGACAGATTTCTGCCAATCGTCGTTCGTTGTGCTGAACGACAAATCTGTCCCCTATCGTCCTACTTCAACCAGTTTTCAACTGCCAATCCGTGTATGTGCATGAAGTGTTTGATGTTTCCGGTTACAAGGACCAGTTCGTTGGCCATGGCAATGGCTGCAATCTGCAGGTCAGCGAATGAAATGAATTTGCCTTTCTGTTCCAATTGGGCGCGCAGCCGCCCGCAGACATAGGCAGCCCGGCTGTCAAATCCCACAATAGTAACGGCCGGGAGCAGAACATTCTGCAAATTGTCAATGTGATAGTCCGGCCTGGGGCTTTTATAAGCCCCATAGACTATTTCTGAAATTGTAATAGTGGAGATATATTGATCTGACGGGTCAATTGATTGCAGATTTTCCAGGAGCGTGGGGGACGGTTTTTTCTTGAAGATGTTTGTGATGGTATCCGTATCAAAGAGATACATTCCGGCCTTTACCTCCATGCTCCCGTATTGCTTCTATATCCTGCAAAGATTCGGCTACTTCTTCAAAATCCTGCCATTTGCCGACAACTGCGGCCAACCCCTGGCGTTCTTCAGTCTGTTCCAGTTTGCGCAGGTCGTCAATGCTGACCAGCGCCGCCACCGGCCGGTTGCGTTTGGTTATGATTATACGCTCATGCCCGTGGACGCTTCTGGCAATATAATCCGAAAGCCTGCTTTTTATTTCCGCTATCGAAACCGTAATTTCCATAATAGAATCCCTCCTGAAATAGTCATCATGACTATTATGACCAAAAATGAGGGATTGTGCAATGGTTATGTGGAAATACGAACTTTGCTACTGCACACCCTTGCCGTAAAAAACGAGGACAAAGCAAATACGAAGCACAAGGCAATGCTTATGAAACTCGAAGCACGAAATTCGAAATTCGA
>JAHEID010000166.1 GCA_024639555.1 Deltaproteobacteria bacterium
ATGCAGCAAATAAAAATCGCAATTGTTGGTATCGGTAACTGTGCAGGTGCCTTGATCCAGGGATTACACTATTATCGGCATAGTAACAACCGAAATGCCAATGGCCTCATGAATTGGGACTTGGGTGGCTATCTGCCCAGCAATATTGTTGTCGCCGCTGCCTATGACATCGACCGGCGAAAGGTGGGACTGGATGTCAACCAGGCTATCTTCCAGCCACCCAATTGCACCATCTTATTTAAAAAGGACCTGAAGCCTTCCGGTGTGCTGGTAAAGATGGGGGCCGTACTGGACGGAATGCCGGACCACATGTACAATCATGATCCGCAGTTTCGGTTTGAGCCGGCCAGCGAGCCCGATGCAACAAAGGGGGCGATCATTCGTGATCTTACCAGGCAAGGCGTCGATGTTCTTGTTAATTTTCTACCGGTGGGCTCCCAAAAGGCAACAGAGTTTTACATCCAGTGTGCACTTGAAGCAGAGGTTGCGGTTGTCAACTGCATTCCGGTCTTTATTGCCAGTAATCCAGCATTGGCTGACCGCTTTGTAGAACGCGGCCTGCCTCTGATTGGCGATGACGTTAAATCCCAGATGGGCGCAACCATTGTACATCGTGCCCTGACAGACCTTTTCCGCCGACGCGGTGTGACGCTGGAACGCACCTATCAACTAAATACCGGCGGCAACACCGATTTTCTCAATATGCAGGACCACAAACGACTTTTATCAAAGAAAATATCCAAGACTGAAGCAGTGCAATCGGTTGCCTCCGAACGGCTCAGTGACACAAATATTCACATCGGTCCCAGCGACTATGTTCCCTGGCAGAAGGATAATAAGGTGGGTTTCATCCGTATGGAAGGCAGAATTTTCGGTGATGTCCCAATGAATCTTGAATTGAGACTGTCCGTGGAGGATTCACCCAATTCAGCCGGAGTGGTGATAGATATGATCCGTTGCGCCCGGCTGGCACTGGACCGCAAGCAGGGGGGCGTACTGGCAGGACCGTCCGCCTTTTTCTGTAAACATCCTCCTAGGCAGTTCACCGATGACGAGGCCTTTCGTATGGTCTCCGAGTTTGTGCAGAACCAAAAGTCAAAACCTGAGACAAAATCAATTTATCCGTTTCAAAAGCACAAGAAGACCGCTTCCCGATGATTACCTGCCTGGTTTTTGATTTTGGCCGGGTGATCTCCGCTTCGAAGCCCGCATCTCTCTTCCATGCCTATGAAAAAGATCTCGGTCTGGAACCGCATAGCATCAATACGGTTATGTTCGATTCGGTTCATTGGTACCGGGCATTGACCGGTGAGATCGACATGTCAACCTATTGGCAGACCATCGGGCCATCGCTTAATCTTGATTCACCTCAGGCGGTGAAACAGTTTCAGGAACGCTATTATCAGGACGAGGAAATCAATACCGAAGTCAAGCAACTCATCCATGAACTGAGCCGGACCCACAACCTGGCCGTTTTGTCAAACCATCCAAGCGGCTTACAGGAGTGGCTTGCTGATTGGCAGTTAGATGGGCTTTTTGATGTTATCATCTGTTCCGCTGATGTTGGGGTGGTAAAACCGGATAAAAGGATCTTTGAACTTTTGCTGGAGCGTATGGAAGTCCCGCCTGAGCAGATTGTTTTCATAGACGATACAACCGAGCATGTCTTAGCATCGCATGCTTTGGGCATGCATGGTGTTGTTTTCACTACCGCGGCTCAATTGAAAAAGGACTTGCGCGAATTAGGTTGCTATTCAATACAATCGCCCTTTTGAGGAAATGTTTTTTTATATTAGCTGCAGTCTATGGCTAATATGCCGGTACGTGGGCCCTTTTCCACAATCCTGAGATGGCAATGGATTATTTGTTTCGGAAGGTATACTGCTTCAGAAATGTTGTCAGTATGTTAATCAAGTGCGCTCATCTGCTGAAACAGAGGTGCGGAACAGAATAAAAATGTAATATTGAGTACATGTTCGGGTCAGAAATGGTCCTGCCTATTTATTTTGAAACTTATTATTTCTGCTGATATGTCTGACATTGTCAAGCAAAAAAGACCTATCCATTGTCCCCTGTTTTATGAGGGGTTTTTCATTTCATTATAGGGCATTGGCAATTTGCGATAGCTGCTATCTATACGTAACAAAATGATAATTGACTGCTAGCCGGGTTATCTGTCATTATCCTGTTGTTTTTCCTGCAAAAAAGGAGGACAGGACATGGCAGATCATCATTTTTCATTCCAGAGAACCTACACTTTTTCAAGTAATTTTATTCAAGGTTTCCAGAGCAACTCTGGACTTCTTTTTCATCCGGAGCCGAAGTATCCGGAACCTTACTCTCCGCCGATTAAGCCTGTAGAGACTGTAAGCGCCCGCAAGGAACGGCAGCGGCGGCAGGCACTTGATCGTGCCCTGCAGTTGATAACCACCGAGAAGCTTCCCGGCCAGGAACATGCTATCAGTTACATGCAGCACAAGTTCCGCCGTAACTGCAAGAGTTGTACACTTGCAAGCAGCGGCACCGCTGTACGGTTTTTCCTTGCCATGCTCAAGACTAACAGCCGTGATCTTCTCGACATCACCCGGCAAGATATTGAGGCGTTTATAGAGCAAGAGCAGGACAGAGGCTTGGAGGTCAGGAGTGTCCGGAACAGGACACAGGCTGTCTATAGCTTTGTCAGGTATCTTGTAGAAAATGAAGTTATCGGCTCAGATATTCTCACCAGGAGGATCAGGATGAAGTTGCCCATATCATTACCCCGAGCCATTAATCCGGAAGATTTAAGGATGTTGTTTTCGGTCATGGATCATACCAGGGACCGGGCGCTTTTTCTCCTGCTGTTAAGAACAGGAATGCGGATAGGAGAACTGCTGGATCTGCGGGCAAGTGATGTAAATCTGCAGGAGATGAAGATTCTGATTTACATGGGTGAAAAGAACTATCGGGGCCGGGTTGTCTATCTATGCAAAGATGCTGTGGAAGCGGCAGAAGCCTGGCTGGCAGTCAGAGATTCTCAGCAGGAGATGCTCTTCTATAGCAACCGGAAGCCCTCTTTAAGCTATGCGGCTGTCCGTGATAGATTTACAAAGCATCTGGAAAAGACGGGACTGGCCGGCAAGGGCTATACCATACACTGCCTGCGGCATACCTTTGCCAGCGAGTTGTTAAATGCTGGACTGCGGTTGGAGGTCCTGCAGCAGCTCCTGGGGCATTCCAGCCTTGAAGTCACACGCCAGTATGCCAGGCTGACGGACAAGACCCGGGAAGAAGAGTATTTTAAGGCCATGGCGGTCATTGAGCGAGGTGAAATAAATGGACATTACTAATGCTGTCATAAACTTCCGCCGTCACCTTAAAAGGAAAAATTATTCCCCGCATACGGTGAGGAATTATCTCAATATGCTGCAACATTATATCCGCTGGCTCGATATTCCTGTTGAAGCGGCCACTCCGGAAAACATTGCCGGATACATTGACTTCCTTATGGATAAACACCTGCATCCCAAGACGATCAACTGTCATTTATCCTGCATCCGCATCTTTTATGACTACGTGTATTATGAAGAAAAAAACAATGTCATAAACCCGGTGCGAAAAGGTGATGCTCTCAGACTGCCTTCGCCTCTGCCCCGGTATGTAAAGGAAGAGGAGCTTGACACACTGTTCGCAGTAATCAACAAGCATCGAGACCGGGCCATGTTTACCCTGATGCTGCGCTGCGGTCTGCGGGTAGAGGAAGTCGCCAAGCTTACGCTGGGAGCCGTTGATTTACGCCGCAGAAGGATCGTCGTGCATAATGGCAAGGGCCGGAAGGATAGAGTCGTTTACATAAGTGACGACGCATATATGGCCCTGGATAAATATCTGCGGCTGAGACCGAAATCCAAGACCAGCGCGTTATTCTTGGTGGAAAAGGGAACCTGCAAGGGACAAGGCATATCAGTACGGGGCATCCAGAAGAGAATGGAATACTATACCAAGAAGACCGGCTTGGACATCTCCTGCCATCATCTGCGGCATACCATGGCAACCCAGATGCTGAATGCAGAGGCAGAGCTCTCAACCATCCAGGATTTGCTGGGCCATAACTGGATAACCACCACCCAGAAATACTGCACCGTGTTTAACCTCAAAGTTCAGAGAGATTATTTTAAAGCTATGGAAATCGTCATGCAGCGGTCATCACCCATACCGCCAGACTCCAACTCACGATTTAGGCATTAAATAGGAAAAGTGCTTGACAAAAACAAAAAACAGGACAAAATAAGGACAGCGTAACAGCTTAATATTAAAAAGGAAAAATAGCTTTTGTTACGTATAGCTGCTATCTCTTTACACTCGTGAATGGTTCCCAGAAGGTCAACATGTCCAGTGGATATATTGACTCTTTCTATAGACCGCGGAAGAACCAACCGATCATGAGCAACCCCATGGCCGCTACCCAGCTGCCGGCCACGCGCACAACAATCCTGGTCCATGGAGGTTTCAGAGATACGACAAAGGCTGACACAAGGGCTACCAGAACAAAGAGGGCAGACATAATGCCGAGTAGACCCAAGCTGCCCGGTCCGGCTTTTAAGGCAATGCCGTTAAAAAATCCATGCATGATGCCGACTGCAACGGCCAGGACCGTAAAGGCATTATCAGGCAAGCGCAGGTCGGCAGCGATGAGTATGCCTACCAGGAGAAACGAAAAGGCCGATACCGGAAAAGTGGGCATAGTGCTCGCTGTAAGCCCGATGAATCCTCCCAGCAGCCAGGCAAGAGGGAAGAAGAACAGGGCACGCTTTCCCGGCACCCTACCCCGCAAGCCGGCATAGAGTGCCATTGCCACTGCCGGCACCAGGTCTTCAGGTGTCAGCAGCAGGTGGCCGATGCCGTCATAGACCGGCCCCATGCCGGTGGTCACCA
>JAHEID010000048.1 GCA_024639555.1 Deltaproteobacteria bacterium
TGTTATGGTAACTCATCCACTCGATGGTGAATGATCCTCCACGGCTGACAACTCCCATCAAACGCTGCTGGGAGTTCATCCTCTCCAGCGTGTTTCGGGTAATGCCGCAGTGGATGGTCATAAAATCCACCCCATCTTCAGCCTGTTTTGCTATGGTCTTGAAAATATGGTCAACCTCTACATCAACGATCGCCTTTTTCTGCACTTCCACTGTCTCCGCCACAGCCTGGTAGATGGGCACAGTTCCCAATGGCACAGGGCACTGTTCAAGAATGCCTCTGCGGACAGAATCAAGATCACCGCCCATGCTCAAGTCCATAACGGTATCAGCACCGGCCTTGATGGCAACACAGAGTTTCTGCAGCTCAGAATGTAGTTCAGGAAGGTCTTTTGAAGAACCGATATTGGCGTTGATTTTGGTAGATACATTCTTGCCAATGGCAATTATCTTTTCGAAATTGTGGTTTTTGTTTTTGGTAATGACCAGTTCACCCCTGGAAACACCATCCATGATCTGTTCTGAAGATATTGATTCGTTTCGGGCGCAGGCCTCAAAAAGAGGTGTCCTGAGCCTTTTGATTGCATCCTGGCGTATAGACATTTATATCCCCGGTAAGTGATTATGTGAATTATCAAATATACAAATTTTTATATTATTCCCTAAACAGTATAATCTACCAATGGCTTACTTGGGATGTCAATGTAAAAGAGAACTGTAAAGCCCGAACAGGTTTTACGCTAAACTGGATGTGCTGCTTTTTTGATTTAGGCCTTTTATCAATTCTGGGCAACAAGTAAAGTTTGAATGAAATGAGTCATGGAAATTATTCGTTCAGGCTCCAGTCGTATTGATGTCTTATTTTCTTTTTCACTAAATCGAGTTTTTTCAAGTTTTCGGGAGCGAGATATTTTCTCAGGTGCTGGATAATGCCGTTTTCTGAAGCCCCAAAATCTTCCTGGAACCAGAAATAGATACTCGATACCTCCAGTTTGTTATTGATAAATGATACACCACGTGGATGGTTGATGAAGTCAAGGGCAGCTTTGTCCAGAAGCATGTCAAGATTCTGGATTGTGAAAGACAGGGGTTGCAGATTGGGGCAGCCGAGACTGGCACAGTTAACAGCATAGTGGACGCGGTTGTCCTGCCAGATGGGTCGTAGAATACGATGCTCAATATCATTCAGAGAGACTTTTTCTCCCTCAATTTCCAGTAGTTTTGCATCCCAGGGACCATTGCTGAAAATCCCGGGAGAGATGTCAATATCACGGATTGATTTGACAGGATAATGATCTAAAATTACATCAACCGTCAGCGCATTATAGAGGTTAATCCAAAAAGCTTTTTGCTCGTCGCGTTTCAGTCCGGAGACTTCAATATTTTGCATTTTCTGGAGATAGTCCCGCAAAACCTGACGGTCTTTCGGAATTACACTGGTGTAATTAAACCTGTTAATCCCTGAAGGGTGACTGGCATCGACGTACCGCTGCAGTATAAGATCCCAGTCTGAATGGTCAACAATTACAGAAGAATCAGCATCATGGGACTGCCAGCGGGGCCAGAGCTTTAGCGCAGGTGCCCCATAAACAGTTGTGACGCTGGCGAGTCCCAAAAGAAGGAAGAGTATGGCTGCGGCCAGTGCTTTAGTGTTTGGCATGTTTATAAGTAAAGTTTTTGTTCCGTAGAGCCCCGGAATATAGTTGGGCGCTACAGCTAATTGAGAGATGAATTTTTATTTATTTTTATAAGAGAAAAGGAGATTTTTACCTTTGGCATCAACCAGGGCCTTTCCGCCTTTTGACAGTTTGCCGAAGAGTATCTCCTCGGTGAGCACATCACCTATTTCTTTGAGGATCAGCCTCCGGAGCGGTCTGGCACCAAAGTCAGGATCATATCCCTTCTTGGCAAGCAATGAGCGGGCCTTGACAGAAAGATTGATGGAAACCCGTTTCTCGCTGAGCTGCATTTCAAGTTCCCCCACCATTTTATCGACAATTTTTTCTATCATAGCCATTTTAAGCGGGTTAAAGGTAATGACAGCATCGAGCCGGTTTCTGAATTCAGGTGCAAAAAGATTGTGCAGGGCCTTTTGGCCTTGGTCTTTTTTGTCAGCCATGAAGCCGATGGCCCTCTCAGTTAATTCTCGGGCCCCTGCATTGGTGGTCATGATAAGGATGACATTGCGGAAATCTGCCCGACGTCCGGCATTGTCAGTCAGGGTGGAATGATCCATAACCTGCAGGAGAATACTGAAAACATCCGGGTGCGCCTTTTCAATCTCATCAAGCAGCAGGACTGAGTATGGGTGCTTTCTGATGGCATCGGTAAGCAGTCCCCCCTGGTCAAAACCGACATAGCCCGGCGGGGCGCCGATAAGCCTGGCCACGGCATGTTTTTCCATGTATTCACTCATGTCAAAGCGCTCAAAATGCACGGAAAGGGATTTGGCCAACTGCCTGGACACTTCTGTTTTTCCAACCCCTGTCGGGCCGGCAAAGAGGAAAGAGCCTGTCGGGGTTTCAGGCTGACCGAGGCCGGCCCTGGCCCGTTTGACAGCATTGGTCAACGCCTCGATAGCATGGTCCTGGCCGAATATCACTTTTTTCAGGTCAGGCAGCAAGGTTTTCAGTTGGCGGATTTCCGATCTTGAACTGCTTTTTGCCGGGATCCTGGCCATTCGCGATACCACTGACTCAACATCCCTGACGGTGACGTTTTTGCGCTTAGTGGTGGTGCCGGAGAGCCTGAAGGCTGCTCCTACCTCATCGAGAATATCAATGGCTTTGTCCGGCAGGAATCTGTCATTGATGTAACGGCTTGCAAGTTCGGCTGTGGCCTGGAGCGCTGCCGATGTATATTTAATGCTGTGATGTTCTTCATAGCGGGATTTCAGCCCGTTCAAGATCTCAACCGTCTCCTCAATGGAGGGTTCCTCAATGTCAATTTTCTGAAAGCGCCTGGAAAGGGCACGGTCTTTTTCAATATGATTCTTGTTTTCTTCATACGTAGTTGAACCAATGCAGCGTAGTGCTCCTGCCTGCAGCGCCGGTTTCAGCAGGTTTGAGGCATCGAGGCTGCCACCGCTTGTTGCCCCGGCCCCGACAATAGTATGGATCTCATCAATAAAAAGTATGGACTTCTCGCCTTTTTTTTCCATGCCGTCGATAACAGCCTTGAGGCGTTTTTCAAAATCGCCGCGGTACTTGGTGCCGGCTAGCAGGGCGCCCATATCGAGCAGTCGGATTTCAACATCCTCAAGCATCGCGGGAACATTTTTATCGTGGATGTGCAAGGCTAAGCCTTCTGCAATGGCAGTCTTTCCGACACCAGGCTCACCTACCAGCAGGGGATTGTTCTTCCTGCGTCTGCAGAGGACTTGCATGATGCGTTCCAGTTCCCGCTCACGCCCGATAAGTGGATCGATCAAGCTCGCTCTGGCCCTGTCTGCAAAGTTCACAGTAAACTTGTCAAGTTCATCCTGCTTGACGTTTGTTTTTTTCTTCTTCTTGGGTTGCCAGGCATCTGTTTCTAGATCTTCCGGCAGGCTATGGGAGATATATTCAACAACGGTCATGCGGTCCAACCCTTCAGAGCTCAGAAAATATACGGCATGGGAATCCGGTTCAGAAAAAATTGCCACCAGTACGTCACCTGAATCCACCTCTTTTTTTCCGCAGCTTTGCACATGACCGATGGCCCGTTGGAGCACACGGTTAAAACCGAGGGTCTGGATGGGGTCGCCGCTATCGTTTAACTTTTGGGTCGGCATTTCACCATCAAAGAACTTTTCCAGTCTTTTCCTGAGGTTTTCCAAACTGCCGCCACATTGCATGATTATACGGTTGGTGAGTTCATCCTGCAGTAAGCCGTAGAGCAGGTGTTCCACTGTGACAAATTCATGCCTGTGGCTTTTTGCCTCTCGCACCGCTGTAACTAATGCCATTTCAAGT
The DNA here is from genome assembly GCA_024639555.1 of Deltaproteobacteria bacterium. Classification (GTDB taxonomy): domain Bacteria; phylum Desulfobacterota; class Desulfobulbia; order Desulfobulbales; family BM004; genus BM004. The sequence goes on from JAHEID010000048.1 coordinate 3,952, forward strand.
TTCTGGCTAAACATCTCGTTTTTCCTGTAATTATTATTTTTCTTTTTCAATTATAATACAATAAGTATTGCTTGGCTAATGTGCTCTAGCTAAAAACAAAAGTTTTGGTCCAACTACCTGCTTTCATGATTAAATTTTTTCCAGTGAACATCTCAAGGGGTATTCGTTTTTCTGGGCAAGGTCATGGACAATCGCCACTTTTGTTTCGGCAATTTCCTTGTGATATACCCCTGCAACGCCAATTCCCTGTTGATGCACGTTAAGCATGATCCTTGCAGCTTCGGAAGCGCTTTTGTTAAACACTTTTTCAAGCAGCAGCACGACAAACTCCATGGAGGTATAATCATCGTTATGCAGCAAGACCTTATAAAGAGGGGGCTCCTTGACCGATGTTTTGTGATCAGTTGCCACCCAGCCTTCAAAATCACGCCCTGTTTTACTCATGACACTTGTACCCCTGACAGTTTCTGACGCATCAGATTTAGTAGCAGGCTGTCCATGATGAGACGGCTGTCAACCAGTGAGCCCTTCATGCGATATTCAGCTGTCAGCAGCTCTTTCAACCCCTCCTGCAGATCTTCACAGCGGAATCGGGCAGCCTGTCGAAAAAGCATAAACAGGCCATAAGGGTGGCTTTTCCAGAGTAAATTGGTCCATTCCTCTCTTCCTTCCTTGAGTTTAGGGAGATAGTTTTTCTGGAAAACCGGGAACGCCAGTGATTTTGCATAAGCCGGGGATTTGACCTCCTGCAGTGAGCGGATAAGCAGCAGTTTCTTTATGTGATTCCTCAAGGTTGCCAGGATGGCTAAGCCATGGACTCCACTGGACTGGAGGTGATCAAGGATCAGCAATCCGTCTTCAAGTTTGCCCGAGGTCACGGCCTCGGTAAGCTCAAACAGCGCCTCTTCCCTGGTTCGGCCTATTATGGCGTCTACATCCTCCCGGGTAATTACTTTTCTGTCACCGACATAGAGCGCCAGCTTTTCTGCCTCCATAACAGCAGCTACTGGATGGAAGCCAACCCTTTCAAGGAAAACAGGGATTGTTTGAGACTCAATGTCCTTATCATACTTTGTTAATGTGGAGTACAGTAATTCCTTGACAATTGTATCCTGGTCGCGTTTTGCAGCAGCTGAACTTCCAGGATCGACAGCCAGATCGAGTATGACGCCATGTTCCTGAATGAATTTATAGAGTCGTTTCCTCTTGTCAACCGCTTCGGCAAGAAGAATAAGGATGTTATCCCTGGGGATGCCAACCTCAAAAGCATGGGTATACATGGTGGCAGCATCGGTTTCGGCACCCTTTGCCGGAGAAGCATCAGCAGGTATGTCCGCTAAAAGGTCCTGGATCCAGGACAGGTCGCCCTGAGGCTTACTGAAGCCGAAAAGGGTTTTCCAGCGAGTTGCAGACAGGGAGGCAATATTTTCTTCAGCCATCTCCTGAGGGGATACTGCGGCAAGGTTGAGCATTTGCAGGAGATAACGAAGGGCCTGTCTTGCTTCATTGCGTTCATTTTTCTCGCAGGCTTTGTCCCAAACGCTTTTGGCAACCCCTTTGGAATAAAAAAGCTTTGTATCCGTGACCCAGAAAATTTTGCGTCCTGAAAAAAGGCTGAATGTCTTCAGGAGATTGAGGGTTCTGATAAAGTCCTCCTGGTCTCCATCAATGTGCTGCAGACTGGTGGCCTGGCGCTCCTGTTCGGGCAGCAGATGCTCAATTAACTCCTGGGCTGCGTTCCTGCAAAGATAGCGTTCCCCGAACAGAAGATAGATTTGCGCAGTAATACCTTGCTTGATCTCGTCTATAAGTTTTGGGATTTCCTGGCGTTTGTATACGGACATTGAGCTATAATAAGCATTAAGTGTTCTGCTGTCAGCAGCCCATACTAAGTGAATATTCAGGGCTTATTGTATTTTTTGCAGCAGGGTTGCACAAGAGGAAACTGAATGCAACCATAAATTTTTTACTCAGGCAGTGCCCATAGTATGAATTTAGTATAGGGAGAGCTTAAAAGTTACATGCAATAAAATTTAGAAAAGGGGGGTTGAGGGGGTATGCAGAAAAACAAGATAAAAGGTCGCTGCCAGGCTGAAGCTGATGAGCAGAAGCAGGAACAGGGGCAGGGACAATTGACGCAGCATCACAAATAAATTTCTATTTTGTTTCCTGCTTTTTCGTTTCCGCTTTTTAGCGGATTTTTTTTTCTTCCCTGTTGTCGGCATTAACTTATTAACTGAAATATTAGCAGGAGATACTTAATAAAGTAGATCTTCACTGCAGGTGAGGAAGTTATTTGTCCCTGTGGATAACATATCTGGCCAGTGCAGTCAGTGTGTCAGTGATCTGTTTATTGGGTCCGGCAGAAAAAACATCCAGGCCTGCGATTCCGGCAGCAATCAGTTTTTCAGCGACCTGAAGGCTGTTTTCGAACCCGCCGTTTTTAGCAATTATATCTTTAGCCTCCTCAAGTTTAGCCCTCCGTTCACCTTTTTCGCCCTTGAGAAGAGCAAGAAGAAAAGCGCTCTCAGTTTTACGGGCGGTTTTAAGGGCATGAATAAGCGGCAGGGTCATTTTGCCTTCGCAGAAATCATTGCCTACTGTTTTGCCTGTTTTAACCGGGTCGCCAAGATAATCGAGGAGGTCGTCCTGTATCTGGAAGGCCTTGCCAAGGTTGGCACCGTAGGTTTTAAGTGCCTCGATTTCCTTAGCACCGGCCCCGGCAAAAATTCCTCCTGTTTCGCAGATTGCCCCGATAAATAGTGCTGTCTTGCCATTGATCACGGCAAAATAATCTTTTTCCGACTGGTTAAAGTTCCGGGCATTGGCGAGTTGGTGAAATTCTCCTGCAACCATGGCTTCCGTGGCGCTGCAGATGAGTTCCAGGCTTCGTTTGCCGCCCAGGGTGCCGATAAGAAACATTGAGCGGGCATGGAGAAAGTCCCCGGCTAGAATTGCCGGGGTAAGCCCGAAGATCGTACTGGCCGCCGGACGGCCCCGGCGGGTATCTGCATGGTCAATAACATCATCATGGAGCAGGGTGGCAACGTGCAGGTATTCAAAAGCATTAGCCAGGGGGTAAATGGCTTTGCTGTTGTTCCCGCAGAGACCTGCAGTCAGTATACAGAGCAGGGGCCTGATTCTTTTGCCGCCATTGAGAAGTGCATGTTCCAGCACCTCGACCAGGCTGGAGGGTATCAACCCCTTGCTTACAAGGTTTTGCAGGTCACTCTGCATGACCTGATCGACAATGTCAATTTCAGGCTTTAATCTGGCCAGCAGGTCAACTTTTTCCACTCTAAACATTCCATTTGATACAGCTGCAATTACTTGTTTTCTGCAAAAAAAGAAACCACATCGGCAATTTCCCGGGTGAGCGGGCTGGGGGGCAGGCTCTTGAGGAACATACGTCCATACTGCTTGGTAAATAAGCGCACATCAAGTATTGCCAGTAATCCGTTATCTGATGAAGTGCGCATGAGCCTGCCGACACCCTGGCGCAAGGCAAGTATGGCCCGCGGCAATTGAAAATCCATGAAAGGGTTCCCGCCTTCCTCCCTTATCCTGTTTATCCGTGCCATGATAACAGGGTCACTCGGTACTTCAAAGGGTAATTTATCTATGATGACACAACTCAATGATTCGCCCGGTACGTTTATCCCTTCCCAGAAACTTGCTACAGCGAGCAACACTGAATTGGTCTGGAGTTGGAATGATTCGAGAAGTTTATTGCGTGGTGCTTCTCCCTGGATGAAGACCGGGTAGGGCAGGTTCTCGACCAGAAAAGGATAAGTTTTCCTCATGCTGGATAAACTTGTGAAGAGCACGAGGGCCCTACCGCTTGAAGCCAGGAGTATCCGGTAAATTATATTTTGAATTTTCTCAGGGAATGCTTTCTGGTCAGGCTGCGGGAAAGGCTCTGCAGGTGTATGGGCCGGGACATAGAGCATGGTCCGGCCGGGGTAATCGAATGGCGAGGCAAGAGAAAGGGTTTCTGTATCCCGGTCAAGGCCAAGCCGGTTAAGAAAGTAGGAGAAATTACCTCCCACCGTAAGGGTGCCTGAGGTGAAAATTACGCTCCGCACATTTGGATATAAAACAGAATTGAGTTCATGGGCAATATCAATAGGAGAGGCGGTAAGGACAACAGTCTTCTCCCTCCGTTCATACCAGTGGACATATGTGTCAGCATGGGCGATTTCAAGCAAACCTGTAATGGCAAGGAGCCTGGCTTGCAGTTCCTGGCAGCGGCCGGCAAGTGCCTGCCACATTTCCCCTGCAGTCGTCATGGCCAAAAGAGTTGATTCAAGACCAGACAACCGATCTGAGACTGCCTGAATCTCTTTTTCCCAATCAGAACGCTGTGAAATGAAATCCTGCAGGGGGTATTTCCCGGGCTGAGCAGGAAATATGGCTGCAAAATGTTCGGCGCGCATACGGAGTGTTTCAGCCGCCTGGTACACCCGTTCCTGTTTATCCTCCGGCAGCAGAACAGCAGAAAGTTTTACATCCTTTGCAAGGTCAACCATCTGGAAGTGACTGAACGAAAAACCAAAAAAAGCGGTTGCCACATTTTCCAGGTGATGGGCTTCATCAAAAATAACCGATTCATAACGCGGCAGGACTTCGCCATGTCCTTCACGGCGGAGGGCGAGGTCTGAGAAGTAAAGGTGATGATTGACGATGAGAAGCCTGGCTCCGGCAGCTTTCCGGCGCAATTCATTGACGAAACATGTTTTATCATTCGGGCATTTACTCCCCAGGCACTGGCTTGGGGTGGCACTTATTTCCCGCCACAGGGGAGAATTGTCTTCAAGCCAGTCAAGCTCTGCCCGGTCACCGGTAATAGTTGACGCCAGCCAGTCTTCAATTTTTCCCCTTGTTTCATGGGGAGCAAACATCTCAAGCTGAGGATGCAAGGCAAACTGCTGCCAGCGGTAAAGGCAGAGATAGTTTTGCCGCCCCTTGACACACAAGGCGGTAAGTTCCGGATCTATATGTTCCTGGATAAAAGGGATTTCACTTTTCAGTATCTGTTCCTGCAGGTTCAGGGTGTTGGTGGAGATGACAATCTTCTGGCCGCTTAAGACGGCAGGAATAAGATAGGCCAGGGTTTTGCCGATACCGGTTTCAGCCTCAACCACGAGTTTGCCGCCTGCGAGGGTTTGCGCCACAGCAGAAGCCATGTCAAGCTGTCCGCCTCTTGGTTCATACCTGTCCAATAGTGTGGATAGGAGGCCATCAGGCTTGAATATTTCATGTGTCTGTTTGAGAAGACTCTTCATTAGCGGTTGGAAATCCAGGTTACGGTTTCTCTCCTCCCAGGCTTATAATATCAGTTATTATTTCGCGTACCTGGGGGTCGGGGTCATTTGCAAGCTGCCTCAGGTGTTGCAGGGCAGCTGGAGAGCCGATTATGCTGAGAATGGTCGCCGCCTCACCCCGCAATAAAGGATTTTCTTCCTGCAGCAGAGGCAGTAAGGACGGAATGGCAAGAGATGTTTCGTCAGGCCGCACCGCAGCAAGTTCTTCAAAAAGCACAGCAGTTCCGAGCCTTACAGCAAAGCGTTCATCCCTGATAAGATCACCGGCCAGGCTATACAGGCTTGTATCCTGCTTAAACATGGCCATAATGTTCTCGACATGACCCAGTTCCAGGAAATCGCCAATTACCTTCAGCAGGTCAATATTGTAATCATCGTTCATCATGATATTTTTGCTAGCCTGAATCCCTGAGATGCAGATTTTAGTATTTGAAAGCCTGCAACTCCCGGCTTGAAAACCCGAGCTCCTTTTGAGTTAACTTCCAGTCACGGATGCAGAATTTATTTTGGCTGGCACTGTAAAGAGTATCCCCAGATATTTCAACCAGGAATAGCAATTCAGTAATAGCTTGGAAATTATACAGTTTTCTTGACAGATCATCATGGCAGGAGTAATAAAAAACACATTAGCTGGCCGGTGAAGGTTTGAGGAATCTTCAGAGCGGCTGAGCGACCACATGGCTGTCAGTAAAGTTTATATTCTTGCTGAAGTATTCTGCAGCGGCAGTTGTAAAAAAATATTTTAAGTCAAAAGTCATAATCCATGCTTGAATCCATTCCTGGTTTGCACCATATATCCCTTACTCCTGATAAACTCCTTGCCCGAGATGAGGTGATTGTCATAGTTGATGATGATGCCTCCATCAGGGAACCATTGCGGATTTTTCTCGAATCCCATGATCTTGCTGTTGTTGAAGCCGAGAATGGAAATCAGCTCAGGAAACTTTTAGGCTCTGTCAAGATCGGCCTGGTTCTGCTTGATATCGGTTTGCCGGATACTGATGGGCTTACCCTGCTCCCTGAAATTGTCAATGATAATCCGGGAGTTGCCATAATCATGCTCACAGGCTTGACAGATTTGGAAGTGGCCCTTGACTGCATGCGCAAGGGCGCAGATGACTACCTTTCAAAACCTGTTCAGTTTGATGAAATACTCCTGGTGGTGCGCAAGGTTCTGGAAAGGCGGCACTTGATAAGTGAAAACCTCAAGTACCAGGAGGATCTTGAAAATGCACACTTTCGCATCCAGCTACTGCATCAACTCTCCCTGAAGATGAACTCGGTGTATTTAAGCACCGTGGAACTAGATGAGATTCTGCAGGCCATTCTTGTGGGTATTACCGCTGAGGAGGGCTTGCGTTTCAACCGTGCATTTCTGGCAATATTTGAAGATAAAGGCCATGTCCTGCAGGGAAAACTTGCTATCGGGTCTGAATGCCGTGAAGAGGCTGCCAGGATCTGGGCGGAGCTGCGTGAAAGAAAGCTTGATTTTCTGGAAATAGTCCAGAATATCAAAAAAAGCTGCCTCAATGGCGATACACAAGTAACCAAATTGATCAAAAGCCTGCAGGTTTCGGTTACGAATTCGGAGCATATTCTGATAAGATCCGCCTATGAGAGACGCTCCTTTCTTGTGGAGAACGGCCGGGCAGATGTGCCAGTTGCCACTGAGCTCATTGAGCTTCTGAATGAAGATACTTTTGTGGTTGTGCCTCTTTTTTCTCCAAGCAAATCCCTGGGAGTCATCATAGCCGATCATTTTGTAACCAATGAGCCCATTTCTAAAGATCATGTAAAGTCCCTGGAGATATTTGCCAATCAAGCCAGCCTCGCCATTGAGCACAGCCGCCTCTACATGGAGATGGAGGACAAGATAAGAGAACTTGAAAATGTAACACATGAGCTGGAAAAAAATAAAGACCTCCTGGTAGAATCCGCCAGTTATTCAGCATTAGGGGAGATGTCGGCCCAGCTCGTGCATGTCTTGAGAAACCCCATGACTTCCATCGGCGGTGCAGCCCGGATTCTGGCTAAAAAAATCACGGATGAGAAAAACCTTGAATTTGTCAATATGATCGTCAATGAAACCACCCGGCTGGAATACACCTTAAAGGACCTTTTCGATTTTGTGCGGCAGATGAAAGTTGATAAGAAATGCGAGCCTCTCTATCCTCTTATAAGAAAAACATTACTGCTGCTCCAGCCAACTCTTCTCCGACATTTAATCCAGGTTGATCTTGATGTGACTGAACCAGACCCGGTCCTGGAAATGGATGAACAGCTGATACGCAAAATGATGATTCACCTGACAAGAAATGCTATTGATGCCATGCCTGAAGGCGGGAATCTGACAATTACGGTACGCCAGCAGAATGGCTGGGTGATAATCTCATTTGCTGATACCGGTGCAGGGATTGCCGAGGCTATACAGAAAAGGGCGACTGATCCTTTTTTTACCACCAAAACTTATGGTACGGGGCTTGGCCTAACACTGGTGGAAAAAATTGTAGCAATACATGGCGGGAGCTTTTCTTTGAACCAGAAACCCGATGGCGGTATGGAAGCCCGCGTCAGTCTGCCGGAAAAAACGGTGTGCTCCTTTGGGATTTAATTCTCCCGGTAAATAACATCTTTAACAGTAACTGGATTTATTGCTGGCTATTAGGCTGCCTGCAAAATTTGTACAGAATTCTCGATTCTCAGGCTTGCACTTTGGGTTAGCTTGATTATCTTGCTCCCGAGCATTATCTTGGGAAGCAGAACATAAAATGGGGCCTTGTCCTGTTAACGTGATTTTTTGATTACCTGGAGCGAAACATGAAGTTCAGATATTTTTTTCTGGTCATAGGAATACTTGCCATGCTGGTGGCGTGCAAGCAGCCGGAATCAGAGACCAGGGGCGGCTATTCTCCCCCCATCGGCAAACACATGCAAATGGTGGAGTTCAAGCTGCCCTCTCTGACTGAAAATGCAGTGCTAGACAGCAAGGAGCTCGAAGGCCAGGTGCTTCTGGTGACCTTTTTTGCTACCTGGTGCCCTCCATGCATACAGGAAATCCCAACACTTATTGCACTGCAGGATTCCTACAAGGCGAAAGGATTCTCTGTTATTGCTTTCTCCGTTGACGAAGGAGACCCTGCACTTTTGTATAAACTCATCGAAAAATACAGTATAAATTACCCGGTCCTTCTTGCCGATCTGGAACTAGCCAGGGGGTTTGGCGGTGTGTCAGGCATTCCTGTTACATTTCTGGTCAACCGCGAAGGCGAGTTAGTGAAAAAGTATCTCGGCTATGTAGAACATGACGTCCTTGAAGAAGAGATCCAGAAATTGCTGGGTGCCGGGTAAGCCAGCTTTCCAGTTATCCTGATGAATTTTTTTTACGCAATATTTTTGGGTCTTTTGCAGGGTGCTACAGAATTTTTGCCGATTTCAAGTTCAGGTCATCTTGCCCTGGTTGAATTTTTTCTTGGCATTGAAGAAGGCGGCCTTGCATTTGATGTTGCTTTGCACCTGGGGACTCTTTTGGGGGTCATTATATATTTCCGGCGTGATTTCACCATGATGTTTACCGCCCTGGTAAAACCAGAGGTATTGGGCGATGAAGCCAGGATCCAGCGTCTCCTGGCATTATACATCTGCCTCGGGACAATACCTGCAGTCGTGGCAGGCTATTTACTGAAAGATGCTGCTGAAACGGTTTTCAGGGAACCGCTCCTCATTGCCGGGTCTCTGGCCGGGTTCGGGTTGCTCCTGCTGCTGGCTGACAAACTGGGAAAACACCAAAGATCCATGAAGTCCATAGGGCTTGCCGATGTGATCATCATTGGTCTGTTCCAGGCGCTTGCCCTCATGCCCGGGGTGTCCCGCAGCGGTATAACCATGACGGCCGGACTCATGAGGGGCTTGAACAGGATGTCAGCTGCCAGATTCTCTTTTTTGCTTTCAGCGCCTATTATTTTAGGCGCCGGCATCTATAATATGCCGGCAATTATCAGCCAGGGCTCAGAGCCGGGACAGTTGGGCTTCTTCCTGGCAGGCTTTATAGCTGCCGCGGTATCAGGCTACCTGGTCATTGCCTTTCTGCTGCGCTTTGTCCAGACGCATTCATTTGCTGTTTTTGCCTACTATCGTTTCGTGCTGGCCGGATTGGTGCTGTTGACGCAAATTTGGGTACATTAGAAAAAAATCATTCAGGGGATGTGCCATCTTGAAAATGAATTGTATGCAAACATATACATATCCGCAGCGGGCTTTTACGCGCGGCCGTTTTATTTTTGGGATGCACATTGTGGTGTAGTGTATATCTTGTAAAAGGTTGACAGTGGTAATAAATAAATCGGCAACAGACTAATGCAGTTTTGAGAGCAAATAATGTCGTTTTATCCAATATGCCTTGATTTGGAAGGAAAAACATGTGTCGTTGTCGGTGGCGGCAGGGTGGCCGAGCGTAAGGTATTAGGCCTGCTTTCCTGTTTCGCACAGGTTTCAGTCATAAGCCCTGAATTGACAGATGAGCTTTTGCGTCTGCATAATGAAGGCATCATCAAATGGATAAACAGGGAATATCGACCTGGCGAGCTGGAACAGGCCTTTCTGGTCATTGCGGCAACGGATGATGAAGAGACCCAGAAGCAGGTGCATGAAGAGGCAGCAAAACATAATCTTTTGCTCAATGTTGCAGATGTGCCCAGGCTATGTAATTTCATCCTGCCGGCAACGCTCAGGCAGGGAGACCTGACCATATCAGTCTCCACAGCCGGAAAGAGCCCTGCTCTGGCTGGAAAGCTGCGCATGGAACTTGAAAAAAGGTTTGGAAAGGAATATAGAGTATTGGTCGATATTCTCGGTGCCATTCGACCGGTAATTCTTGCATCAGGCCTTTCACAGTCAGACAATGAACAGCTGTTTAAACAACTGCTGCATGATGATATGGCCGGCTGGATCAGGACCGGTGACTGGTCCAGCCTGGAAAATCATTTTGAAAGAGTTTTAGGGGACAGGGTGGGGGAAGATTGGCTGCAGCAGATGCGGTCCTTTTACTTATGAGAAGCAATAAAACTGATCACAGGAGTATATTGGGATGGGCTATATATTATTTCAAGTAACCCTGTTGGCCTATATTCTGGCAACTGCCGCGTACATGGTATACTTCTGGACCCAGCGCAATGAGATCAGGACAACGGCCCGCGGCATCCTGATCGCTAGCGGCCTGCTGCATACTCTTTATATCATAGTACGGTACTTCGAAGCAGGCCACACACCATTGACCAATCATCATGAAACGATTTCTTTCTTTGCCTGGTCGGTGACCTGGGGCTATCTTTCTTTCCACTGGAGATACAATGTCAGGAATTTCGGTTCATTTGTAAGCCCTGTGGTAACAATTCTCATGCTCATCGCCACATTTTCATCGCGCGAAATTATACCGCTGCCTCCTGCCTTGAAAAGTGCATGGCTGCCGGTGCATGCCAGTATAGCAATTATGGCCAACGGTTTCCTGGCCCTGGCCTTCTGCGGCGGCATCATGTATCTCCTGCAGGAAAGGGAGCTGAAGAAAAAGCGATTCGGCCTCTTTTATACCCGCCTGCCTTCCCTGGATGCCCTGGATAATCTGAACAACCACTGCCTGGCTGTGGGCTTTCCCCTGTTGACCCTAGGTATAATAACAGGCTCCATCTGGGCCAAACAGGCCTGGGGCACCTACTGGCAGTGGGATCCCAAGGAGACCTGGTCTTTGATCACCTGGCTCCTCTATGCCGGCCTGCTGCATCAGCGATTCACCGTAGGCTGGAGGGGTCGTCGTGCCGCTATTATGACCATAATAGGTTTTTCAGCCGCTATGTTTACACTGTGGGGGGTTACATACCTGTTGGGAGGTGTCCATTCCTATGTCGGCTGAAAAGATCTTAATCCTCGGGGTGAATCACAAGACTGCCCCGGTGGAAATCCGGGAACGCCTTGCCTTTCCCAATGATCCCGGCACCCCTTACCGTGAAATTGCAATGATCCCAGGCTGTGAGGAGTTCTGCTTTCTTTCAACATGCAATCGTGTCGAGGTCATCTTTGTTTCTCCCACTCCTGATGAAACCGAGAGAAAAATCCGTGCTTTTCTCTTTAATCAAAGCATGAGCTATGATGAAGCGGGCAAGTATGTTTATCTGCACCAGGGAGAGGCTGCCATACAGCACCTTTTCCGGGTTGGCGCCAGCCTGGACTCAATGATAGTCGGAGAACCGCAGATCCTCGGACAGCTGAAACAGGCTTACAGGGACGCCACGGAACAAAACAGTACAGGCATGATATTAAACCGGATGCTGCACAAGGCTTTTGCCGTAGCCAAACGCATACGGACAGAGACAGAGATCGGCTCCAGCGCTGTTTCCATCAGCTATGCTGCCGTGGAGCTGGCAAAAAAAATATTCGGCAACCTGAAGAATAAAAGGGCCATGCTGGTTGGGGCGGGCGAAATGGCGGAACTGGCTGCCCAGCACCTTATGAACCAGGGGGTAGCTGAGGTTGTTGT
>JAHEID010000167.1 GCA_024639555.1 Deltaproteobacteria bacterium
CTCTGGATCATAGACAACCTTTCTTCTGCCATCCAGGTATTTAAACGGCCAACCGCTTTTGCAGAGTGTAGACCCGTTAAGCAGGTGCTCCCACTTGGGATAGTAATGCCAGGTATTATCGGCAAAAGAGATAGCCCCTGCCCCGTTATCCTGCAAGACACGGTTAACAGCCTGGGCCTTTTCACGGCTCGGCAGAAAAAAGGCCAGAAATGTAGCGGAATCGCCTTCTTCATCCACCAGGGTCCGGAATGTCACCTCCGGCAGCTTACTGACAGCATCCCTCATGGCGGCCTTGTTCTTCCTCTGGGATGCGACTATATAGTCCAGCTGCGCAAGCTGGGCTATGCCGATTGCGCCCTGGAGTTCCATCATACGGTAATTGAAACCTATAAAGCTCCTGCCTTCTCCGCCCCTGCCGCCCGGATTGGGTACATGGTCATGTCCGTGGTCATGGTATTCCGACATGTTGCGCCAGATCTTTTCATCATCGGTTATGACCATGCCTCCCTCGCCGGTGGTCATTGTCTTGACCGCATCAAAAGAAAAGGTGCCGCATTTCCCGAACGTCCCCAGGTGCTTGCCGCGCCATCTTCCGCCTGCTGCCTGGGCTGTATCTTCGATCACCGGTATATTATGCTTGTCTGCAATGGCCATAATCTCATCTATTCTGGCTCCTGAACCAAGCATGTGCACCGGGATTATGGCTTTTGTCCTGTCGGTAATCTTTTTTTCCAGATCAGCGGGGTCCATGTTGAGAGTTGTATCAACTTCTGTGAATACAGGGGTGGCTCCAATGTCGAAAATTGCCTCCCAGGTGGCTACAAAGGTGAAACCCTGGGTAATAACCTCATCTCCCGGACCGACACCGAGCACTGCCAGTGCCACTTTCAAGGCCACGGTTCCCGAGGTCACTGCCTGGGCATATCCTGCCCCTGTGTACTTGGCGAAATTCTCCTCAAAGGTACGGACCTTGTATATTCCCCTGCGCTGTTCGCCGAACTCATATCGGAACAGCACTCCGGTTTCCAGTACATCCATGATCTCCTGCTTTTCTTTGTCACCAAACACTTCAAAGCCCGGCATCTCACACTCTCCTTACTAGCCTGAATATTTTATAAATTATTTAGATTAAACTGTTTTTCTACTTTGCTTTATCTAAACTGAGCGCTTGCAAACAGGTTTTAAAAACTTACTTTTGCAGCCATTTTTTTATCTGGTTTGACTTGTTCAAAAGTACGATTTTGGGGCTGTAGTCACTTAACTCCTCTTCAGAAAAAAAGGAATAGCTGACAATAATGATCTGGTCTCCAATCATGCCCTTCCGGGCCGCGGCCCCGTTCAAGCCGATGACCCCGGAGCCCGGCTTGCCCTCAATGGCATAGGTGTCAAACCGTTCGCCATTATTAATGTTATAGACCATGACTCTTTCATAGGGGTGCAGGTTTACTGCCTCCATGAGCTCTTTATCAACTGTCAGGCTGCCCTCATAGTTCAGGTCCGCTTCTTTGATGGTCGCCCTGTGTATCTTTGATTTTAACATGTGCCGTTGCATTGTCCTTCACCACTGTCAGTTGCTTACTTCAGAATCATTTCCCATAAAACAATTATCTATTAACCTGGTTCCGCCAACTTTGATGGCAAGGGCCAGAACCGACTGCGAATCAATTACTTCCTTATCAGAAAGTGTATCCTTATCGACTACAGAAATATAGTCAATACTAACCCCTGAATTAGCTGATATAATATCACGGATCTCGGATTTCAATTGGCCTGTATCGCATACTCCGTCAGCAAACCTGGCTTTGGCATGCTGGATAGCATTATAGAGGCAGAGAGCTTTACCGCGTTCCTCGCTGGAAAGGTAGGCATTGCGTGAACTCATGGCCAGGCCGTCATCCTCCCGCACTATGGGATGGGCAAAAATCTCAATATCCCAGTTCAACTCACTGACCATCTTGCGGATGACACTTAACTGCTGGAAATCCTTCTGGCCAAAAACAGCACAATGAGGCTTGATGATGTTGAACAGCTTTGCTACCACGGTGGTCACACCCTCAAAATGGTTTGGCCTCTGTTTGCCGCAAAGGGTATCTGTTATGCCATCGACCCTGACACGGCTATTGAAGTCAGCTGAATACATTTCCTCGTGAGTCGGCACGAACAGCATATCCACCCTTTCATTTTCAGCTATCCTGGCATCCCTCTCCAAATCCCTGGGATACCCGCTGAGGTCCTCACGTGGACCGAACTGCAATGAATTGACAAAGAGGCTGACAACGACATGATCCGCCAGCCGGCCGGCCAGCCGCATCAGGCTTAAATGGCCTGCATGAAAATAACCCATGGTTGGTACCAGAGCCAAGGTTTTACCGCTGGCAATAACCTCATTGGACCAGCGGGTCATATCAGCCAATGGATGTATGATCTGCATGCGGACGTGAGCAGCTATTCCTTGTTTTCTTCAGGTTGGGTTGAGATGATCGGTTTCCCTGTATCAAGTGAGGCTAGCTTGGCCTCTACCTGGGATATGAGGACTGGATCTGGTGTATCCTCCAGGCTGTTCAAAAGCTCCTCGTAGGCCTTGCGGGCCTGAACCGGGTCTTCTTTGGACATGTATATCCTGCCAAGAGCCAAATAGGCTTGATTATTGAATCCTGGGGATTTACTCAAGATAGTGTATTGGGTAATGGCCTGATCGTACTGTTCTGCCTGCTCATAACTTTGCGCCAGGTTCAGCCTGGTTAATGGCGCCAGGGAACTATCGGCAGGAAGTACATCAAGTATCCCCTCATATTTAACAGCTGCCGCTGCAAACCTTCCTTCCTTGTAGTCCAGATGCGCCAGTTCAACCTTAGCCCAGCGGGCTGCATCCGTTCTTCCATAGTCCATGATGACACTCTCAAGTGCCCATACCCGCTGCTCAGTTGCTTCTTCCCTCAGTCCGGAAGCCAGGAGCGAAGCCCCCTTCTTCTCCTGCATTTCAGTGTAATAATTATAAAAAATCCAGGCCAGGACCACAAGCACAACACATATCAGGCCAATCTGCAGATTCATGGAATGTTTTCTGATAAAGGCGATCAACCCGGGGGGAAGGTTAAGTTCTTCCAGAAGACCTCTGTGTGTATCAGGCTGTTGTGACTCAATATTTTTCTTGCTGAATAAACTCTGTGTACTCATTCTGTATCCCTGTTTAAATCCGAATAGGCCCAACAATCTCTTCTCAAGCCAATTTAATTGTTATCGTTTTATACAATAGACAACTTTTTATGAAAACCTGCTTGTCAGACACCAATCAGCATGTTCTCCTGCCGGGTCAAAACCTATTATTATAATATTGACTGCTAAAAAAAGCATCCGGCTTTTCACAATAATCTACATAAAAAATAAAAAAATCATTTTATGACAGATTATTTAAAGGTTACAATAATTTTTATATTATTTACGGTCTACATAATCGAACAGCTCCAGAGAGACACCTGATAAAAATACTGCAGCTATCCTAGTCAAATGCTTGATTTATCAACACCGAGAATACTGACGGTTACAGAACTCACCAGGTCCATACGCGGAATTCTGGAGACTGAATTTCCTTTTGTTACTGTCACCGGAGAGATTTCCAACCTACGGCAGCCCTATTCAGGACACCTGTACTGTACCCTCAAGGACGAAGACTCGCAGCTGAAAGCTGTGCTTTTCAAAACACAGCAGAAATACATCAGGGAACTGCCGGGAGAAGGCCAGCAGGTTATTTGCCGGGGGCGCATCTCAGTCTATGAGCCCAGGGGCGAATACCAGCTGATTATTGATTATATAGAGCGACTGGGTACAGGTGAACTGCAGATCGCCTTTGAAAATCTCAAATTAAAACTTGCCCGGGAGGGGCTTTTTGACCAGGAGCCCAAAAAAGAAATACCCCGGTTCCCTTCCCGGGTGGCCCTTGTCACCTCTCCTGAAGGTGCGGCCTTATATGATTTTCTTAAAGTTGCCCTGCAGCGCTTTCCGTCACAGCCCATTGAGATCTACCCTGTCAGGGTCCAGGGGAAAGAGGCTGCACCGGAAATATGTGAAGCTCTGGCAGCACTCAACAAGATTAAACGATCCGATGTCATCGTCCTGTGCCGCGGAGGAGGGTCCATAGAAGATCTCTGGCCCTTTAACGAAGAAAGTGTCGCACGGGCCATCTATCAGTCCGACATTCCTGTTGTTTCGGCCATAGGGCATGAAATAGACTTCACCATTGCCGATTTCGTCGCCGATTTACGGACTCCTACCCCGACCGCTGCTGCCGAGGCTGTAGTCCCCAACAAACAGGTACTCGCAGAGCATATCCAACGACTCACGCTTATACTGTCGAAAACCGTTCTTCAGTCGATCCGTGAAAAAAGGCACCAGATTCGCCTGCAGCAGCGTATGCTTGGTGATCCCAGATCGCTTATCAGCCATTTCTTCATGTACCTGGACAATGTGTACTCTTCCATGATGCATGCCTATAAAAGCTTTCTCTACAGGCGCACCATGGAACTTGAGTCACTCTCCGGCAGGCTGCATAAGCTCAGCCCGGTTCAACAACTTTCCTATAAGCAGCAATGGACCGGAGAAATTTCCAGAAGGTTGCAATCCATGATGCTGCAAGATCTGCAAAAAAAGAGGGACAGGCTCACCGCAGCAACAACTCTTCTTGATGCCATGAGCCCCCTTGGTGTTCTGGGCCGGGGATATGCCGTAGTCAGGTCAGGACCGCAGGAAAAACCGCCGGGTCAATTGATACGCACCTGCAAACAGGTGGCAGTCGGCAAAAACCTGGAAGTCATTCTGCAGGAAGGAAAAATTGGTTGTGAAGTAACTGAAATTAAAGAAGATGGTCGGGACGAGAGGATT
>JAHEID010000168.1 GCA_024639555.1 Deltaproteobacteria bacterium
AATTCGCCCTTCAATGCAAGGGAGCCCAGTTGCAGCTCTCTGTAACCAAGGTAATCGCCCACAAGACTTACATTGCCTGTCGGCTCCTTTATGCTTCCAGCGATGCTCATTTCGGCTGCAAGCTGCCCTGCAACCGCTGCATCACCAAAGAGTCCGGACAGTCTCTCAAGATTGCTGCTGTCAAAACTGGCTGCCAGTTCTATGGGCACTGATTCTAACGCTTTATAATCTGAGGGTATGAAAACTTTTGCCCGATCAATGATCAGGCTGGATTCAGGTGTCATCGCCCTGGCATCATCGAGATACACGCTGCCATTTTTCAGGTAGCCGTCAATCTTCAACAAATTAATTCTGGCAAACTCAGGGAGCACATCCTGCTCTGCCCTGAAAAGCTTCAGGAGTGCCTCAATATCTGTTATATCAAGACTGAATTTTGCCCGTGACCCTCCGATGATGCGGGATACATCACCATCGATCAACAATGGCATAGGCACAGATAGGTCAGTGACCAGGATATGATTGCCCGGAGTCCTGGCTTCTGCTGATGAAACGTCGAAGCTCTTATTATCAAACCTGCCCGAAACAGAAAAAGTGTCTATCTCTACAGCATGAATCTGACCCTCCTGCACATCAAGAACAAATGAACCATGAAGGTACTCTTTTGACTCAAGGTTATAAGCCAGGTCAGCTTCTCCCATGATCTTCCCGGAAATATCCCAGCCAGAGCCGCCCAAGCGCCTCTGCAGCTCAAAGCTATCAAAATTATCTGTTCTGATATGTGCCTTTAGAAGATTGTCTTCTATTGATCCTGCAAGGTTCATCCGGCTTTCGGCGAATCTGAGATCGGCTGCAAATCCGGTGTATTTCTTATTAATTTGAGTTACATCAACATAACCTTCTGCAGATATCTCTTCCGCCCCCATATCAAAAGAATCGACAAAGAGCTTAGCCCCTGAATAGCGCAACGATGATGTAAAGCCTTTTTCAATCTTCGTTACCCCCGCCTGGCTGAAACGAAGATTTCCGACTTCCAGCTGCAGTTCATGGGCTGCAGCCGCAGAGCTCAGTTTGGAGTTTATTCCTCTAATTTCAGTAGACCAGCCGGAATCAGTCAGGATGACAGTGCCATTGTGCACATCAATCCCGGGAAGTACTGCAGGCACAAAAAACCGTTCAGGTTTTTCAGTGGATTGGTCCTGTGGGACTGCACTCCTGAAATCATAGATGAATTCAGGGCTGCTTGCTGAGCAATTAAGCCCTTTCAAAAAGAGTTCGTACCCTTCTGTCAGATCCCACAGGCTATAGGTGCAGGTAATGGTGTCGCTTGTGAAACTATAGATTTGGGAGTCGGCTCCCATGGGACGTATGGAAACAGTATGCAGGGTGGTTTCGGAAAAAGGCTTGCCGCTGATTCTATTAATATCCAGGGCTATTTGCGCCCTGCCGGCGTAATACTGCACAAAACTTTTTAGGGCATAATAACTCACAGACTCCCAGTAAAGGAACAGGAGGAAAAACAGTATAGAAAAGGGCAAAAGGATATAGCCTGCCCATTTGGGAAAACGTTTCATATATATGCCAAACTATACTGCATACTGCAGCATTAAGTAAAACATTCCAAGTACCGTTATCCTGCCCGGTTTCATTTCTATCGGACATAATTCGGTATATCATATGTGTGGGGCTTATTTTATTATAAATAAAATCGCTTATAAAGTTTATATTTTAATTTTATCAATAGCATAATGTAATTTTTCATTATCCGTTTCCTTTTTCTTTCCCGGCGTATGAATTAGCACTTGAACCAAGGTTGACAATAAAATAAAAAAAAGGTTGACAATAAGTTGACAATACGTAAACTTTATTCATGGAAACGAAAGCTAAAATACGAGCGCTGATCATAAAAAAGAAGGCCCTGTCAGGCGTTCAATTGTCTGAAATCCTTGGTATATCAAGGCAGGCGGTCAACAAGCATTTAAGGCAGTTGCTGCAAGACGGTTCTTTAATCAAAGAAGGCGTGACTCGCGGCGCTGTCTATAAGATTGCCACTTCTGAAAAAAAAACCGCAAAAGCTTTCAAAAAATCCTTTTTCCTGAAAGGTCTTGAGGAAGATAAAGTATTTCAACAAATTGATCGTGCACTGAATTTAATTCGGCTAGTCAGTCCCAAATCCCATGAAATCGCCCGATACGCTTTTACTGAGATGTTAAACAATGCAATAGACCATTCTCAATCAGAAAAATGCCATGTCGAAGTTAACGTTGACGACTTCAATTTTCAGTTCAGGATCAGAGATTATGGTATCGGTATATTTTTTTCCATCTATGACAAATATAAGCTTCCTGATGAAAACAGTGCTGTAGGAGAACTTATTAAAGGCAAAACAACCACAATGCGCGAGAAACACACGGGCGAAGGAATATTTTTTACTTCAAAAGTAGCTGATAAAATGTTTTTCAGATCTAACAAGATCAAGCTTTTATTTGATAATCAAAAGAAAGATATTTTTATAGAGGAAATGAAAACCATTCGAGGCACAGAGGTTTTTTTCAGCATTAAAAAGCGTACCAGGAAAGAGCTGAAAGACACGTTTTCTCTTTTTGCCCCTGAAGAATTTGATTATAAGTTCGAGAAAACAAGAGCGATGGTCAAGCTTTTTCAACGGGAATACATATCAAGATCGGAGGCTAGGAGACTCCATCAAGGCCTCGATAAATTCAAGGTAATTATCCTCGATTTCAAAGGGGTAAAAACTCTTGGCCAGGGTTTTGCTGATGAGTTATTCCGTGTCTTTATGCAAAACTATCCTGAAATTACCCTGGAAATTGTTCACCTCAGACCTTCACTTCAAACGATAATCAATCATGTGGTTGACAATAAAACTGAAGAAAGGTTGACAATAGGTTGACAATAACGGACGGCTGATATTTCTTCGATAATCCATGTTTTATCTTACATGACTCCTTTGCAGCTTGTCCCTTGAACCCTGTCTACTCAACTATCAAGCTCATCCATTTGAGCGACTCCACCGGGCCCCAGCTGCCTGCCTCGTATGGATGAAGTTGCGCTTCCCTGTTAGCGCAGGTCTCGCATTCCAGGAGTATCGGCGTCAGGTAGGACCAGGAAAGCTCCACACCGTCCTGGCGCCAGAACAGCATATGGTCACCCATCATAACGTCAAGCAGGACCTTGGCATAGGCATCGAGCGGCGAGCCCTGGAAACCCTGGTAGTATGTAAAATCCATGGTTACCGGCCGCAGGCATGACTTGGCACCAGGCACCTTGGTCTGGAATGTCAGGCTTATCTCCTCTTCCGGATAGATGCCCAGGACCAGCCGGTTGGCTGCTATTTTTTCGTCGAGTACTTCTCGGAACATGGAATGGGGCACATTCTTGAACTGAACCACGATCTTTGTCTCTTTGCGGGCCAGCCTTTTGCCGGAAGCCAGGTAAAAAGGAACGCCCTGCCAGCGCCAGTTGTCGACAAAATACCGCATCATGGCAAAGGTTGGAGTAATGGAGTTCGCATTCACACCCTTCTCCTCCCTGTAGCCCGGGACCTCTTTGCCGTCTGCCATGCCTCCCTTGTACTGACCAAGCACCAGGTTGTCCACAAGGCTCTCGCGGGCCAGGGGTTTAATGGACCTGCTGACCTTCGCCTTTTCATCCCGCACCCGGTCATCTTCGAAAAGGGAGGGCGATTCCATGGCTGTGAGCGCAAGGAGCTGTACCATGTGATTCTGGAACATATCGCGCAGCACACCGGCCTGTTCGTAATAGCCGGCCCGGTTCTCGACTCCCAGCTTTTCTGCGGCAAGGATACCCACATAGTCGATAAAATTCCGGTTCCAGATAGGCTCAAAAATAGTATTGGCAAAGCGGAGCATCAGGATATTCTGCACTGTTTCCTTGGCCAGGTAATGGTCAATACGGTATATCTGGTTTTCCCTGAAGCTTTTATGCAGGACCTTGTCTAGATCAAGGGCTGTCTGCAGGTCCCTGCCGAACGGTTTTTCAACAACTATCCTGGCCCAGCCGTTACCTTTCCTTCCTTCCCGGGAAAGCCCCACCTCGCCAATTTTCCCGGCAATGACAGGATACAGGTTGGGAGGAACTGCCAGGTAGAAAATTCTGTTGCCGCCAGTGTTCTGCTTCTTGTCCAGATCCCGGAGATAGTCTGCCAATTCCTGGCAGGATTCCTGCGAATCATAGGTAACCGGCTGGTAGAAAAGCTTTGCTGCAAAGTCTCTCCAGCGGCCAAGATCGATATTTCCTTCCCTGGCAACAGCCTGCTTTAGCTTTTCCCTGAAGGCATCATGAGACAATTTCGTCCTGCTGCAGCCGACTACAACAAATGGCTTCGGCAGGCTGTCGGCGAGGTACAGGTTGTAAAAGGCTGGGATCAATTTCCGGGCAGTCAGATCGCCAGAGGCGCCGAATATAACCAAAGTGCATGGTGCAAGTGAACCTGAAGCGACAAACTCGCATGCCCCGCCAGTGGTGGTTTGGCCCTTAACGGTTGCTTCTTCCGATCTATTCATGGCAGTCATAAGAACACCTTAATCTATTTCTATTAACCGCAGACACACGCAGACAAATGCCTGGTCGACGTGACCAGACATTAATTGTCATTATTTTCTGGCAAATCTAAGACCATCCTTTTGATTTCCGCCTTTGGGTTTTTGAAATTAACCAACAATCCAATTTGTATGCCAGTTGCCTTCAAATAATTTAACAGTTGAGCCTCATGATTCTTGTCGAGGCTTTCAACCGTTTTTAGTTCTACAATAATTTTTTTCTCTACAAGAACATCGGCAACATATTCACCAACAG
>JAHEID010000049.1 GCA_024639555.1 Deltaproteobacteria bacterium
TAAGGGAGGATTCTTCTATGCTGCAATCAAAAACTCCGGGCAAAAAATCTTTTATTCTTGCTGCAATAGGCCTGCTTGCTTTTCTCGCTGCCATCGTCCAAAGAGCTGATGCAGCTGAATCGGTCTGCGTGACATGCCATTTGGACAAAGAAATGCTCCAAAAAAACATAGCCGTTCAAAAAGGACAAAAATCTGCAATGCAGTCTGGAGCAGGATGAGGCGGCGCCGTGGTTCCGTTGGAACCATTCGAAAAAGTTCTGGTCTCTAAAGCATTTCTTGAAACAGAGCACGGCGAAATAGCTTGTACAGACTGTCATGGCGGCAATGCTGCCGCTGCAGAGAAAAAGTCTGCACATGCTGGTTTAGATCCCTACCCTGCACTGAATAATCCGGATGCCGCTTGCGGGGAATGTCATGACGAAATTGTTGGAACTGCAAAAAACTCCCTGCATACTACTCTGTCAACATTCATAACAGTTCTTAAAACCCGCTCCGACATGGGCAAATGGGAAGAAATTGATAAGGCAAGGAAAAACCATTGTGCAGCCTGTCATACCAGCAGCTGCGGCGGATGTCATGTAAGCAGGCCTAAATTTGCCAAGAAGGGCTTTATCAACGGCCACATCTTCCAGAAGCGATCTGATCCATTCAATCAGTGTACAGCGTGCCATGGCAGCCGGGTGGGCAATGAGTATTACGGCATGCGCGGCCAAGGGGATATACATGCCTCAAAATATGATATGGATTGTGTGGCATGTCATAAAGCGGAAGAAATGCACGCTGCAGCCCCCGCAGATCTTCCAGGGAGATATCACCTTAAAGAAATGGTGGCTTGTAAAAATTGCCATCAGGGCCTCGAACATGGTTCTGTTCGGGACCATGCCTTACATATTGGCAAAGTCCAGTGCCAGGTCTGCCACTCCCAGACCTATGTCAACTGCTACAGCTGCCATGTCGGCAAAGACGACCAGGGTATTGCCTACTTTCAGAACGAACGTGAGATAGAGTCCATGAAAATCGGTCTCAATTATGATAAAAGCGCCCCGGGGGCTGCCTATAATTATATGCTCGTGCGCCATGAGCCGTCTGACCTTGAGGTTTTCGATTTTTATGTAAAGGATGCCTTTGCAAATTTTGACAAGGTGCCTACCTGGAAACGGGCTTCACCCCATAACATTCAGCGTAAAACCTGGCAGGCTGCCAACTGTAATAACTGTCACGGAAACCGCGAACTTTTCCTGGCAGCTGAAGACCAGCTTGAGTATGAACAGAAAGCCAATACCGTGGTCGTTGTCCCGGACAATAAGGTTCCTGTCAAAAGGAAAGAGACTATGCCCATTAAATTTCCTGACGTGACAGTTAGGAAAAGTATGGTTGTAACTCCTGGGTGGCTGCATGGCAATATGGCTAAAGTTGCAATTGTGGATGCCAGAGACAGGGACTCCTTCAGAAGTGGACACATTGAAGGAGCGACCCTATATGATCCACTGCGATTTGGCTTAAGAGACAATCAGAATAATCTGAACCCACCGGCACATATGAGTACCAACTTCGGACGGGCCGGAATGAGTGCTGATGATCATATAGTGATCTATGACAAAAACGGCCGCATCGCCGGTTTCATGGCCA
Organism: Deltaproteobacteria bacterium; assembly: GCA_024639555.1. GTDB lineage: Bacteria > Desulfobacterota > Desulfobulbia > Desulfobulbales > BM004 > BM004. The sequence goes on from JAHEID010000049.1 coordinate 1,630, forward strand.
TGGTGCTTGAATATGTCGGCGCAAAGAATGTTTCCATCTTAAAAGGCGGGATAGAGGGTTGGGAACATGCAGGTTACCATCTTACAAAAGAAGCTGCCAAGCCTACTCCAAAAAACTTCAATGGGCAGGCCAGGCCGGAATTGATAGTCAACAACGATTTCGTCAGGAATAACCTGGACAGTAAGGATGTTATTATTGTCGACGTGCGTGATATCGCTCAGGCAAAAGGGCTTGCCAAGCATGCCCAGGCAGTTAGAGCCGGCAGAATACCTGGTTCTCTGAATCTGCCGCTGAGTGCTCTCTATATGGATAACGGTGCGCTCAAGTCCACTGCAGAATTACTCTGGCTGCTAAAAAGCATGGGAATAACCCCGGAAAAAACGGTGGTGACCACCTGCAACACCGGGTTGCAAGCGGGAGGCGCCTACTTCATTTTACGTTACCTGGGTTATCCTGATGTCAGGGTTCACGATGAATCCTGGGTAAGCTATAGTGCACAACGCTGATACAGTTCCTACATAAAAATAATTGAAATCCCCCACTCCAAAAGGAATGGGGGATTTCTTTAGATCTCTTAAGCCATTCAGGTTACAGTTTTTTAACGGTCCAGTGAAACCTTTTTGCTGATCTTGTGAATCTCGATCATATGATCAGGTTTCCAGATCTCATACCGAAGTGAAACCGTTACATCGACCGTACGTACGCCTTCCGGCAGCATGATCTCAAAAGATTCGTCCTTGGTTTCCATAGGCTGCAGAGAGGTATCCCTGATATATTGCGTCTTCACCTGGGCACCGTAGAGCATCTTGTTTGTTCTGCAGTCTGTTGCCTGTGGATGATAGTGTCTTTCCTTGTTATAAACTTCCTTCCCGTCTGCTGTTTTTGCGGTCACTTCCAGGACCACTCGGTTATGGGAAGGTCAGCCGTCAGGAATCCGATGACCGGCATTTTGGTTAATCCTTGTGTTCACTACAACCATTGGCTTATGGTCCTTAGACTTCAGCAGCCAATCATAACCGACTGTATCGATATCCAGCGATATGGCTTCCTGCAGAAGTTTTTTTGTGGCATCAAGATCATTCCAGTTTGGTGCAATCAGGTGGTCCGCAAAACCGTCAACCTTCTGCATGTGACACTCTTGGCAAGATTTCTGTCCCCCCTTACTCAGGTAGTTATGCATATAGCTGCCGTAAAGAGTTGCGCACTGTACAGGGTTCTCAAATTCCAGGTTTGGTCCCATGCCATGACACTGGCCGCACATAATAGCATGATCCATGATCGAACTTTTCTTGATTTTTTTGAAACGGGCATCCTCATGGGCGGCAACTTCTTTCGAACCGTACAAAACGTTTGCTTCAGGATACCCCTCAGAACGCTTGTGGATAATAGCCTTTGTGTTATGGCACACTATGCACGTGATTCGCAGTTGGCCTAACCTTTCCTTATCCTGAGCTATCAGCGCATTGGCAAAATCAACTGCAAAAGAATCGTCAGCTGAAACAACGGCCTGGGGAAGATGGCACTTGAAACATGGGAATGTATCCAGTGTCGCCTTGCTTGGATCATCCGGTGAAAAGGGTGTCTTGTCCTTCATAGCCAGGGGTGTCATAAACAGACCACCCAATACTCCCATCAAAGATCGGGCATGGTGTGATTGTTCCCATTGTGCGTAGATCTCTGCATGGCATTCCTTGCAACTGCTGGAGTCATACATAGCAGCAAGTTCCTCGATGGTCTTCGCTTTTTCACCAAATGCAGAGATCGGCAGCATAATCAGGAAGACCACAAGAAATGATTTGAGAAATTTCATAAGCATCCTCCTTGTAGTTGGCCGATTATATAGCCATGATTATTTTGTTAAGTTTTTTTCATCTTCCTTATATAAAAATAGATAAGCCCCCAAGGCAAGGAGTACATCCCTGGAGGCTAAAAGCGGAAACTTGAGAGTAATTTGTCTTTGCATCACAAATTCTCCTGCAGGTCTGACCTAATTGGTTCCAGGTCTTACCAATTCTTATGATTTACCTTATATGTATCGCCCAAACAACTTACAATGAATTAAACATTTTTCTAGGAAACAATCAATAGGTAATGAATGGATGTTCATGTACATGTTGAAATTTGACATCCTAATCTTCCGATAAAGCCAAATATCACCATCAGTAAGTGATTGACAAATTTATACACCATAAAATAGTTAGGATGTTCTGGCTTTAATCTACTGCTGATGCAAAGCCTGCAACATCATTTTATTACATATCAAATAGGTGTTTCTATAGTTAAAAGGAAAGCTCTTTCAAGTGATCAAGTGCAAATATTTAAGTATTAAAATATCTATTGTTTAACGAGACATGGTTCACTCTCACACTTTTGGACCTCGACAGTGACATGGGCCTCTCCAATAAAATCCCGCGAAGTGCTTCATAATGATCCGGGGGTTGGGGAAAATGGGTTACAAGGGTTAGGATTACAGAAAGGTTTTGCGGGCTCACCTGCCAGACATGCAGATCAGCTACGAGGTTGTCAGCATCTGCTTCAATGGTCGAGAACATTTTTTCAACCAGCCCAGGGGTTGCCTCTTTATCCAGCAGTATCCTGCCGGTATCAATGAGAAGCACGTAAGACCAACGTCTTATGACCACTGCGCCGACAACAAGCCACATGACCGAGTCCATCCAGACCCACTACGGGAGAATGAACCCGCTGTTCCTATTCCTGCAGGATCAGACCGATCCTTTAGGTGCAACTTCATGACGGCGCAGCACATTCTGTTTTGTTATTTTCAGCAGAACCTGTTTTCGCTGATGTCTCATCTTGCGACGGTTTCTGCATGTTTGTTTTTTGGGCGGTAACAAACCTCTTCAAATACAGATATAATGGCTTGATAGAAAGCAGAACAACTATGAGCGCTCCGGTAATCTGCAGCCAGTATGGTATAACCTCCCCTGCCTGTCCTGCAATGGCACTGGCAGAAATTCCGAAGCCGCTATAAATGCTATCAAGTGCCAGTCCAAAAAGCACAGCAAAAAGGGACAGCATTACCAGGTAAATTGCTGTCGCCCTTTTACCCAGTAAACCAAAGAGAACAGAGAGAGAAGTAACATTTGTGGCAGGCCCCACCAAGAGAAAAACCAGGGCTGCGCCGGGGCTGACCCCTTTGAGGATCAAGGCCGCTGCTACCGGGGTGGAAGCCGTGGCACAGATATACATGGGAATACCCACCAAGAGCATAATCAGCATGGAATGCATTCCGCCTCCCAGGTACCGGGTCATCAAGTCCTGCGGGATAATTGCCGTAATAACTCCGGCAAGAAGCAAACCGGCAAAAAACCAGCCTGCAAGATCACCCCAGAGATCATCAACGGCAAATTTCAAGCCGGCCCACAATTTCTCGGTAAAAGTGTGATGTTTGGCATGTTCTTCAGGGGGACATTCATTGCCGTCGCAACATTTATCAATAGGACAGCTGCGGTCGACCACTCTTTTCCAATCCTCGTCTTTCTGGGTCTGCAACAGATTCTCACTGATGCCTGCCGCAACTGCGGTTACAAAGGCAGCCACAGGCCGGGCTACGGTCATTATCGGGTCCAGGAGTGCATAGGTAATTGCCATGGAATCCACCCCTGACTCAGGAGTTGAGATGAGAAAAGCAGTGGTGGCACCGTTATTTGCTCCCTGCCTTTTTAATGAAGCGGCAGCAGGCAAAACACCACAGGAACATAATGGTATGGGGATGCCGAACAGTGCAGCCTTAATTACAGAGCTGAATTTTCCTCTGCCAAGATGATCAGCAACAAAAGAAGGACTCAAGAAAACCTTGAGCAGCCCTCCGACAAGCATGCCGAAAAGGATATACACAGAGGCCTCAAGCAGAAGATGCCAGGATTCCTGAAAAATTGAGATAACTATATCCATAACTGATTACATATAAAATATTTATTATTTGAACCAATGTTTCTAATTTTTGACTCCGGGCTCCTGAATATGCTCCAGTGCAATCCGGACAAGCTGTGATACATGATCATCTGCCAATCGATAGTAAAGAATTGTTCCTTCACGCCTGTTTTTCACCAAACGGAGAGTCCGAAGCAACCGTAACTGGTGACTAACGGCTGATTCCGTTATACCAAGGAGTGCGGCAAGATCGCAGACGCACATTTCCTGGTACTCCAGAGCCCACAAAACTTTGAGTCGGCTCATATCCCCAAGCGCCTTGAAGGTTTCGCAGAGATTTTCCGTTACAAGATCGTCAAGAGCCCTCTGACGAGCCTCGTTCACCTTTTCCTCATGAATAATGCGGCAGTCGCATTTATCTTTTTTTATATGTTTCACCTTGCCCTCTATGCATATCTGAACACATACTCATATATATAGCTACACTTTACGAAAAGTCAAGAAAAAGGTAGAAAGATTACTCTACAAAACAACGTATAATGCTGATGGTATAATGCCCAAAACAAGAAAAAGAACTGCAAACATATCAGTTCCAAGTCCGCGCGGCACAGGAATCCTCTATGTCGTCGCAACTCCTATCGGCAATCTGGAGGATATAACTCTCAGAGCCTTGCGGGTTCTCAAAGAAGTTGACCTTATTGCGGCCGAAGATACGCGGCACACCAGGAAGCTGCTCACCCATTTTGGTATTTCCACTCCGACTCTCAGTTATTACAAAGAAAAAGAGCGGGAACGGACTGCAGTCATCATCACCAAGCTGCACAAAGGACTCAATATCGCCCTTGTCTCGGATGCAGGAACTCCCGGCATTTCAGATCCTGGCTCCATCCTGGTGCACAAGGCCACGGCTGAAAACATCAAAGTCGAACCGATTCCCGGTCCTTCATCACTTACTGCGGCCCTGTCAGTTGCAGGCTTATCTGACAACTCCTTTGTTTTTCTCGGCTTTGCTCCTTCACGCAGAAAACAGCGCCAGGATCTTTTATTTTCACTGCGCCAGGAAAAAAGACACTTGGTCTTCTTTGAAGCACCACATCGTCTTCAATCATTTCTGCAGGATTGTGATTCTATACTGGGTGAACGCTCGGTATTATGGTGCCGGGAATTAACGAAAATGCACGAGGAATTGACCCGGGATTCCCTCAATTCTGTTCTTACACATTGTAAAGACAAAAAAATTAAAGGGGAATCCGTATTTATCATTTCAGGGGCGAAGGCTGGGCCTGAAATCTCTGACTTACAGCTTGAAACAATTCTTCGGTCACACAAAAACTCAGGGAAAAAAAGCCTGAAGGATGCAGTGCGGGAAGTTGCTGCAGAACACAAACTTTCCCGCACTGGGGTATACAGTAAAGCCTTGAAAATCTGGAAGGAATAACTTCCGTGAGCTGTTTAGAAAGGCAGACTGAGCGTGTATAAATACCCTGACTGAATTTCTCTCATCTGTAATCTCAACTCACGTGCGCTCTGTGCTTCAGCAGGGAAAAACAAAAATCCGTTGGCCAGGCTCTGGTCTGGAATAGTTTTCCCTTCAAGTCCCTTATCCCGAAGGTCATCGGCTATGGTTCTCGGTTGTTTGGGATCCGTTCCCTTTTGCGCCCCGCCGAAAACAGCTCCGCCTGCTCCCCCAATAACAGCTCCTTTTCCTGCTGCATCAGCAACATTCTCACCAGACAGGACGCCAAAAGCAGCCCCGAGAACTGCACCGGTCGCAGCACCCCAACCGGCACCCTTGGCAGCTCCGCCAAGAATCTCCCCGCTCTGAGTTGCTTTTGTCACGCGTTCAACAGCGGCCCTGTTGGATATTAGATTCCAGTAGCGGTTATTGTCGTCAACCAGAAAGGTCTGGTCCAATACAATCAGCACCTGATCGCCGGACCTGTTATCCATGACCACTTGAACCGGCAGGAGTCCAGCCTTTTTGACATCAAAGCCGAAGGCTTCTTTTGCCTCAGTTCGATCAGCATAAGCTTCTGCTCCTATGGTCACGCCACCGGCAACCACATTGTTTGGATAATCAGCTGCGGGCCTGAATCCCACATATTGGCTCTTGTAGGATGTACATGAAAAAAGTCCCAATAGTAAGGCAAATAGTAATACACCGCTTTTATAATTCATGATTCTCGTCTCCTTAAAACTCAAAACAATTTTTCTCTTATGGTCCTTAAAAGTGTGTAAAAAATCACAACAACTAGAATGTTTCTGCGTACATTGTACTAATTTGATATATTAATCATTTTTTATTGGGTTGGCTTCTGGCAATTTTATTTTTATAATCTAATTACTGAATGGACAAAATTTCTAACCAGTAAAAATATGCGCTTTATTTTAATGACATAAACTATGATAGGCATTCTAATTCATAAAAAAGCTGAAAAATAGTGGCACAGGATAAGATCAGGTTGAATTCCGGTTCGATCTGGCTGTCACAAAGGAGGATTTATGGACCGAAGAGACTTTATGAAGCAGGTTCTGCTCTGGACTGCAGGCATTTCTACGTCTATTCCAAGTTTTCGAATCGGATCTGAACTTCTGGCTGCAGAAAAAGAGTCACCGGTTGTATCTCATGCCAAGGGCAAGAATTATTATGAACTGGTGGCCAGAGTACTTGAACCTTTGGGCGGTATTGGCAAGTTTGTCAAAACCGGTGACCATGTGGTTATCAAACCCAACATGGCCTGGGACCGCAGTCCGGATCAAGCTGCCAACACGCATCCACTGGTAATGAAGGCAATGGTTGAGCATTCTCTTGATGCCGGTGCGAAAAAGATCATGGTATTTGACCGCACATGCAATGAGCAAAGACGCTGTTATGTAAACAGCGGCATTCAAGAAGCCATGGAATCTATAAAAGACAAGAGGCTTGCATACTATCATCCTGACACACGCAAATTTGTCCCTGTCAATATTGAGCGGGGTAAAGCTGTGAACCGGCTTGAAATCTACCGTGACGCACTTGAGGCTGACACGTATATCAATGTACCTATTGCCAAGCACCACAGTTTGAGCAAACTTACCCTTGGTCTGAAAAACAGCATGGGGGTGTTGGGCGGCAACCGCGGGAATATGCATCATGATCTCGGTCAGAAGCTCGCTGATCTTGCGACCGTGGTCAGGCCAAAGCTTACCCTTATTGATGCCACCCGTATCCTTTTGCGCAACGGCCCCCAGGGAGGCGATATTGATGATGTAAAGATCCTTGATACTTTAGTGGCCTCAGCTGATCCGGTTGCTGGTGACGCATTTGCCACAACGCTATTTAACATGCAGCCTGATGAGATTCCTTCAACAGTGGCTGCCTATAAAATGGGCTTAGGTGAAATGCACCTTGACCGCATGCAAATCATTCAGGCCTGATATATCCCATGTTGAAAAAAGGAATGAAACTGCTTCACTGGCGCAGGTTAAGCCAGATTTCATGCTTTGTCCTGTTCCTTTTTCTTTTTATCAAAACCGACTATTCCGGCTCCAATGAACTCCCTTATGCGGTAAACATCCTTTTCCGTATTGATCCCTTTCTTGCTGCTTCAGTTTCTCTGGCCTCCAAAACACTGATATCCCTCATGTGGCCGTCACTTATTTTTATTGGCCTCACATTCATTTTCGGACGTTTTTTCTGCGGCTGGGTCTGCCCCATGGGTACACTGCTGGACGCTTCTCATAACTTCATACCACAAGCCCGCCCAGGAAACGCGAACCGATTTCGCTCCTTTAAATTTTATCTGCTTGCTTTTTTACTCATTGCAGCTTTTTTAGGGTTGCCGGCGTCCGGGTACTTTGATCCTTTTTCCATTCTGGTCCGAGGCCTGGCTCTTTCCGTGTATCCTGCCCTGAATGTCCTGGCCACATCATTCTTCACCTTTACTTATCTGCAGATGCCGGCATGGGTCAATATGTTAACCGAGCCGGTGTATGGTTTTCTTAAAGAAACCATTCTACCCTTTCAACAAAACCATCATGATCTTGCCTTTGTGTCCTTCATTATCCTTGTTACTATCTTTATACTGGAGCGCCTGGAAAGGCGCTTTTTCTGCCGCAGCACCTGTCCGGTTGGAGCAGTTTATGCAATTGCTGCACGTTTCTCCCTGATGCGCGGCAAAGGCGGCGCAAAGTGCGGCAAATGCAGGAACTGCATGAATATCTGCCGCATGGGGGCAATTGACGAAGAACGGCACATATCACCGTTGGACTGCAACCTGTGCATGGACTGTGTGGATATGTGCCCCGGCAATAAAATATCCTTTGGCTTTCAGCAAAAAGAGGTTACACGGCCTGTTTTTGCGCTCAGCCGGCGAACCTTTCTCAGCAGCCTGGCCCTTGGCGCAGCCCTGCCTTTTTTTCTTGACACCAGGACCATGGCGAAAAGTCCCGATCCTTACCTGGTAAGACCCCCAGGCGCCCTGCCCGAAGATGAATTTCTCGGCAGATGTGTCCGTTGCGGCGAATGCATGAAGGTCTGCATCGGAAACGGATTGCAGCCGACCTTTTTGGCAGCCGGGATTGATGGTCTTTTTTCACCACGACTGAACGCCAGAAGCGGCTATTGTGAATTCAACTGCACCCTGTGCGGCCAGGTATGCCCGACCGGGGCGCTTGCGGAACTTACGCTGGCCCAGAAACATGTAACAAAAATCGGCAATGTTTTTTTTGACAAGAATCGCTGCCTGCCCTATGCCAAGGGCATTCCCTGTATTGTCTGTGAAGAGCACTGCCCCACGCCTGACAAAGCTATTCTGTTCCGCGAAGCCCAGGTGCTGAACAGCAAAAACGAGAATGTATGGGTCAAGCAGCCCTATGTTATCGATGAACGCTGCATCGGCTGCGGCATCTGTGAAACAAAATGCCCGTTGCCCGGGACAAGTGCTGTGCGGGTTACCTCTGCCGGAGAAAGCCGGAATCCCCGAAATGCACTGCCCGTTCAATCCTTACTCTATTAAAACCTTTATGACGCATCTGATTGCAGCCAGGCAGCCGCAGAAAGTGATGCCCTGCTGCCATCACCGACCAGCACCTGGAGCGGCAGATCATCGTGAACTACCCGGCCTGCTGCAAACACCCCTGGAAGAGAGGTCATAAGGTTTTCATCAACCAGCAGAAAGCCCTTTGCATCTTTCCGGGCTGCAAGAATACGGCTATCCGGTACAATATTGCGGTAAACAAAGACTGCGGCAACCTCCAGCTTCTCAAGGTCGCCACTGGCTAAATCTGTCACCTCAATTTCCTGTAAATATTTATCTCCAAAGAGCTTTGTCACATGGCAGCCGCCCATAAAATGAAACTTTTTGTGGTGCAAGAGTTTTTTTATAAGATTGGCATCACCAAAAATTTTCTCATCACCTGTGATGAAGAAAACCCTGCAGCCCAATTCCACTAAATGTTGTGAAGCTCTTACTGCAAAACTGCCATTACCCGCAATGACAATTTCCCTGCCTTTATACCTTGCTCCCGCGCATTGAGCACAGGTGTGGATTCCCTGCTTAGCAAAGCGTGCTTCATCTTTCAGCCCCAACTGTCTCGGCTGGCCGCCGGTGCTTACAAGCACAGAACTGGCTCGAAATTTATCCCCGCCATGACTCTCAAAGTGACTGTCTTCCACCATCTGCAGACCTGTTACCTCAATTGAATCAAACAAGAGGCAGCCTGAATTTCTGGCCTGCTTCACCATGGTCTGGGTAAGCTCCCAACCGCCAATCTTTTCAAGCCCCGGATATTCGTATATAGTTTCCAGAACCGCAACTGACCCGCCAAATACTGTTTTCTCCAAAAGAAGTACCCGCAAGCCCAGGCGGCCTGCCGTCATTGCTCCTGCCAACCCGGCAACGCCTCCCCCGACAATTATGACATCGTATAAGTCGTAGGTAATTCTTTTATGCAAAATCCACCTAAATATTAAATAAGACCTTTGCCTGTAGTCGTAGTGCCCTGCCCCACATAACCGGTCCACCCGTAAATTAGTGAATCAGTATTTTCTTTTCTTCTTTCTTTGTTGTTTCTCTGTAATTCAAGCTATCGTTTCCGGAGCAGGCGGTTTGTAGCTCAGTGAACTGTACGACCGGGTCATGTCCGGGTCAGTGTCCGGGTCAGGCTTGACATTTGAGTATTTTTTTCCGAAGTCCAAATATCTAAAATCCATCTTACCTCGTGAACCGTTCCTAAAACATCAAGGTGTCCAGATGATATGTGAACCTTTGTGGCAGATGGATAGTTTACTGAAAAAAATAAAGCAAGAACTATCTATTCTATCAGGTTCAACATATCATCAATGATCTTGAGACCATCGTTCCAGAATCCCGGGTCATCAAGATTCACGCCAAAGGGTTCCAGAAGCATGTACGGCGTTTGCGTTCCGCCAGCGGAAAGCAGATCGAGATATTTGGGCACAAATGGTTCACCCTCCTTTTTGTACAGGGCGTAAAGTGCAAGCACCAGGAGTTCACCGAAGGCATAGGAGTAAACATAACCGGGTGTATGCAGGAAATGAGGGATATAAGACCACCAGATGCCATAATTTTCAGACAGAGTTACCGAATTTCCAAACATCTCACGTTGTGTTCTCAACCATATGTCGGTAACCTCTTCAGTTTTAAGTTCTCCCTGATCCCTTCTGGCATTGTGCACCTTGTCTTCAAAACTGTTCATTGATATCTGCCGGAAAACCGTGGCAAAAATTGATTCAAGTTTTTGGCAGATGAATGCGTTTCTTTCCTCTTTCCTGTCAAGCAGTTCAAGCTGTGAATTAAACACCAGGAGTTCAGCAAACACAGAGGCAGTTTCGGAAAGCACCAGGGTTGTGTTGCTGTTGTAATACCCATTCTCTGCAGCCAGGTACTGGTGCACACCGTGCCCCAGTTCATGAGCCACGGTGGACACATCGCGCAGGTTGCCTGTATAGTTAACCAGCACATAAGGATGTACATCCGGCACACAGGGATGGGCAAAGGCGCCTCCCCTTTTGCCTTCATGCACAGGCGCATGAATCCACTTTTTGTCGAAGAAATACCCGGCTATCTCAGCCATGCGGGGTGAGAATTTAGCAAAGGCATCAAGCACCATTGTTTTGCCTTCAGTCCAGGGTATCTTCCTGTCAGGTAAATGGGGGACCGGCGCATAACGGTCATAATCAAGCAGTTCATCCAATCCGAGCATTTTTTGTTTGGTCCTGTAATAACGCTGCGGAATGCCGTAGCTTGCTGTTACTGCCTTGATCAGTACTTCGACTGTCTTATCCTCCAGTTCATTGCCAAGGTTCATGGACCTGATCCAACCCGGATATTTACGCAAACGGTCGGTTATCATCTTATCGGCCAGCAGCGTATTGAAGACATGGGTGAGAATATGCAATTGGCTTTGCAATCCTGCGGTCAGATCCAGAGCTGCCTGTTTGCGCACCATACGGTCAGGGTTATACAGGTCTGCAAGCACCTCCTCCTCCGTCCGTTTCTTTTCTCCGAATTTAATGTGGCCCATTATCTTCTCAAAAAGGGTGGTCCAACTTCCCCGGCCAACAGGAGCCCGTTCAATGAGCAGTTTTTCTTCAATCTGCGACAGCTGGTGCTCTGCATACTTGCGCATATCTACAAGGTAATGGTTGTAATGGGAAAGCACACTATTCTGCAGGATTTTTTCCGCTGTCTCTCCAGGAATTTTATTCCATTCCAGCTCAAAGAAAACTGTCTCTTTGCCAATGCTGCTGCCTATTTCACGCATACGCTGCAGAAAAGCGCTGACCGTCTGGTCATGGGTATCAGTAGCAAAATTAAGAAAGGCAAAGGTAAAAAGCCTGCCCATCAATGTTTCAAGTTTTTCGAGCCTTACAACCAGTGCATGTAATTCCTCTTCTGCAAGTGTTCCCACCCTGTCGGCATATTTTCTGTTAATTTCTGCGGCTTCGCGTGTGCAGAAGGCAATATCCTTTTCAATCTGCGGGTCGGCGTACCCGCTGTAAAGATCAGCAACGTTCCATTTAACGTCAGTGGTCCCCAGTTCTTCATTGATGTCTGCTGTCATTGTTGTCTCCTTGCCTAAATATTCAGCACCAATCACCTGCCGGCTATTGATCAATCGTATCAAACCATTAGTCAGGTATCATTTCATTTTCCATGCATCCTTGTTGCCTGGACCGGCGGCAATAATACCTCAATCTGTAGCCGGGTCAAGGCGCAATGTCATACTGCACTTTTGATCTAAATACTTTTACTGTTTTATAATCGTAACACCACAAGTTCCCGCATTGACAAAGTCCCGTATATATATTTAAATTTTTCCGCCAATCTTAATGACGTATCTGAAAAATTATTCCTGGAGAACTGCAGCATGAAAAATACTCTTCCGACTTTCGCGCTTTTATTTATTCTCGGCTTTTTTGCGACCGGCATTTTACTATCCGCTGTAATCCCGACAAAGGCTGATGATATGCCGGGGGTCAAAATCATGGAAAAAGAACTGCTTGGAAAGTTTCTGGCAGACGGTAAAGGTGTGTCCCTTTACTCTTTCTCCAAGGATGATAAAAACGCAAGTAATTGCATTGAAGGATGCGCTGTCAACTGGCCCCCTTTCTATGTTGATCCATCTGCGGTAATCGAAGGTTGCGAATCAAGCGATTTCACCAGCATAATAAGGCCTGATGGAAAACAGCAAACGGCATATAAAGGCATGCCTCTTTATTATTTCAAGAATGACAAGTATCCGAATGATACCTTCGGCCATGGCATAGGGGAGGTTTGGTTTTTGGTCGTCCCGTAACATGACGGTCACCTTTCGTGACCGACACCTTATTGCCGGCACATCCTTGCATTCGACTTTTTCAGGCCAGCATTATTCATGAGCATTTCTCAGAAAAAAATAGCGGACTGCAAAATACAATATGTAATATTTGCCGGTATATCTAATTTGTGCATATTAAAATGCATTTTCATTTATATATTCAGTGAAATGCTCATGAATAATTCTGGCTAGCGCAGGCTGGCGATAAAGGGCCCCACAGCTTCTGCCCCCTTTTCATCCACCAAGCGTATAGTCTCGGTTCCTATGACAGCAATATCTGCCCTGCCGCTCAGGAAATCCACATCCTTCTTGGAACGTATACCGAAGCCGACTGCCAGGGGCAGGCTCGTTGCACTGCGGCACCGGGCAATATACTCGTTGAAGTCCTGGTCAAAGTCCGTCTTCTTACCGGTAACGCCACGGCGGGCGACACAGTAGATAAAACCTGCTCCATTCTGTGCCAGCAGCTGCATGCGTTCTTTTGTCGAGGTAGGTGCAAAGACCTGGATCGGCGCCATATTCCGGCTTTTCACCTGCTCAATGTACTCTTTACCCTCTTCAGGCGGCAGGTCCGGAATTATAAAACCCTGAATGTTAATATCATAGGCGCGGTCAATGAAATCCGCGAATCCGAATTTGTAAAGGATGTTGTAATAGGTCATAAAAAGAAAAGGGATATGAAATTCCGCCGTAATCTCTGCGGCAAACTCCAAACACTGCGCAATTTTAACCCCTCTGGAAATTGACTCCTGGTTGGCCTTCAGGATCATGGGGCCATCCGCTACCGGTTCAGAAAACGGGATCTGCATCTCGATCATATCCACGCCATTTTTCACCATCTGGCGGATAACCTCTCTGTTAACCTCAAAAGAGGGATATCCAAGCACCAGGTGAGTCATGAGGAGGATTTTTCGATCCTGTAAAAGGGTTCTTATTGTATCTTCCAATTTCGACATATCATGTCACCGTATAAAATTACAAGTGAACTAAAGTTGCAAGTGACTAAATTTACAAATAAAAAAATGTATATTAAATATCCGTCTTAATCCACCAGCTTAGCTGGTGGGTCCCAGCTATGCTATGCGGGTAAGTTGTTGATAAATAAAGTGAAGTCCAAATATTAAAGTAATATATTGTTTTAAATCT
>JAHEID010000169.1 GCA_024639555.1 Deltaproteobacteria bacterium
ATTTACTTATCTTTCTCCCAGTTCTACCGATGAACTGAATTCCATTCTTGAAAGTGATTCAGATACAGAATCAGAATAATGTATTGATAATGAACAGAAATACTTACAGTATCCTGTTGCGTTTGTACCACGTAACCTGGAGATGAATGTTATTCTATAACCAGTGGCGTCTGCAATCCATCTGTCCCTTAATTGCGATGGGCGTTGCTGGTTTTTTGTCTAAAGATCTTTAACCTGACCTGAGCCCCATTCAATGGTGGTGATAAGTAATCGCTTTTTCGCCCATGCCAAAAATTAGGGGCGGTTCTTGGAATCCGCCCCCAGCTCGTCACATAAATTTATCAATAATGGATATCAGGACACCCTGTCAACAAATAATCCGGTCAGAAATAACATAACATGCACAAAACACGACAAAAACGCGCACCAATTCCTCGTACTGCGGCAAGATAAGCGACCTACGGGAGACTTCGGCCATCGTCATACGGCTCATAGCTCTTTTCGGAAATTAGATCAGGTGGGGCGCGCTCTAAAGGTGTTTTGTCTTCCAACAACCCAACATGCTCCAGGATTTTTCGGATGACATCAGTCTCATTGATAAAGCTGATGATTTTCATCTCGCTTACGCACCTGGGACAGGACAGCGGATCAACCTCCCATATCTTTTTTATGCACTCACGCCACTGGGGAGAAGGTATTTTCTTCGGCCGGTAATCGGATACATCAAGGATTTCCACCCTGGTTGGAATATCGGGAAGGCATACAGCCTGCTTTCTCTTTTCCCGCTCACCCCGGCCACGGTTTGAATACCAGCCGTAATAGCGCACCAGCTGAAAAGACTTTTCCGGGATATGCTGGGTAATGGCGCCGATGAATTCCGTTGCGGTAAATACCTGGAAATTCTTCCGGCCTCCCTTGCTCCTTCGTTGGGTCTTTCTTGATTTATATATTACCGTTCCAGTTCCTGAATTATAGGTGATCTTTTTAACAGAAAAAGGGTTACGCATAATATACTGGGCCAATGATTCCCTGCCTGCATCATCATCCCTGGACAGGCGCACCCCGTTATGCACCGAAAACCCGGAATTGTGCTTCCACTTCATGATCTTTTCGATCAGACCGTCGTCGATCCTGCCTTCCTTCTTAAGCATTTTCAGAATATTGGCGCGGAAAAGTTCGGCCAGAGGATAGATATCAATCTTTGGCATTACATAAAAAACGCCGTTTTCTCGAAACAGCCCGTCCGCCAACAATACATGGACATGGGGATGCCAGCGGGCATAGTCACCAAACGTCCGGAGTCTCCCTTCGATCGCTTACCTGGATAGCCATCACCGCACCTAAATTGCCTTTCTTCAGACCGGTCGCGGACCTGAAGAATTCCAGCAAACTCCAGTTGATGCATTGACAGAATTTACCGAGTAACTTCCGGTCATACTTGAAAAAGGTCCGGAGAATTTTCGGGATGCTGAAAACATATTGCCGGTGCGGAACCGGGTACAGAATATTTTCCTTCAGGTGCAAACCGAACTGGACAACTTTCTTGGCATGGCAACTGGGACATAACCAGCGGCCCCGGCAACTGAAGGCAAGAAGAAACTCATGGTGACAGTCAGGGCAGCGGACACGGGCGAAGCCTTCGGCAAGGTCGCCGCACTTGAGATAACCCTGAACGATCTCGGGGATTATCGAACGGAGATAGCCGAATTGACGCACATATGAATCATCATACTGCAGCAGGAATTCGTTGAAGTGCTTCTGTAGGATAGACCACAAAGGTGACGATCTCGGTTCCCGGGGATGATATACTTCTGCTGAGTCTGTCCAGTGCATCCGGACAGGTTGACTGAACTGCAGCAATTAGCAACGCCAATAAATTGCCAGGGAAATGGCAAGCTCAAAACGGTAATCAATAGCAGAATTGCACGAAACAAAAAGAAAAAGTATATACCTGAACTATGGAATTTTCTGCCGTTGCCAAGATACTTGTTGTTTTTTTCGGTGTCCTCGCTGCAAGCCGCATGAGAGTACCGTTGGGTGTCGGTTTGATCGGCGGAGGCTTGATTCTTGACCTTTGGTCAGGTAAAAATTTGCAGGCCCTGCCCGCTGATTTATGGCATGCCCTTATGCGCCCTGAACTGTGGCTTCTGGTCATAACCATCACCCTTATCATGGAAATCGGGCACTTCATGGCATCAGAAGAAAACGGAAATGCCATCGTTTCACTGGCGCGCCGTTATGGCGGCAGACATGGACAGGCGCTCAGCCTGGTTCTCATTCCAGCTGCCATCGGCCTGGTCCCCATGCCCGGCGGAGCACTCTTTTCCGCTCCTTTAGTGGGCAGGACCGCACAAAACAACAGTAATTCTCCTGAATGGAAGGCCGCCGTCAACTATTGGTTCAGACATATCCTGGAATACTGGTGGCCGCTCTATCCAGTTGTTATAGTGACCCTGTCAATTTTTACCCTGCAGACCTGGAAATTTATGCTCCTGCAAGTTCCCTTTACCTTTGTAAGCCTTGGTGCCGGATATTTTTTCCTGCTTCGGCACCAGGCCTTTTCTTTTACCGATGAAACTACAGAACAAAATCTACCCCGCATTGTGCAGGTTCTGCTGCCGATTGGCATCATTGTCTCTGCAACCCTGTTACTGCCGGGATTTTTTCATAAAATTCTACCCGATCTGAATCCTGCGTCCTGGAAACTGCTATCCATGCTGGCCGGACTTCTTGTCAGCCTGGTCATAATCTGGCTCGGCAGAAAAAGTCATTCCCGCAAAATGTTTTCGGATCTTGCATCCCTGAAAACAGCGAATGTATTTATTACGTTGGCCGGTGTCATGATTTTTGAATCACTGTTGAATTCATCAGGGCTCATCCCCCTGGCTGGCCGAGAACTTTCAACAGGCCGGGTCCCCATTGGGTTGATCATAGCATTTCTTCCCTTCCTTGCCGGCCTGGTGACGGGCATTGCCATCGGTTTTGCCGGGGCGGCCTTTCCTATTGTTGTCGGTTTTATCTCTGCCGGTGAGATCGGCATGCAGCCCATGGCAGCTCTGGTCCTGGCCTTCAGCATGGGCTACGCTGGCATGATGCTCTCGCCAGTGCACCTCTGCTTTATGCTCACGGTTGATTATTTCAGTGCTTCATTTATAAAGGTCTACAAATATATCCTCCCCTGTGCCATGAGTGTCATGGCATTTGGTGTAATTTTATATCAAATACTGCAATCATTACTGGGTTAATAAAAGTAATGCCTGTTTATCAGCTCACGGATAAACTTGTTTTCCCTCCTGCCGAATTGGCTGAAAAAGATGGATTACTGGCCATCGGCGGTGATCTTTCCCCGGCAAGACTGCTCCTTGCCTACAACAACGGCATCTTCCCCTGGTTTTCTGAAGGGGATCCAATTCTCTGGTGGTCACCTTCTCCACGACTTGTGATCTTTCCGGATGAATTTAAAATTCCTAAAAGGCTCTCCCGCCTTATGCGGCGGGGAAAATTCTCTGTGACCATGGACACAGCCTTTCAGCAGGTCATTGCCGCATGTGCGACTATTGATGCGCGAAAAGAAAAAGGCACCTGGATTACCAAGGACATGATTTTAGCATACAGTCATCTCCACGATATGGGCTATGCGCATTCCGTGGAATGCTGGCAGGATGATGAACTTGCTGGAGGGCTATATGGCGTTTCCCTGGGTGGATTTTTTTTCGGGGAATCCATGTTCAGCAGGCAACCGAACAGTTCAAAGATTGCCTTGGTTTCCCTGGTAAAAAAAATGCTGGAATGGGATTTTGACCTGATCGACTGCCAGATGAAAACAACACACCTCGAGCAGTTTGGGGCCCGGGAAATTCCCGGCCCTGAATTTCAGAAGCTGTTGGCAAAAAGCATGTCGCGCCCCACGCAAACAGGAAAATGGTAACTTAGCTAATTTGTACAAAATGCGCATTAAAACAAAGTTCATAAAACCATTGGACATCCTAACATTTTAAAAATAATTCACGAGTTTCCAATGATAGCAAATTGTTAAAATTGCAAAGTAAAAAGGCTCACGATCTGTCCAGCAGGAAAGATTTTTATCCGGGACCGGGCCAAATGTTTTCAACACGACCTAAATAGTATGAGAATCTTGGATTAACAAGCACCCTTGCGAGACAGCACGGCAGGAATTGTCATAAAAAGCAATTTCATATCAAGCAGAAATGATTGTTCCCTCTTGTATTTGATATCAAGTCTGACCCAGTTCTCAAAAGATTTCTCGCCCCTGGCATAAACCTGCCAAATACATGTAATACCGGGCCTCACTTCAAGCCGGTAATTATGCCAGCTTTCATATTTTTCCACCTCTTCCATGATTGGCGGCCGCGGCCCGACCAGGCTCATGTCGCCCATTAAAACATTAATAAGCTGGGGCAGTTCATCAAGACTCCATTGCCGCAGAAATATACCCAGCCTGGTAACGCGTGGATCATTTTCCATCTTGAACACAGGCCCGGTGCGTTCATTAAATGACAGCAGTTCAGATTTCTTTTTATCTGCATCAATTTGCATGGTGCGGAATTTCAGAAATGTAAACGGCACCCCGCCAAGCCCGGCACGTTTCTGCCTGAAAAAAATCGGCCCTTTGGAGGTACACTTTACAGCAATGGCAATACTCGACAGGAGTGGACTTAAAACAATGAGGGCGAGGATTGACAGGACAATATCAGCTAAACGTTTCGCGATAGATGTCTTATTAAAGAAAATTGGTTGCAGACTTAAGGCATGCTGTTCGTCTGTTGCAC
>JAHEID010000050.1 GCA_024639555.1 Deltaproteobacteria bacterium
ACAGAGCAATAATTTGCGAACAGCTTAACATATTAAAATAACAAGAAAATCCATAACAAATCACTGAACTTGACGGGAAGAAATAGGCGTGGCTGACGGAAACGCTTCCGGCCCGCAAGTTAGCTTAAACGTTATGCAGTAAGAATATCAAAACAAGGAGGGGCATCTTGACGAAAAAAAAAGAATCAGTACTTGCCGTAGATAGAAAGCAAGATATCGTGTATCTGACATTGAACCGCCCTCAAGTTTTAAATGCTTTAAGTTCAGAGCTTCTATTAGCATTAAGCAACGAATTAGATAGAATTAAAA
Source organism: Deltaproteobacteria bacterium (assembly GCA_024639555.1). Classification (GTDB taxonomy): domain Bacteria; phylum Desulfobacterota; class Desulfobulbia; order Desulfobulbales; family BM004; genus BM004. The sequence goes on from JAHEID010000050.1 coordinate 310, forward strand.
GAGATAGTGCAATTAAAGGAATTTTTTTAATTGGTTCTGGTGGTAAAGCTTTTTCAGCTGGGGCTGATATTGAATTTCTCAACTCTGCTTCACCTATAAAAGTAAGAGAGCTAGCTGAACTGGCTATATCTGTGAATAGTCAAATTGAGAATTTAGGCAAAATATCAATCGCGTTAATTAATGGCTTTGCTCTTGGCGGTGGACTTGAACTTGCGGAATCATGCATGTTACGCATTGCCGTTTCATCAGCAAAATTAGGTCATCCTGAAGTTCGTATTGGCGCAGTTGCAGGATGGGGAGGCACAACTAGACTTCCACGCCTTATTGGGAAAGGACGGTCTGCTGAATTGTTGTTGACAGGAAGAATGATTTCAGCAGAAAAAGCACTTGAGATGGGCTTGGTTAATTTGGTCGTTGATAATGACAAATTACAAAGTGAGGGTGAAAAGTTAATGCAGGAAATTCTTGATAACGCCTCCATTTCTGTCAATTTTACTTGGGAAGCTATTCACCGAGGTCTTAATTTACCACTTGAGGAGTCAGCGAAGCTTGGAGCAGATTATTTTGGTTTAGTGGCTTCTACTGAAGATTTCAAAGAAGGAACAAATGCATTCTTGAACAAGAAAAAACCTTCTTATAAAGGGAGGTAACTTATCCAAATTTGTTTGGGCAAAACAATCTTTGCATAACAAATCACTGCACAAGGATTGTCAGAACTGGCTCGCTGTCAACCTGTGAGCTCAAGCGTTGTATGCCACTGAATATTGAAAGAGTGTTATTATAATTACGATCATAAACCTTTCAAAAACTTGACCTTGATATCATAAATTGCTATCATGTTAATATGAACAACAAACAGCGAGCTACATTAAAAGCCATATTCACCAATCCAGTACCGGCTAACCTTGAGTTCAAAAAAATAGAATCGCTGTTTCTTGCTTTAGGAGCAAAATTGATAGAGGGGGATGGTTCTCGAGTCAGGTTCGTCTTAAACAATGTAGTAGTGAGCTTCCATAGACCTCATCCCCACAAAGAAGCAAAACCATATCAGGTGCGTGACGCTCGATCTTTTCTGAAACAAGCAGAGGTGAAGCCATGAAAACTATGAAGCATAAAGGGTATAGCGCCCGTATTGAGTACAGTGACGAAGATGCTTGTTTTGTTGGTCATATTGCTGGCATTCGTGACGTTGTTGGCTTTCACGGCGAAGCTGTAAGCGAATTGCGAGCAGCATTCAAAGAAGCTGTGGATGACTATTTGGAGGCATGCAAAAAAGTAGGTAAGAAACCCCAAAAACCATATTCTGGCAAGTTGATGCTCCGTATTCCGCCAAAGGTTCATGCTGCAGTTGCTCAAGCGGCCGAGGTGAGTGGAAAAAGCATCAATCAGTGGGCAGCTGACATGCTGGACAAAGCAGCACATTCTCATTGAGTATCAAAACAAAATCGCCTTAAATTCAAGTCCGGCATAGGAAAGGTGTCAGGCTTGACAATTGTGTGTTCTCTAAAAGTTTTTGAATATTGTCTATTTTTGCAAAAAAATAATTTTTCCTTTGCTGCAGGTTTGCGTAGCTGTTGGTGGACTGGCTTATGGGTGCTTTGTTCGTTGCAAAAGTTATTAAACACACATAAGTCAAGCCTGTTACTATCAAATCAATGAACTTGACGGGAATAAACAGGCGTGGCTGACGGACACGCCCCAGGCCCGCAAGTTAGCTCAAACGTTATGCATCCCTAGATGATTGGAGGTGAAAAGTTGAGTGACAATGTAACAGAGGAATATTGGAGCAGATTTCCTGATACCTACGACAAAAAGATGGAGTACGTTGTTGGGAAAGAACTCCTGGCCGAGATAATCCAAGAGCTCAATCGCCTGCCTGAGTTGGGTGAACTCGTGGAGTTCGGCTGCGGGACTGGTATTTATACTGAAACGATTGTACAGAAGACAACGAGCATGTTTGCCACCGATCTTTCGGATAGCCTCCTCGCAGTAGCACGGACACGCATTGGCGATCATCCAAAGGTGACAATCCGAAAAGAAAACTGCATGGCAACGTCTTTCCCGTCTGAAGCGCTAGATAGCGTTTTTATGGCCAATCTGATTCACGTCATCGAAAGTCCCAGCACGTTACTTCAAGAATGTTACAGGATCCTCAGAAAAAGTGGCACCATAGTGATTGTGACCTTTACAGACCATGAAATGAAACTCTGGGAGAAGATCAAGATGGGACTGCGGTTCGTTAAGTCCTGGGGAAAACCTCCTACCCACACGCATTCCTTCTCACCTGAAGACCTTGAATCAATGATGAAAGATGCTGGATTTACAGTCAAGAAATCAAAGGTAATTGGCAACAGAACAAAGGCGTTGTACATTATTGGCCAGAAAGACAAGAAAGCATAACGATGAATTGAGATACGTCATGAATAGAGTTCTTCTTGCAGGAGCAACTGGTTATTTGGGCATACATATTGCCAGAGAACTTCCCAAAAGGGGGTATTACGTTAGAGCATTGGCTCGCAATCCAGAAAAATTAAAACAAAACAATATTCAAGTAACCGAGATGATTCAGGCAGAAATAACTCAGCCCGATTCCATCAAAAGCTGTTGCAAGAATATTGATGTCGTCATTTCAACAGTTGGTATCACAAGGCAAAAAGACGGCCTTACCTATATGGATGTTGACTATCAGGCTAACTTGAACCTTCTGCAGGAAGCAAAACAGAACGGAGTAAAAAAATTCATATTCATTTCTGTTTTAAATGGTGAGAAACTTCGACATTTGAAAATCTGTGATGCAAAAGAGTTGTTCGTCGAGCAGCTAATAAAGTCTGGACTGGAGTATTGCATCATCCGTCCAAATGGATTTTTCTCAGACATGACCGAATTTTATGCAATGGCAAAAAAAGGTCGAGCCTATTTATTCGGTGATGGAGAACTGAAAACGAACCCGATACATGGCGAGGACTTAGCAGTCGTTTGTGTAGAAGCCGTTGATAAGCCTGACCAAGAAATAAAGGCAGGTGGGCCTGAGACCCTGACTCATAATGAAATTGCGGCGGTAGCCTTTGATGTTCTTGGGATTAAACCGAAAATTACACATATTCCAAATTGGCTACGCGTAGCTATTCTTAAAATGGTGAGATTATTTTCAGGCAGCAAGGTTTATGGACCAATAGAATTCTTCCTGACGGTAATGGCAATGGATATGGTTGCTCCTGAGTATGGTATACATACATTAAGGGAATATTTCACCAATCTGAATCATAAAAATGTATAACAAATCGCTACCTTGACGGGGAGATATAGGCGTGGATGACGGAAACCCTTCTGGCCCGCCAAGTTAGCTCAAACGTTGGGCCGCAAAAAAAATAAAAAGCTCCTAATATACCAATTGACATGTGTACCAATTATGGTACACTTTAGCCATGAATTCAAATATCATCTTACAGGTCGTATTCTATCGTACTGATGCTGGTACAGAACCAGTAAGAGAATGGTTGAAAGGTCTAACCAAAGATGAACGTAGAATAATTGGAGAGGATATTAAAACCGTTCAACTCGGTTGGCCGTTGGGTATGCCCTTGGTTCGAAAGATCGACAAAGGACTGTGGGAAGTTCGCATCCAATTGGATAAGAAAATAGCACGAATTCTCTTTACAGCCCATGATGGAATGATGGTTTTACTGCATGGGTTTATTAAGAAATCGCCGAAAACTCCAGCAAATGACTTAAAGCTTGCAAAGCAGCGCATGTCAACATTAGGAGGCAAAAATGGATAAACATATAGGAAGCAGTTTTGATGATTTTTTGGAAGAAGAAGGCATTCTGGCTGAAACTGAAGCCATAGCTGTAAAGCGTGTAATTGCTTACCAGGTCTCTCAGATAATGGAAAAGCAGCACATATCCAAAGCAGCTATGGCACGGCAAATGAAGACCAGCCGTTCATCACTGGAAAGGCTCCTTGATCCCCATAATACATCCATTACCCTTCAAACATTAGAACGAGCTGCGCATGCAATCGGCAAACGTTTGCGTATTGAATTTGCATAACATCGGGCCCAACAAGCTCACTTCGATACGGCTCCAGTTCTGCCAGAATGACATCCGGCTGGTTTGACAACCTTTTTTTATAAACCCTTCGGTCCTTCTCGTCGCTGATACCAAGATAATTGTTGCTTGAATGAAGATCAAAAGCCCCGTATAATTTTTTCATTGTGCACCTCCATGGTTGGATTGGTCTCTAACTCAGCATATCACAGGAAGCTTATTCCTTGATATGCTGGGAGGTGCCTTTTAGATGATTATCAGGCTTGACAATTGTGTATTCTCTAAAAGTTTTAGAATATTGTCTATTTTTGATAAAAATAATTTTTCCTTTGCTGCACGTTTGCGTAGCCTGTTGGTGGACTGGCTTATGGGTGCTTTGTTCGTTGCAAAAGTCATTAAACACACATAAGTCAAGCCTGACCCCGTTAACAAATTTTGTTATTGATGTTATACAGAATCCACCTTGACATAGTAATGTAAAAATAGGTATTAATGAAAAGTTAATACTTAAAATTTAATCAAAACCACAGAATGCACTCTTTACAACGAAACCTCCCCATTGTTTGCACGATTGTCATAGGGATTATAGCATCTCTCATCATGTTTAAAGTTGTAGATAGTTGGGAGCATAAGGATCTACAGATCGAATTTGCATCTCATGCAAAGGCGCGCGCAAATGCTCTACAAGAGAACCTCAATTCCAACTTAGAGGCATTGAGGTCTGTCAAAGATTTCTTTAATAATTCAGACTATGTAAGCCGTAAGGAATTCTCCGGCTTTGTGAATAGTCTTCTTTCTCGCCACCCCAGCATTCAGGCGTTTGGGTGGAATCCACTTGTACAGGATAATGAGCGTGAAGATTATGAATCCTTGGCCCAAAAGGAAGGATTTGAAAATTTTCAGTTCACTGAACGTTCAGAAGAAAATAAGCTTGTCAGAGCTGGAAAACGTCAAGAATATGTAGTGGTTTATTATATCGCCCCTCTGGAAACCAACAAACCTGCCTTTGGGTTCGACATCGCTTCAGACCGGACACGATTACAAGCAATTAATCGAGGTTTTACTACTGGTAAATTAACTGTCACTGAAAAAATAACCTTGGTGCAGGAAACTGGCAACCAGGCCGGAGTACTGCTGCTTCTCCCCATGTATCAACAAGATATCCACCCGGAAACCCCGGAGGAACTGCACCGATACCGCAAAGGATTTCTCGTGGAGGTTCTCCGTATTGGCGATGTCGTAGAGGATGCCATGAAAGATTTTTCCGATGAAGCGATTGATGTATATCTTTACGACATGTCAGCCGAAAAAGAAGAAGATGGTTTTCTGCACTCCCAGTCAAGCCAGATGTCTTCAAAGGCTGCTTCTCTTGAGAAAAATGAAGCAACTGAAGGAGAACTTTATTGGAGTAAAAACTTTGATTTTGCAGACCGTCAATGGAAAGCTTTGTTTCGACCATCATCTTCCTACAGCGACTCTCATAAGATATGGGATTCGTGGTTAGTTCTAGCCGTGTCATTGTTTTTCACTTTCTCGCTTGCCTTCTACCTTCTGAAAAAACTAAAGTATACTAATGAGATAGAACAAAGGGTGAAAAAACAGGCTCAAACAAACAAACAGCTAGAAAATGAAATCACTGAACGTAAGCAGGCAGAGGAAGATAAGAAAAAGATGATTGTCAAACTTCAAAAAGCTCTAGATGATATAAAGGCATACCAAGAACAACTAGAAATACAAGCATTCTATGATCCATTGACAAATCTGCCTAACAGAAGACTTTTTTTCGATAGACTCAATATGACTTTAGAGCATAATCGTAGGAATAAGGGTGTTTTCAGCGTGTTTTTTTTAGACTTGGATGGTTTAAAAACAGTTAACGACTCCCTTGGGCATAAGGCTGGTGATGAGCTACTTTGCACAGTTGCCAAGCGACTGAAGAAGCTATTCAGAAAGTCAGACACTGTTGCACGTTTTGGGGGAGATGAGTTCTCGATCATCGTTGACCAGCTTAAATCTGCAAAAGATGCGGAAATACTTGCTGAAAAGATAATAGACACCTTTACAACACCTATTCAATTTAATACTGGCAGTGTGAACATTGGTCTAAGTATAGGTATTTCCTTGTTCCCTTTAAATAGTGATGAGGCAGAAGAGCTTGTGCGGTTGGCAGACAGTGCAATGTACACATCAAAAAAACAAGGGAAAAACACCTATACATTTTTTTGTGAAGATACCAACAGTTAAAAACCACATAATTTTATTTCAGTTTTATCTCATGCTCGCGTCGAAATAATGACATCGATAACGACAGTTGAGCACGCTGATATTCGCGGTTGCTTACCGTCTGACATAGCTTCGTCGTAAGACCTTGCGGAATAAAAAAAACCATTAATTGACGGTAGATGAAAATGATCAATAACTGCTGATATATTGAAAGTTATGAATGATTTTTAAAAGCTCTAGATGTACACTGGTTATATTGACTCTATTTGCATGCAATAAAAGTCCATATCGATAATAAATCTTCCCTTCCAGGAATTGTGATAATCGGGCAAAATTAATAACTGATTGCTGACTGCTGCTCGCTCACCCTATCCCATCTTCCGCAACAACTCCTTATACGCCTCGGCAAGCCTGACAAAGGCATCGTGCTCCCCACCCTTGTCAGGATGAAGTTCATGCGCCTTCTGCCGGAATAATTTAGTCAGTTCACTTTTTTCCATTGCCTGCAGATCTTCTTCAGTCTCGCCGAATATTTCCACAATTTCTGTCATGACAACTGTTGTCTGCGGAGACGGCGGCCTGTAAAAACGTCTCGAATTGATAAAATTCTGCAGGTACTCATCCCAGGCAGATCCGCCGTCAAACTCGTAATCAAAAAACATGACCGCATAACGCACAAGATAGTCCTGCAGCTCGTCTCTTTCAGCAAAACCTGCCCAGAAAAACTCATCCCTCTGCAGCCTGCACAGATCCTTGATAAAATACCTGTCCAGCTCATCCTGGTCCAGTGCCTGCGGTATTGAGCGGGCAGGCGATGCCTTGAAGTAGCGCTGCAGATCGAATATTACGTAGACGTACTGCTTGTACTCCCCGAGCGGCAGGCTTTTTTCAAGCTGCAGGATATACTGCTCTATCTCATCCCTGGATTTATTCAGCAGTCCCTTAAAATATCTAAGCGGCAGGCGACCTATTTTGCGTTGGTCAACAACACCGCAGCGCAGATAATATATGCGCCGCCTGTCAAAAACCTGCACCTGGTGTTCAGCAAGATTTTTCTTCTTTATTTTCCGGCTTCTTCTCCTGCCGCGGCAATGAAACTGCTCAATCTTCTGCCTGATCTCCTTCCTGATAAAACGCCAGAACAGTTCCTCAAGATCGCATGGGTCATACTCAGCTCCCTTGGCGGCAAGCTGTTCGCTGACGGACTCCTCGATATAAAAGGCATTGCCGCCGGGGTACTGTATGTACTTCCAGGGCGACCGGCCCAGGTCAAAAAGATCTCTGCTCTGCCAGCAATTGGTCTCGGGGTTATACAGGGAGTCCCTGATAATATAATTTTTTCTCCCCTGTATGGTTTGTTCTGCCAGATACACCTTCTTGTGTCCTTCAGTATTAAATTGTATATTTTGCCGGTTGTGGTTTTAGATTCAAAAATGCCTTATTAAATAACTATAAGACAGAATCCTGAATTAGTGACTGAAAAATTGCTAACAGCGGGCCTGTTCACATATTGACATCAAGTTGCAAGTTTTTTAACGATACAATGCAGATGCACCTGAACAAATGAAAAAGGATGACCTGATTATATTGCTTATTGCCCTGCTGCTGCTTGGAGGCATGCTTGTCACCATCTTTTTCGGTGGAGAGAAAAGCCTCCATGGAGTTGGAGGACCACCCGATGAGAAACCGGGGCAAAAAATACTGGCGCAAAAAAAGCAAGGCTTGATTTAGGTCAAAGGCAGGCCCTTCCAGTCAAGGTATGATGGCTTCATGGAACAGAGCCGTACATCATATGCAGATCTCATGCGCCCCAAATGGATCAAGCCGCTAAGAACTCTTGTCCAGGCCGGGTTCACCCTTTTCAGCCTTTATGCAGGATACCGCTTCTACCACTTCTATCTGTGGGGTACGGGCCAGACATCAACCTATGTGCCACGGCCGCCTTCCGTGGAGGCTTATCTGCCAATCAGTGCACTGGTCGGCTTAAAAAGACTTATTGTAAGCGGCCGTTATGACATGATCCATCCGGCCGGCCTCACCATCTTTCTGGCTGCCCTGTGTATCGGGCTCCTGCTGCGCAAGGGCTTCTGCGGCTGGATCTGCCCGGTTGGTTTTACTTCCAACCTGGCGGAAAAAACAGGCAGAAAGCTGAAAATCCTCTGGCAACCGCCTGCCTGGCTTGACCTGCCGCTCCTCTCCCTGAAATACCTGCTGCTTTTTTTCTTCCTTTATCTCATCGCCTGGAAAATGACCCTGAAACAGATCGAGTCTTTTCATACCTCACCCTATAACCTTGCAGTGGATGCCAAAATGCTGCTCTTCTTTCTCAGCCCTTCAGGACTTTCTGCCGGTATCATGCTCTTTCTTGTGGTGATCTCGTTTTTTATCCGCAACTTCTGGTGCCGCTATCTCTGCCCGTACGGCGCCTTGCTCGGCCTTCTTGCCCTTGCCGGCCCTTTCCAGATCAAGCGCGACAGCAACACCTGCATCGACTGCAAAAAATGCGAGAAAACCTGCCCGGCGTCCATCAGGATCACGACAAAAAATACCGTACGCACAGGTGAATGCATCGGCTGCACCGAATGTGTCTCCGTCTGTCCCGTTGAAGACTGTATGGCACTTGCCTTACCCGGCCGCAGGAAAAACTCCATCCTGCTTCTGCCGGCTGGGGTAGTCGGTCTCTACCTTCTTTTCTATGGTGTGTCTCTTGTAACGGGGCACTGGTATACCGAGGTCCCGCCCGAGATCATGAAAAAATTTTACGGTATAATTGCTGAGCTTCCCCATCCCTGATGCGCGCCACTATTCATAACACGAGAAGCTCAGAAAGAAAAATCCCTTCGGATTGGAGAGGCTAAACATATCCTCTGGACATCTTGGCAAGTTAAGAACCATTCACGGGTGTAAATGGATAGCAGGCAGTGAAAGTTGCAGGCCAAACAATCATTATAACATCTGAGTTCTGCCAATGCCCTGTATATGAAATGCAAAAAACCAATAAAATAAGGGGCAAGGGACTTGTGTCTTCTACTTGACAAGGTCAGACACATCAGCAGACAATTTGATTATTAAACAATAGTATTAATAAATTAGTTACTCTGTGTGTCGAGCCATCGGGCGACGTATTGTTTCACGTCAAACTTACGGGCACATCCGGCATAGCTCATATACCTCACTTTGCCCAAAATCGGCCGTTCCTGCCATGCCCTATCGTGGACTCCACCTATACTCCAGGCAATCCCTGCAAAACCGTTTGGGTCCCTGCCGTCCAGCTCATACCTGTCATTTAAGTAAAGTGCGGTTTTAATTGCCGCTTCCGGGCTGGCGGACCATTCGAGGATTTTTTTGGCCCAATACATCCGCAGGTAGCCATGCATTTTTCCCCTTTCCATCATCTGGCGCTGGGCTGCATTCCATAATTCGTCATGGGTCTTGCAATGTTCAAATGTGTCCAGAGAATATTTATACTCCCTCCTGTCGGATCGGTGTGCATCCAGGGTTTTCCTGGCCCACTCCGGAAACCCTTCAAAGCGGTCATAGTTTTCGTTGTAAAAGCAGAAGTTATCCGCCAGTTCTCTTCTGACAATGAGTTCTTCAAGAAAGGCTTCCTTTTCCTCAGCCTGCACCCTTGCTTCGCTCACGAGCAGGGCCACCCGCTGTGGGGCAATATGGCCGAAATGCAGATAAGGCGAGATATTTGATTGTCCGTCAAGGTTTGGATCATTGCGTTTCTCATTATAAGTCTGCAGTCCATTCTTAAGAAAACCTCTGATCGACTCATTGGCTGCCTTCTCGCCCGGTATCAGCCAATCCACCTCCTGAACGGAGTGGTCCGCTACAGAGTTATAAACCTTATGCCAGTCACCAGAAGCTGCAGAAACCTTTTTGCTGCCAACCGGGTGTGGCACCAGCGTTGGAAAGTTACACAGAAATTCCGGCAGCAGCTTGTTTATCTTGGGCCGTAAAGTGTAAGCTGCGTATTCCTGCTTGGGAGATGCATGCCAACAGGGAACTATGTTATGTCCGTCGACCACATAAAAAGAACCTTCCATTCCAGCTACCACAGCCTGTTGCCAGGACCGCTTGATCTTCAGGGGATCAAAATCTGTGACCAGAAAGGCCCCTTTTATTTTTGCCAGATATCCCGGCAGAATTTCAGGGGGAGTTCCCTGCAAAAGCACAAAGGGAATTTTCAGCTTTTGCAGTTTCTGCTCCACCTCCTGCAGCCCTTTCAGCATAAACCCGTAATGCCTGATATTGGCACCGGGATAGTCGGGCACCAGACAGAAGACCACAACCAGGGCCCTTTTATGTTCCACAGCAATATTCTGGGCCAGCAGAAGCGCCCAGTTGTCTGCAACCCTCTGCTCACGGGTCATCCAGTAGACAACCGGTCCGCCGGTATCATTCCCCTTCTTGACCAGGCGGATTCTTTGCGGTGCAATCTGATGTATGGTTTTCATGATCCTGCTCCATGCAAAGGGATGAACGCTCCTTTTTTACAACAGTCATTCTTCCCGGATAAGCATCCTCCGTTACTTCATCGCCTTTTTCCTTTTCTGTCCTTATTGGGGTAATGATTCAGGGTGCTTAACCATCACCAGGAGAATTTCTCCAACCCGAAAGCCAAGCTTGTACATCTTCGACTCATTTATCAGGATATTTTTTGTGGTTTGGTACATGCGGTCGTCAATGGTAATATCAATATTTTTATCACCATAGGGAATCCGCAGGACATATTTCAGGAACATGGCGTTACCGGAGATCTCGCCATGCGCTTCGCCAACCACGTCGCCAGCAGTGCCTGTGTAAGTGCCGTCCACGTTTTTCCTGAACGTCCAGACCCGGCGTGATTTTTCTCCATCGCTGAAGACAAAATCTTCTTCAAGGGTACCGACGCCGTCCTTCCATGAGCCGAAGATGTCGGCATTAAAATAGCTCGTTACCCGGCCGCTCCGGTTCTTCACCACTCCATGGGCGGTCATCGAACCGTTAAAAAAATCCTCCGGCGCCATGATCGGTTCCATTGCTGAGTAATCACTGACCGTGACAGTGGAGCAACCTCCAGAAAACAGAAGACATACCAGTAACAAAAAAAATAACCGGGTAAAGGTTGGAAAGTGTTTCATGGCGATTCTCCTTGAAAATCTTGGGACGACATTTGCGGTCTTCCATAATTGTTTTTATGGTTAAAAGTTGACAGTTTTTTTATTGATCAGCCGCTTTCTGTTATAAGCTTAATTCTGCGTGCTGCAATTTTACAAACCAGGAGATAAGGTGCAGCTAACAACGGCACTTCAAATACCAGACGGCATTGCTCAGGGGCCAAGGCTTCAACACGATGGCCCGTTGCCGGTATACTCATAACCCGCCATGACCATTTTTTCCCCGGGATGAAATCTATTATTTCAAACGGCAGCCATAAACCAGGAGTAGTTCTGACATGACCTTTTGAGCCAGACTGTATAAAACGGTCCCGGCAACGGACTTCTGTAACGGAGGGTCCCCATCTTGGCCAGCAATGCGTATCAATAAGCACTTCCCAGACAAGTTTTGAAGATGCAGCAATAATTATCGCTGTTTCCATGAGAAAAACTGGATATTTTTTTACCGACACCTGATAGCTGAAAACGGATATCTGAAAGGATCTACTCTATCCTGGTTGCCGGATCAAACAAGCCTTCCTGCAGGCCTCTGCTCACCGGGTTAGGGCCCAGCCAGATGGACATATAGGCTGCGGCAAATTCAGCCCCTGCCAACTTTCCCAGCACCTCGCCGTCCAGTTCCATTTCGAGACCCTTGCCTGGCACATAGGAAAACACGTAACGCTGGCCCGCCTTCACATCACGGTAAAAACTGTTGAATATTTCCAGTTCCCCGATAAGACTTCTGGCCTTTTCCTCCCCTACGTTCTGTGCCATTAGCTGGAAGCCGGTATCCTGAAAATCGCTTGCCTTCATATCGACAAAAAAATAATATTCAAGACGTTTGGGCACATCCTCCAGTACCTGATTCACCGTCACCCCTGCAGGTTTATAAAGGCCGACCAGGTAAACTTTGACCACGTATTTCCATTTGAGCAGCCCAATACCGTGCAGGGTGAGCTGATTGCCGTCTAGTATCATTTCGTCCTCGAAATGAACGCCTCTGTTGGTTGCTGCAGCCATTTGACTCGGGTAAGCTGCGGCCAGGATAAAAATACAAAACACCGTTGCCATCTGCCTGTAGATAAAACTGCGCCAAAAAACTGAAATCATTATGACCATATCCTGTAAACGTTGAATTCAGTCATCTTTTTATATATGACTGGAAAAATCCTGGGACACAATACTGATTTTTTTTGCTAAGCAGGGAAAAGCAGACTCTTTGTGATGCAATTTCCCGAACAATAATCATTTTTTGATTGCATGCTAAACGGTTCCACTCTCCTTTTGTCCAACAGTCACTATCCCCAGGTAGCCATCCACAGTTACTTCATCCCCGGTATGGATCAGGGTTGCTGCGTTCGGCACCCCGGTGACGCAGGCTATGCCATATTCTCTGGCAATAATTGCCCCGTGTATGAGCATGCCGCCCCGCCTCTCTATAACGCCTGCTGCCAGGGGGACCACAAAGGTCATGTTGGGGGCAACCGCGTCGCAGACCAGCACCTCTCCCTTTTTGAAGAGCGCCAGGTCCCCGGCGCTGTCTATGACCCTGGCCCGACCTCTGCCAATGCCTGGTCCTGCCGGCTGCCCGAGGAGCTGCCTTGCTTTCATATATCGGTTTTCCTGTGCTGGGGTTGTCTTTTTATGTATTTGGGAGCCGGGTTTATAGCTCCTGTCAACCAGGCTGCGGATAACCTCACTATCGCCCAGATCGGCAGCACCCTCAACATGCCTTTCCTGCAGGCGTCTTCTGCCCTCCTGCAGGGCCCTGAAAAACTGCTCCTCGATCCTGCCGAGAACAATGTTGTCATCATCACGCAGGCGGTAACTGGCCCGGGCCAGATCAAGCAGACCTTCGGCCCGGGCACGTTTTTCCCCCTCCATGAATCTTTCAAAAAATGCAGCTTCCAGGACTGCCTTATTCCCTTCTTTGCCGGCTAGGCCCTCTTCCTCAGCTGTGCTGCTGCGGGCCATTTGCACAATGACATTCAATAGTTCGCTCCTGCTTACATCACAGGTCCTGTCACTATAGGTGCCGCAAAAGGGATCGCCATAGAGACTGAGAAATTCCTCCAACAGCTTGGCAAATTCAATATCGGCTGTACTAATGTCCCCTCCAGTTGCAATGGCCTGCTGCAGGTCAGGGTGCTGCTGGACATAGGCCGCAATTTTTCGCAGGGCCATATTGCGATTTTTACTCAGCAGAGGCACATTGGAAAGAAGTTCGACAAATTCAAAGGGATCTGCCGGGCTGACTGTATCATTGTAGAACTTGCCAAAAAGTCGCATACCATGGGCAAAGGGAATGAAGTCTTCCCAGTAGACAGCTGTCCATTTTTCCTTTACCTGTCGACGATGCTCAAGTTCTCCGGCCAATTCTTTATCCGGAAGCGCTTCAAGTTCTGTTTCAGCCAGTTGCGCTGCTTCGCTCTTCATGGCAGGGAAATGGACCTGCTCAATTTTTAAACGCAGTTTTTTCAGGTTGTCTTCGCTTCTTTGCAGGCTGAGATACCATCCCCTTTTGTCATCTTCATCACCATCCGCTCTTGCAGTTACCGGCCGTGACTGCAGGATAAAAAAATCGCTGCCGACCTTTGTCCATTCCACATCCTGGGGTTTGCCGAAAATCTGCTCAAGCTTCTTTGCCTTCCGGTAGATTGCCAAAGCCTCTTCGGGGTCAAGGGGTGCATGGAGAGACTTATTTTCCGTCAGGTCTGCAAGAATGACATTATCTCCCCGGGGTGCCATGAATTTTTCCCTCCGGGGAGTGTAGTGCTCTTTGATGGATTCCTCTTTCCTATAAAAAATCCAGCGGTCCGGTTCCACCGCACCGTCCACCAGTCCCTGGTTCAGGCCGTAAACCGCCTCAACTATTCCTTCTGCTGTATCAGCCGGATTTATGCTGAATGTGATGCCCGATACCTCCCCGGCTATGAGTTCCTGCATTACAACCGCCATGGAGCTTCGGGCAAAGTCCAGGTCAAGTTCCTGCCTGTACAGCAGGGCCCGGTCAGACCACAGGGATGCCCACACCAGCTTTACATGCTCAAGAATTGACTCAGTGCCACGAATATTCACAAACGATTCATGCAGCCCGGCAAAGGAGGTTGCTGCTGCATCCTCTTCCGGGGCGGAAGAACGGACCACCACAGGATTTCCCGAAAAATGTTCCTCCACCGCCTTGCTGATCTCCCGGGCAAGTTTTTCCGGCAACCCCTGGCGCAGAAAAAGATTTCGTATCCGGAGTGCTGCATCCCAGACTTCCTCCCAGCGCATGTCAGAGAATTTCTTGCGATGCAGTTCAAGCTGGATTTTCTCCTTAATGCTGCTGTTGCTGACAAACTGCTTATAGGCCTCCGTTGAGATGCAAAGCGTTGCCGGCAATCGCAAACCGGCTTCCTGCAATCTCCTGAGAGCAGTTGCCTTGCCGCCGAAAAGCTTTGAATCCGGTCTTATTTCAGATAGCTGGTATGTCGTTCTCATCTCGGATGTGCAGTTCCATGACTTCCTGGAATCGACTGACCAGGTAATAGCTCCTTACAGTTATAATGATAAATGCAGTTGAGGGTGAGCGGAGAAAGTCTTCCAGGTATGGGTGCTTGCTTATATACAGTGTTGCCAGTTCGTTCTGGGCTGCGTTATTATCTATACTATCAACAACGCCCATAACTG
>JAHEID010000051.1 GCA_024639555.1 Deltaproteobacteria bacterium
GGCCGGTTGCCATGCAATCGCAGCCGCCAGCAAGGATTTCTTCCAGCAGCCTGCCGAATTTGATCCTGGGATTGCAGATAATACAGGGATTGGGAGTTTTGCCCATGAAATACGTTTCAATAAAATAATCTAGGACCGTTTCTTTAAATTCATCTGCCAGGTCAACAATTGTAAGGGGGATATCCAGGTGGGCAGCGACCTTTTTTACCCGTTCAACCTGTTGATCGAGGTCCGGCTGAGCCAGGGCCATGAAATAACCGTGGACATCATGCCCCAAGTTTTTTAAAAGGATTGCTGTGACAGAACTGTCCACGCCGCCACTCATGGCCACACCCACAGTAGTAGGGTTTGCAGGATCTAGTCTTTTTTTGTCAGTTTGCAGGCTCATGACTACTATGTACTCATGATTTGTCCTGGCAGGCAAGTGAAGAAATTGAAAATTATAACAATGTTATTTCGCAACACTCTAGAATTTGTGCAAATATATTTCATGTATTTACCCGTTTCCCTTAAAACTTTAAGCCCTTGAATTATGTCCGCACACGCATATAAAGCCAACACTGAAACAAGCATCCGCCCTGGCAGCAAAATGCCGGAACTCCTGGCTCCGGCAGGCAGCTTCGAAAAAATGGCTGCCGCCATCCATTACGGTGCAGATGCTGTCTATTGTGGCGGCAAAAAATTCAGTCTACGGGCCCACGCGAGTAACTTTTCAGAAAAAGAACTGGAAGGGGCGGCAAAATATGCCCATGAAAAAAATGTTAAATTGTATGTCACGGTAAATATATTTGCCCACCGGGAGGATCTCCAGGGGTTGGGAAGATACCTGCAATATCTCAAGGATATCGGGGCTGACGGGGTCATCATATCAGATCCAGGTATACTCACAATGGCGAAAGAAACCATTCCCGGTGTCCCAATCCACTTAAGTACCCAGGCCAATGTCACGAACCCGGCTAATGCCAGGTTCTGGGAAACACAGGGAGTGAAACGGCTTAACCTTGCACGGGAACTCAGCCTGGCCGAGATCGCAGAAATAAGAAAAGCCCTAGCTCCCGACACCCAGATTGAAATATTCGTGCATGGCGCCCTTTGCATTTCGTATTCGGGCCGGTGCCTTCTCAGTTACTATTTCACGGGCAGGGATGCCAACCGCGGTGAGTGTGCCCATCCCTGCCGGTACAAGTATGCACTCCAGGAAGAGAAAAGACCCGGCCAGTACTTTCCTTTGGAAGAGGATGGGCATGGAACGTACATATTTAATTCCAGGGATCTCTGTCTGCTGAACAAACTGCCGCAGTTGATCAATATGGGTGTGGACAGCCTGAAGATCGAGGGCAGGATGAAAAGCGTCTATTATGTCGGCGCCGTTGTAAGGGTGTACCGGGCTGCCCTTGATTATATTGCTGTAAACCGGGAAGATTTTATGGCAGACAACAGGAGTATGACGCTGCCGCCGGCTTACATGGAAGAACTTATGAAAGTCGGCACCAGGGGCTATACGGAAAATTTTATTTCCGGCCCTCCGGGTGCGGAGGACATGCTCTACGACAGGCCCCGTACAGAGCAGGAGTATGTGCCTGTCGGTGTGGTGCAGGGATTTGGTAATAAAGCGCAAGCAGAGCATTGGCTTGAAGTAGAGGCAAGAAACCCCATACGAAAAGGCGACACAGTCGAATATCTCAGCCGGGATATCAATGTTGTTCCATTTGAGGTGCTTGAGCTGTTGGATCAGGATGGAATCCCAATGCAACAGGCCAATCCTGGAAATATTGTACGTATAAAATTTGCTGCAGGTATTGCTGCAGATTGGGAAGTTAATGGTCTGCTCAGGAAGAAAAAGTAGCGAATGAGTAATTATTGAGTAATTATGAAAATAAAGGGAAAGGCGGGATAATATTTTTACAATGCAGATAACGAAAAAGGAGAAAAAATGAAAGGACATTGGTTTTTGAATTTATTGATTGCAGTCCTGATCTTTTTTGTCACCAGTATTTGTGTCGCAGCCCCAGGAAAGAATAAAGGCTCAGCTAACACCAATAAGCAGTCTCTCGAAACCTCTACCCGGAGCAAGGAGCGTGCTGAATTGCGTCAGCAGATAAAAGAGGAGAAAGGTCTCGGCAAAGAGGGCGAGGACTCTGCAGAAAATGCTGACGGCGATGAGGAAAAGGAGAAGAAAGAGAAGAAGGAAAAAAGCGAAAAAAGCAAAGATGACAATGGTTCCAGTGATGATTCCGATGATAATTCCGATGACAAAGAAGACAACTTGTCTGATGAGGAACCAAAACCTACGAAAGGGAGATGGTGGGAGTTTTTTAAAAAGTCTGACAAATAGTATTGTATTTAGGGGTGGTTATCCCTGAAATAGTGCCGCCTGTAATGCTTTTGGCAAGTAGCACGGCCATTCTGTGAGAATTGCAGATTTGGAAAGGTAACAGGCTTAAGAATATAGCATCGCATCGTGGCTTTTTATTTTTGGGCCTGGAAATATTTAGTCCCTTTTTCAGCTTCCCGGTAAACAGCCTCCTGAGCGCCAATGTAATCCCGTGTCAACGGTGCTGAATCTCTTTGTTTGGCGACCTGCATCTGAAAGACCATTTGGCTGCCGGTCCTGAACATCATTTCGACACTGACAAGATAGAACTCCCACATTCTGCAAAAACGCTCATCATACATGCCGGCAATTATATCGCGATTCTTTTCGAAACGGTTGTACCATTCGCGCAACGTATCTGCATAATGGACACGCAGAATCTCAACATCAGTAGCCCAGAGGCTTTTCAATTCCAGGGCCGTAAACACCTCGGACATGGCAGGGGAATAGGCGCCGGGAAAAATATATTTTCTCAGCCACGGGCTCGCGGTGCCCGGTGGGCTCATGTGACCGATGGAATGGATCAGCGCAACGCCGGAATCAGTTAACAGGCGGTAGATTTTTTCAAAAAATTCGCCATAATGATGGACGCCTACGTGTTCGAACATGCCGACGGAGACTATTCGGTCAAACGGTCCTTCAACATGCCTGTAGTCTTGGAGCTTGAAGTGGACGCGGTCATCCAGACCAAGGATTTTTGCCCTTTGAACCGAAAGTTCATATTGTTCCTTTGATAAAGTGACCCCGACGACCTCGACGTCCTCTAAGGATGCAAGATAGAGGGCAAGCCCACCCCAACCTGAACCGATATCGAGGATCCGCTGGCCAGGTTTGAGCAGCAATTTGCTGGCAAGATGACGTTTTTTATTGAATTGCGCCTGCTCCAGTGTTTCGTTCTCATGCATATAATAGGCACAGGAGTACTGCAAATCTTCGTCAAGAAAGAGTTTGTAAAAATCATTTGAAAGGTCGTAATGATGGGCAACGTTTTCCTGCGCTTTGCCAATGGGATTATACTGCTGGAATGAGCGAAGCTTCTTTGAGATTTTCCGAAAAAAAGCCTGCATTGGATAGGAACCCAATGCAAGCCGATTAATTGAAAAAAAGCTCAAAAAATCCTTAAGGGTACAGCTCTCAAAGGTGAGCGTGCCATCCATGTACCCCTCTCCAGCACCCATTTCCGGGTTGAAAAACAACTTCGAGTATAATGATTTGTCATGCAGTTTAAAAGTCACTTCCGGGCCGTGTCGTCCGGAAAAGACATGACGCTTTCCATCTGCATCAATGACATTCAAGGTGCCTGTTTGGACAAAACCTTTCAGCATGTGGGAGAGCAGATACATGGCTATTGCTCATTTTTTTGAGGATGGTATTTATGGAGCCGACAATTTTGGATAGTATAATGAGTTGGTTTATTTTTGCATATATTTCTTCCTGAATTCGAGGGGGCAAAAGGGGAACAATCCCCAAGTGCCAACAAAGTGCTCAACTCAATTTATTTGCCGTCTCTATAATTTATCTCGCTCTTATGTACATGTTTTTACTTCAAGGAATGGGTATTTTTTTCAAACCCCATCACATAAAATACAAAGGCCCACATAGGGGATACTACCCTGTGTCGGCCTTTGTAGAAAAAACTCTCTCATTGGAGTGTTTTCACTTACTGAGGTTTTAAATGTAGAAATTTATTGTAAGTAACTTTAAATAATTATTCGGTCAAAAACAAGTGACACAATGTGTTAGGAATAAGCAAGATATGAAGTAGAACTGCTGCTATAAAGGACCCCAATATATCTTTTCTGCAAGGCTGAGATAGCCCACACATACCGAAACAGATTTTTTAAAATTAGGGCTATTGGTTATTGCAGGGCGAATATGGTGCACCGCAAAAACGCAACCCATTGCGTATCATTTCCCATCCATAACCAGTTCAGGCGTCAATTGGGGAAAACTGACAATTCTACCACCATTAGCCATTACAAATTCTTCTGCATTCTTCTTGAGCTTGAAAGGAATTGCCTCCCTTCCCATGGGGCCGTTAACCTCTGAACCAACTACATAATATGTGCCGAAAGCGCTTTCATACATGCCGTCTGAAAAGAGAGTAACCCAAGCCATTTTTGTCTTAGCCGGTTCTTTCACATATTTTGACGGATCAGCATTATAATTGACCATGCATTGCGTCGAACAGAAATGCAGGGTGCCTTCATCCATGGTCCATATCTGACAGTCATGTTTTGGATAGCTTGCCGGATACATCCCACAGACAGTGCAGACATCTTTTTCTGTCGGTTCCTTTATCTTGCCTGTTTTCTTTCTTTTCTTATCGATTAACATTCTGGACTTCGGCAGCTCCATCTTTGCCGCAGTAAAGGCTCCCTGAAAATCAACGACCTCTCCGCCATAACTGGATGAAAATTTTTCAGCCGAAACTCTGTCCGTAAAAGCTATCTTAGACTTCATTGTCATTGTGCCAGGGGCTGTTGAACCAATTACGTAAGTAGCTTTTTCAGCCTCCATCATCGTATCCGGATCAATATACATCGCCACCTGAACACTACTTGGATCAGCCCCGGAACTGACTGTCTTGTCTGCCAGGCAGCGGATAGAACATGTCGTTAAATCACCTTCAGGATGATGGAATGAATGCCTGGTCCTGGCCCACATGTTGATCATCATGCCGCAATTTGGACATCGCATTATTTTACTATACATTTTAGGTTTCTTTAAGGGGTGTTCGATATCAGGGACCTGTTTTGCTGTTGTCATTGCTGGTTGATTTTCCTCCTTGGCAAAAACAGTCATTATGCTTGTTGTGAATAGCAATATAAGCGCAATAAGAATTAACCTTTTCATGGCCCTCCCTCCTCTGCCTTTTCGACTTTTTTATACTTTTAAAAACTAAAACAAAATATGCGATTCATCTGTACAATGACAGGAGACGGGAGTTAAGTAAATGCGGCAAATTGTCACACTCTCAAATGCGGTGATATATTCAATGCAAATTACACCTCTCAGATGTCCAAATTTCTACTATTCATCTGAACTAAATGGGTTGATCATGGTTAATATTGCCAGTTGACACCGTGACTCAGCATGAGGTTACAAAAAGTAAACGTTGTGTAAAGCTATCTGGACTTTTGATTCAATATAATATATGAAATTATTCAACGGCTTGTCATTAAACTAAATCAACACTTTGACAGGGAATAGTAAGTTTGGCACTGATTATAAAAAATGATTTGCAATGGATTCAATTTTAGAAAAATCGTTTGATCAACAAAGGTCTCTGCTTTTTGGGCTTCTTCAGGGTTGCTTTTTTGCCGAGGAGGCAAAAGACAGTTGCCCTTTGTCGCAACTTCGCAACCGTCTCTCACTCGAAGAAAAATATGACTTCGTGATGGGATTGATTGCGGAAGAAGTTACCAACATTTTGGAGCAGCATGAAGAATGTTACAAAAAGAGGTTTTAGCCTCAATGCAGGGTTAACACTTTGTCAAGAAGTATGAAATTTTCTTCGATTAAATTTTGGGTTGGAGGTGGACAATTATGCATGCTAGGGTGATATTGGGGAAAGTTCAGTTCAACAAGCAGGATGAAGCGATAAATATTTATAAAGAAAGTGTCGTGCCGGCAGCAAAAGAACAAAAAGGTTTCATGAGTATGAATCTTTTAACGGATCTGGACACCAACAAATTTATTTCAATCACTTTTTGGGAAACTGAAAATGATATGATTGCCAGTGAATCTAGTGGGTACCTGCAAGAACAGTTAGGTAAAATCGCAGCTCTCTTTGTCGGTCCGCCTACAATACAAAATTATGTTGTCTCTCATTAGTTATTAAATTTTGCTGCAGAGGCCTTTTTAGAAAAAGATACTATCTGAAATAGTAAAACGAATTAACTCCGGAATGGGATAATAACCTGGCAAGAAATATTTACTGTTCTTAAATTCACATTCCTAACACAATGTGGCACTTGATTTAAGCCCATCTCGAATTTAATATATTATATATACGTAAAGCGGTCATACCTTTAACAGGAGGTGCGAAAATGCCAATCCATTTTAATGACTTGGACGTGGTTTCTGAAGTTGCAGGATTGAGTTCTGCTTTGATCGTTCCCTGTAATATGTGTCCTGCAGCGACAGTGGCCGTGAGAGAGAAAAAACCTTTCATGCAGTTCTTCATGAGTTTCCTGAAGTCGCCTCCATTCGAGCAATACATAAGGGAACTGCAATCCCGATTAAGAGATAAGGGTGTAAACACAAAAGTTTTCAGGAGCAATCTCTATCACCAGTGGTTTATGTGCATGTGGACTTCAGCCCAACGTAACAAACTACAAGACGCGACGAAACAACATGAAGCTGTGATTGTGTTGGGTTGTGATTCTGCGACCGAAACTGTACGTGATTCTGTCAAATCAACCGACTGCAAAGTGATCGAAGGCATGAAAACAGCCGGTATTATGAACGCAAAATTAAGGTTCCATTTGCCATGTAATGTATCCTTTGAAGACTGCAAAATAGTTCCTATTTCTCAGCAGAAGAAAGAAGAAGCCATGCCGAACTGACACGGAACCCACCGGCTAAAGAACCGTCGTTTTGCCCCTCCCAGGTATGTGGAGGACGAAAGGAGGAAATACTATGACACCAGACCAACCATGGATGTGGCATTGGGGCGGAATGTGGGTTTTTCCCATGATCATGTTTGGAGTAATGATCATTTTCTTTTATTTATTTTTCAGGCGAGGTGGCTGCAGACCACCGTGGTGGAACCCAGGAGAACACCACAGAGAAGATGGAACGGATACAGCGTTAGAAATATTGAAGAAGAGATATGCGAAAGGAGAGATCACAAAGGACGAATTTGAAGAGATGAAAAAGGTTATCTCGAGTGAATAGTTGATGGAGTTATCGCCTAACCATGCGCTCGAGAGTCAACGCTGCAAAATCGCCGCGCGCCTTAGCGCGAAACGATTACGTAGGGCTGCAACAAGTATTCAAATCAGACCCCCTCCCAAATATTGAATAATATATTCAAGATACTTTAATTTAGTAACATCAAGAGTTGCGATTGCTGCAATTAATCTGGAACATCAGTACCATCTGTGAAACTTACTATTGCCAGTGCACACCTTTAACTGGTAATCTTCTCTCAAATATTCAACATTGTGGGAAGACATGTGGACTTCACTGCATGCCAAAAACCCAACACTTTGTGGCACTTGGATTAAAAGCCATATAATTTTTTATAATATAAAGCAAATAATCCTTCGTCTATTTAGCCTTTTGAATGAGGTTACTCCAAGGGTGCTATAAGGTTACAAGCACCCAACTTTCAAGATAAAATAAAACAAGAGGTGCGCTATGAATCGTTATGCTAAAGCTTTTGGGTTCGTTTCAGTTTTGTTACTAGTATCTTTTGTAGCAATAACCGCAGTATATGCTGCTGGTGCAGTTCAGCCGCTTGTCACCACCCAATGGGTAGCTGATAATATGAAGTCTATTAAAATTATTGATGTCAGCAAGAAGGGATATGCCAAGGGCCATATCCCCGGGGCAATGCAGGTAAAATGGGGAAGTGAAGTCTTTGCTCCTGAAACTGACCACATGGTGCTCGGTCTGGCTGAAATAGAGCGTGTTATGAGTAAGATGGGTATCTCGCCGGATGATCATGTCGTCCTTTATGACGGTGATGGAAAGCCGCACCATGTGATGCGGGTGTACTGGACTCTGAAGTACTGGCATTTTCCTAAGGTAAGTGTCATGGACGGCGGTATTGCTCTTTGGCAGAAGGAAAAAAGACCAGTGACAACTGAGATAACAAAGGGAAGCCGGACCATTGTTGAAGTTAAATATCCACCCAATACAAAAATTCGGGCCATGTATTCACCTGACATTATTCACGCCCTGGCCACAGGCAAAGCTGTTATTGTCGATAACCGGCCGGAAGATTTCTTTAACGGTAAGGTATACAGCCTCAATAAATGGGTCCGGTCCGGACACGTTAGCGGTGCGGTAAATGTTCCGACCCTAAGTAGCCTGAATGAAGATAAAACTTTCAAATCAGTTGCTGAGCTGAAAGCGATGTATGAAAAAGCAGGTGTTACTGCCGATAAAAACATCATCACTTACTGTGATACAGGAGTGCTTGCAACCCATGGCTGGTTTGTGATGTCGGAACTACTTGGTTATGAAAACGTCAAGGTCTATGACGGCTCAATGCGTGAATACGCGAATTTCTTCGACACACCCATGGAGCCGGGGATTGTAGGTGGCCAATTCCCCAAAACTCCGATCCAGGAACTGCAGGAAAAGGTTAAATGATCTTCATCAAAATACTTTACAAAGGCAGGTCTAGAAATAGGCCTGCCTTTTTTTTATAGACTGAAAAAAAACTTCTATCTCTTTTGACTCGTGATTGATTCTTTAAATGTCAAGATGTTCACTGGCAATCTTGACTATTAGTCCCAGTATTACGAGTCACGATTGTGGCAGGCAATCTTGTTCTTTTACTATATGTAATATGTCGGTAAGATTTCTTTTTTCAGCAAGACAAAAACTGCTGTTCCAATTCCCGGCTTTTGAATTTATTGTCATATGGTTAAGGAACTTCGGTAATTTTTAAATCGTTAATTTTTGGTTCATTTTTTGGCAAAAAGCAGAATCTTACCTTTTTATTTGACATATATAGTTGTTTGCCATAAATTTTTTTGAAAATAAAAAACACCTTACACAACGTTAGCATAATGGATAATCCAGTTTACTTTCTGTGGCAAAGAGTAGTAATTTACAAATACTCATGCCCGATAGAATATTTTTTAATATAAACTTAGTGAGATGGAGGTAAAGAATGTTTCTTGATAAACATGTTAAAGATTTGCTAATCCCCTTGGAAGATTGTGCGACAACCCATGTTGATAAACCTCTTCGTGAAGCAGTAAACGAATTACGAAGTGTTTTTTGCGAAATTGAGTCGGGTAAATGTACGGAAGCCGGACACCGAACAAGCCTGGTACTTGATGATGATGAAAAATTGGTTGGTATTCTGGATTTTCAGGCCATATTGAAGATACTTATTCCTGAAATTGCCGGCAGCCTCAGTGAGAAACTGCAGGCTCTCGGGGTTTCAATAGCTTTTGCTGAAGGTGATACTCCTCATCTGGATGAATCAAACCATAGATTAGTGGGGCGGGTAACCAAAAATGCTGAAACAAAAGTCAGCGATGTTATGCTAAAGCTACGGGGAAAAAATGCAACGACAGATATGACTCTTGTAGAGGCACTTAAGATAATGTACCGAAACAAGATCACCACACTGCCTGTTTATGAAAATGATACATTGGTGGGGGTTCTTCGTGATTCGGATCTCTTCCTCGCAACGGCACATATACTGTCAGAGTAAGAGGATTAATTCTCCGGATTCGTTATTTTGTTTTTGCTGAATTGGTTTCGATTTATCAAGTAGTAAAACTTCTTTTATGCTGATAGAAAGAAGACACTTGGTCATACAAACATCGAAGTTCACAGATAATGAGATTGTGATTTTTGGGAGCCAGGGCCAAAATGGCCCTGGCTTTTTTGTTTCAAGACTCCGACTTCTGCTATCAATTGAAAATTGTGAATGATTCTTTAATTACCAGGATGTCCACTGGTTATATGAACCTTGGATATAGCTAATTGAGAGATATTGCTTTTAAGGCAGGGCCAGCTTAGTCTGGAAATTGATTGCCTCAAGAGTGGCATTGGCCCTCAGGGATTCGCCTATCTGCAAACCAAAACGGTAGGCTTCCTCCATCTGTTCATTTGAATGGCCAAAATGATTGTAATGTTTGCAGATAAACCTGGAACGCTCCGGGTTTTTGCCGGCAACCTTCAAAAAAACCCCTATAGTGCGCCACGGTTCAGAGTTGGGGTGGGAAAAGGCAATTATATTGGAAAAATGAGCCCCGCACAGTTCAAGTTTCTTGCGTAACCCCCACCAGTGTGCCTTCCAGTATCCCCGGCAGGAAATAAGCGGCAGCACCTCCCGGCCTCCCAAGACATCTTTGCCGTCCCTGTCCAGAAAAGACAGAACAGGCCCACTGGGATTATAGGACCAGGTCGGACCTGCCAGGATAATGAGATCATATTCCTGGCTGCACTTGGCAGATAGCTGCTGGATAGGGACACGCCTGCGGAAAAATGTAGCAAGCATCATGAGGTAGGTGCGGAGTATTGAGCCGACAGGAAAGCGTAAATGCTTGACAGGTTTTAATTTTTCAAAACAAACTTCAATGCCCTGGTCCTTTAATCCGGCTGCCAGCCGGTTGATCAAGACACCTGTCTGGCCGCTGAAGGAATAATAAACCAAAAGAACCTGATTATTTATGTTCGGCCTGTCCGCCAGCTTTTCTTTCCTTTCTGCCATTGCGGGTCTAACTTTTCCATATTTGTCGGCATCGAAAAAAACGATGCGGACAGGTATTACGCCTATAACCCAATGACTCTATAGGCCCTGCTGCAGCTCCGGTGACTTTTTTTACGATTACATCATATTTGAACAAAAAAAGCCCCTGAAATGTTCTTCCAGGGGCTTAGGCATAACAAAGGTTATAAAGATATTCAAGAAAGGAATCAGGAAACCATCTTTTCCTCTTTTACTCCCAGGGCAATCTTGTAGAGGACTGTCAGGATAAAGAACCCTGCGGCCCAAACACCCAAAGTAATCATAATCTCCTGGAAGGATGGATGGTATGCCGTGATCTCTTCAAGCGGGCTCGGCACAAAACCACCGATGACCAGCCCGATGCCTTTGTCTATCCAAAGGGAGAAAAAGAGCAGTACGCAGGCAATTGCCAGGGTATCCTCCCTTTTTCGTGTCGCAGGCACAAGGAACATCACTATGGCAATTATGCCAAAGATAGTAGAGACGCGCATCCAGGGCACCAGTTGCCCTTGCCCATGCAGACCGAAGAAAAGATAATCCAATGTATGCATATGGCCTGGGATATTACTGTAATATGCGGTAAAGAACTCAAGCAGAACGAAAAACACGTTGATCAGGGCTGCATAAGTAACAATGGTCACCAGCTTCTGGATAGCCTCCTGGCCGGCATCAAATTTTGTCACTCTTTTAATTATCAGGCAGAGCAGGATCAACAGGGCAGGACCTCCGGCAAAGGCCGAGGCCAGAAAGCGGGGTGCCAGAATTGCGGTGAGCCAGAAATGCCGTCCCGGAAGACCGGCATACAGGAATGCTGTAACTGTATGGATACTCACAGCCCAGGGTATGGAAATATAGATGAAAGGCTTAATCCACTTGGGTGGAGCAACATCCTTTTTCTCTGCGGTAAGGACAACCCAGCCCACAAATATATTTAGGAAGAGGTATACATTTAAGACGATCATATCCCAGAACAGGATTGAATTGGGTGTCGGATGCAGGAGAACGTTCAAGGCACGCAACGGCTGCCCAAGGTCAGCCAGAATAAACATAAGGCACATGGACACTGAGGCCACGGCCAAAAATTCTCCCAGAATGGTGATTTTGGCGAATGTCTTATAGTTGTGCAAGTAGTAGGGCAGCACAACCATCACTCCCGAGGCCGCGACACCAACCAGAAATGTAAACTGGGCAATATAGACGCCCCAGGATACATCCCGGCTCATACCGGTCAAACCCAGACCATAGTTGTACTGCTGCACATAGCTTAAGGCGCCTGCAGCCATGAAGGCCAGCAGCACTGCAATCCATCCCCAGTATCTGTTACTTCCAGTAAGCGCTTTTTCTAACATGATGCCTCCGCAAATTCAAAAATCACTTTATCCTATTATTTTTTCAGGAGGTTATATCCTTACAAAATTTGATTACTAACTTCCTCATTAAATTATGTAAAACACCGACGGAGTCGTCCCTAGAGACGGTTTCCGCTGAATGGTGAAATTTTCTGCCAGTTTTTTGCGAATCTCTGAATGGGGATCATTCATGTCGCCAAAGACCATTGCGCCGCTATTGCCGCAGGCCTCAACACAGGCCGGCTGGAGCCCTTTTGCAAGCCGCTCCACGCAGAAATTACATTTTTCCACCACACCGCGCATGCGTGTCGGGAATTCCTTGTTGTAGGTTGTCTTGTCAATAAACGGCCGCGGGTCTCGCCAGTTAAAACTTCTCATTCCATAGGGACAGGCAGCCATGCAGAAACGACAGCCGATGCATCTATGGTAATCCATGGCAACGATGCCGTCTTTTCTTTTAAACGTAGCCTTGGTAGGACAGGCCCTGACGCATGGGGGGTTGTCACAATGGTTGCACAACACCGGAAAGCTGGAATCGTGCAGCTGCTCGTTCTTGTGATAATGGCTTTTTGCAGTAAATGCCTTTTCATACGGTACTTCAAAGATCCACTTGATCTCATCCTTGGGATTGTCGAATTTGGGCACATTGTGAACAGTATGACAGGCAGTGATACATTTCTGGGCCAAACCCCTGTAGGCATCAAAAACATTCTGGTCGATGACCATTCCCAATCGCACTCCAGTCGGGGCGGCTTCCTGTGATGCTTCAGGGCTGCTCCCAGAAGATGCAAATGAAACAGGGGAAGACTCACCCTTCAGTAGGAGATTGAAAGCCGCAGGTGCACCGAGACCTGCAATGGTTGACAATCCGGCAATCTTTAAAAATTGTCTTCTCTTGATATCCATTAGAACGTCTCCTCAGGCAGGAAATGGCAATCCCAACAATAAGGTTTCACGGAAGCATACACATGACACTCATCGCAGAATTTTTTCTTCTCAACGTGGCATTTCATGCAGCCGTTCATCAAACTTCTGTCATACTTCACACCGTCAACTTCAACTGGTGTCCTGTTGCCTTCCCGTAAAGCCTGGTCGCGCCAGTCATCAAGAATCTTCATGTGCGAGGTGCGCATATACTGAACAGAATCGACACATTTCGTTACCCCTTTAGGCTTCTGCAGCTTTGGGACGGGGCCGGCATCCAACCCGTTTATTATGATCGGGGATATCATCAAGAGCAAAAATACCAGCAGCCCCGGGATGATTAACTTTTTGTCGTACATTATTCACCCTCCTCGTTATTTCCGGATTCAGCGGCTTCAGCTTCGGCAGCAGCTGCAGCTGCCTCAGCTACACCGGCCAATTCTTCAAAGCGCAGGTCCTGGTCTCTTTCTTTCTCGCCATCCATGATCAGGGCATTACCGACCAGCTCGGAAATACCGCAAACCCCAACATTCGGATTCCAGTATTCCATCAGCGCCAGAAGCGTTGCCCGGTCAATGGCACATATACATGAGAGCATGTTGACACCGTGCTTTTCTTCCACGTATTTCACGGCATTGGCCCGCGGCAGTCCGCCCCGCATGCGCAGATCCATGATCTCGCCGGTGTTCAAGCCGGTGCCGCTGCCGCAGCAGAAAGTTTGCTCCCGGATGGTGTTTTCTGGCATTTCATAATAGTTATTGCATACATGCTGGTGTATGTAGCGCGGTTCCTCCAGCATGCCCATGCCCCGCGAGGGGTTGCATGAATCATGGAAGGTCACGACGCGGTGGTCATTTCTGCTTTTGTCTATCTTCAGCTTGTTGTGCCTGATCAGGTCGGCCGTAAATTCGGAGATGTGCACCATCTTGGCTGCAGCAGCGTTTTCAAAGACCGTGCCGGTAATCGGTGATTTCGGTATTTCCAGGTTATCCGGCGGACCGTTCATGGTCTCCATGTATTGATGCACAACACGCCACATATGGCCGCATTCACCGCCAAGAATCCACTTGACGCCGAGCCTTTCAGCCTCGGCATACATTTTGCCGTTTAGCTTCTTCATCAATTCATTATTGGTAAAGGAACCAAAGTTGCCGCCCTCGGATGAATAGGTGCTGATCGTATAATCCAAACCAATATGTTCGAATATGAGCAGATAACCCATGAAGGTGAAAATGCCCGGCTCGGCAAAGACGTCGGCTGAAGGGATGACAAAGAGCACTTCCGCGCCCTTGCGGTTAAAAGTAAGGTTTTTAAGCTTCACCCCGGTCACTTCTTCTATATCATCCAGAAGGAACTCGGCATTCTGCTTGAAAGTGTGCGGCTGCAAACCCAGGTGGTTGCCTGTCCGGTTGGAGTTGGCAGCCGGTTCAAGGATCCAGTTGGTGCCTACACCGACCAGGTGCAGCAACTCACGGGCCATCATTGTAATTTCCGCGGTGTCGATGCCGTAGGGACAGAAAACCGAACAGCGGCGGCACTCAGTGCACTGATAAAAATACATGAACCATTCTTTCAAAACCTCAAAGGTCATTTCCCGGCCACCGGCAATGGAGCCTAATATCTTGCCGGCCTTGGTGAAATTGCCCCGGTATACAGAGCGTAGGAGCTCAGCCCGGAGCACAGGCATATTTTTGGGGTCCCCTGTACCTAAAAAGAAATGGCACTTGTCTGCGCAGGCGCCGCAGCGCACACAGATGTCCATGAATACCTTGAAGGAACGGAACTTATCAAGCCGTTCCCGCATACCCTGGAGAATGATCTCAACCCAGTTCTCAGGGAGCTGCCAGTCATCACTTTCTACCGTCCATTCCCGCGGCATACCGAACAGGCCGGGCAAACCCTTGTCAAGATATTCGACAATGCTTTTCTTGGCCGGATAACAGTAATTGCCCGGTTTGAAGGTCACCGTGGTGTCCATCCAGTCCTTGCCGGGAATGGCCCCGGTCATCATGGATGGCTCTTTGACGACGTTAACACTCATTTGATCTACTTTTGTGTCTGCCATAGTCGTTATTCCTTCTCAGCTGGAGTTTCGGCAGCAGCATCAGCGGCGGGAGCTTCTTCGGCTGCAGGCTCAGCGGGTTTTGGAGTTTCGGCTGCAGGCTCAGCAGCAGCCTCAGCGGCGGGCTTTTCTGTTTCTTCAGCTTCCGGTTCAGGTTCCGGCTCCGGCTCCGGTTCCAATTCTTTTTC
>JAHEID010000170.1 GCA_024639555.1 Deltaproteobacteria bacterium
GAAAACACCTATCCAATGCCCCCTGTTTTTTAGGGGGTTATTACTTTCTTGATGGTGGGAATATTGGTGGGAATGGAATATCAAATTAGTGAAAAATTTTGAAAAATCTCCTTTGGATCCTTGTTAATACATGGTGAGCGGAGCGAGATTCGAACTCGCGACCTTTGGCTCCGGAGGCCAACGCTCTATCCAGCTGAGCTACCCGCCCATGTGCAATGAAGGGTTGTTATATAGCACGGAAAAAATAGTCAGTAAAGAGGAAAGGACTTCAGTTGACAGTTAACAGAAAAAATTTAAATAAACTGATATCTGCAAACTGACTGCTGCCGACTATTTGTTCAGACTTTTCATATACTCCTCCCATTCGATAGGCAGGAGCATTTTCTTCTTGTTATTACAATCCTTGCAGCAGGCAACAAGGTTGTCTTTTGTGCTCCTGCCACCCCGGGCCAGGGGAACGATATGGTCCATGGTCAAATTCTTGGGTCCAAAAAGCCTGCCGCAATAATAACAGATACCGATCGCAAGTTTCTGCTGCCACCAGCGGCTCTTGCGCAATTTTCTGGCCTTATCCTTCTCCCGCCGGATTTTCGCTTCATCAATACCGTCAAAGTGAAAAAAGTCACTCATATAATTTCACCTCTCAACACCCTCCTGGCTTCGCCTATAAGGTACAACGAACCGGCAATACAGATAAGATCGTTATTGCCAGCCAGTTCAGCTGCTTTAACGAGCGCAGCCTTAAACGATTGTTCGAAAAGTACACGATCTTGAATTTCTGCCGGGAGTAGCTGAAACATCTGCTCCGGCCGGGCTGATCTTTCATATTCCAGCCTTGTGAAAATTATGACCCCGGCAAGTCTGCCTAACTGCGGCAGTGAAGTACGAAAATCCTTGTCCGACATTGCAGCCCATACCAGGATCAGCCTATCGTATTCATAGTCATTTTCCAGGGCTTCGCAAAGGGAAACAACTCCTGCAGGATTATGAGCTCCGTCAAGGAGGTAGCGCAGACAATCTTTACTTGTGCAGTCTACCAGAGTGCCATTATCACGGGACAGGCAAAAGGATTCCAGGCGCCCGGGCCAGGATACTTCCTTCAGTCCTGAACGGATAATCCCATTATCGACTGAAAACCCGTACTGTTCAAGTATTTCCAGTGTTGCCAGGGCCAAACCGCTATTCAACAACTGGTACTTTCCTTTCAGGTTGGAGGAAAGGCCCCTTATCTTTTCCCTGAGCCGGCAGCCGCCTTTACGTTTCATGGCCCAATAGTCCCACCTGCCTTCCCCGGTCGGCTCCACGAAAAAATCCCTGCCATGCAGGAACAGAGGTGTCCTTTTTTCTTTGCAGAACCGTTCGATAATTGACAGGACAATTCTTTCATCCTCTGTCTCGCCGGTGCCGACACCAGAGATCACCGGCACGCCTTGCTTGATGACACCGGCTTTCTCCCCTGCAATTTCTGCAAGGGTGTTGCCAAGATACATCTCGTGGTCCATGGACACATTTGTGATGACGCTCACCAGAGGTGTTATGACATTCGTGGCATCAAGGCGTCCGCCGAGACCCACCTCAAGGATGACCAGGTCCACCTTTCTCCTGGCAAACCAAAGCAGGGCCAATGCAGTGGTAAACTCAAAGTAAGTGATCTGCCGGCCGGCTAATATGCCATGAATGCGGCTTCCTTCCTCGGCAAATTCCTCTTCTGGGATATACTCATTGTTAATACGGAACCTCTCGCGTACCGAGGAAAGATGCGGCGAGGTGTAAAGCCCTACCTTATACCCTGCTTTGGACAGCAATGTAAGCAGGGTTACAGCAACAGAACCCTTGCCGTTTGTTCCGGCAATATGGACAAACTTCAAGCCTTTTTCCGGACTGCCGAGCCCCTCCAGAAACATCCGCATGCTCTCCAGGCCGAGCTTGATCTTGAAAAACTGGAGGTTATCCAGGAATGTCCAAGTTTCTTTGTAGTTCATGAATTAGCTATCAGTTGTCAACAATCTGCGATCAACTAATTAGGATCTTTTTTATCTACATATTATTAGATATTTCTGTTCATTTTTGTTTGCCCAAAAACGAACACAAAAAGGGCAGCCAGTCACTTGTTCCGCTTTCAGCGGAATCCCTGAAGTTTATGCCCCCTGGGTGCTGCTCAAAATAACCGGGCGCTCAGAAACTCGCGAAGTTTATACCCCTTTACGGGGTGCTCAGACAAGTCCTCGCGCTATTCCGGTTATTTTTGTCGGCAAATATACTACTGCCGACGATTGACAGCGCTGCTCGGCTGCGTGAAATGGCAAAATATTAGTACTTTTTTCTCAGGCATCTTCTCTTCACTCCTCACTCCTTACTCTTCACTTCTCACTTGACAATTTCCAGCTTCGCATAATCAAGATGCAGCGTCTTCCTGCCGTGCCTGTCAAAAACAACTTCCACCGTGCGCTCGCCGGTCACCTTGTCAACTGTGCCACGGCCGAAAAAAGGGTGCTGTACCGCCTGGCCCTGAATAAGGGTTGAAGCATTCCGGAGCTTATTGCTCTTCTGAGAGATAGAAGCGGCCGACATGGTCCTCCCGCCTCTCGGTCCCATGGAATATGAATACCCGCTTGTTCTGTGACTTAAACCACCTGCCTGGCTATGCGCCCGACCGGAAGACATGTAGAGGCCAGGGGAGATCACGGCCAGAAACGGGGAAAGTGGGGCCCTGGAAAACTGGCGGTCAACAGACATTACCTCCCGGGGATAGGTCATGTACAGCCGCCTCTTGGCCCTTGTTGCCGCAACATAGAGCAGGCGCCGCTCCTCTTCCCACTGCTCACCGGGCAATGCCTGGGAAACAGGGAATTTGCCCTCTGCCAGGCTGATAATAAATACTGTGTCCCATTCCAGGCCCTTGGCAGAATGGACAGTGGAAAGAACCAGCCTGTCAGAAGTGTCTGCAATAACAACAGACTCCGGCGGTTCCAGGGCTGTATCATCAACAAAGGCTGCCAGGGTGTCGTAGCCTGCAACAATTGTTTTAAGCTGTTCAATATCCCGGCTTCTTTTCGGATAATCGTCGTAATATAACCGTTCAAAGATGGGTTGGTAGTATTGGCTTAAAATCTCAAACTGTTCAACAGGCTCCAGAGAAGGGTCCTTGAGCTCCTGCAATACCGCAGCAAGCTCCGCCAAACCTTTGCGCCATCCCGGTGCAGCAGGATATTCCGCCAGGGCTGCAAAAAGGTCGTCTGCTGACTTAAGCGCTGCCAATACCTTTTCAGCTGTTTTGGGCCCAACCTTGTCAAGCAGCAGTAAAATACGATTCCAGGAAAGGTTGTCCCGGTCGTTTACCAGTATCCTGAAATAGGAGAGTATATCCTTGATATGGGCTGATTCGGTCAGCTTGAGACCACCGCGTTTCTCAAACGGAATTCCCCTGCTTGCCAATTCAATTTCCAGCTTATAGGAATGAAAACCGGAGCGGAAAAGAACCGCCATCTCCTTTAAAGAAAGCCCTTCCTTCTGCAGTTCAGCAATTTTCTTTGCCACAAATCCTGCTTCCTCACCGGCGTCAGCAGCATTGTAGAGTTCCGGCTTGCTGCCGCCTTCCACCTTTGTAAAGAGGGTTTTGGTATATTTTTCATCGGCCTGCTCAATTATGGCATTGGTCATGGAGAGTATGGGCTGGGTCGAGCGGTAATTCTCCTCCAGCTTGATGATCCTGGCATTTGGGAAGATTCTCGGAAAGTCCATTATGTTGCGGAAATCCGCGCCGCGAAAACTGTAGATGGACTGGGAATCATCCCCCACTGCCATAACATTGTCATGGGTGGCTGCAATAAGGCGTACTATCTCAGCCTGAATGGCATTCGTATCCTGGTACTCATCGACCATGACATAACGGAAGCGGTCAGAAATTTCCTGCCGCACCTGTTGGTTCTCTTTCAGCACCTGTCTCAGGTTGACCAGCAGGTCGTCGTAGTCCATCAACCCGTGTTCAAACTTGAACTTCTCGTAATGATCGTGCAGCAGGATTATATCGCTTAAGAATTCTTCCAGATGTTCATACTCATCATAGAGCAGACTCTCAAGATCCATGGACCTGTTGACCGCCTTGCTGATCATGTTGAGGATGACCCGTTTTGTGGGAAAACGCTTGCCGGCCCCGGCCAGCGACAATGCCGACTTGAGAATGTTGATGATGCCCTCGGCATCGGAGCGGTCAATAATTGTAAAATTGGGGGAATAGCCGATATGGTATCCGTAGCGGCGCAGCAGCATATTGGCCATGGCATGAAACGTGCCGCCGGCAACATCCTGGCAGGATTCATCGAGCAGAAGGCTGGCGCGCCACAGCATTTCCTGGGCCGCCCTGCGGGTAAAGGTTAAAAGCAGCAGGTTCTCCGGCAGGATGCCCAATTCTAAAAGATGGGCCACCCTGTAAACCAGGGTGCGCGTTTTGCCGCTGCCGGCACCGGCGACAACCAGCAGGGGGCCGTCCAGATACGTTACTGCCTCATACTGTGACGGGTTAAGATCCTGCCTGTTGACTGTCCTTCTACTTCCGGAGCCCTGGCTGTCCTGTTCTGAAAAAGTATTTCCTGGAAAGAGGGGATTTTGCATGGCCGCTACTGTAACACAGACATAACTTGGTGGTCCATTTTTTT
>JAHEID010000171.1 GCA_024639555.1 Deltaproteobacteria bacterium
ACATTTATACACTTAAAATTTCACTTCCAACATATTATAAGTGCGTATTAAACGATATCGGTGCATTTGTTGATAACTATTTGTATTAAATAATAAATTAAAAAAGAAAACACTTTTTTGTTAAATGGCGGACAGGGGGAATGCTACTTATACAGTATAAATACACGAATAAAAAATAATTTAGACTGTATAATTTTTTTCTTGACAAACAAGTTTTCTTCTTATACTGTCCAAGTCAAACATGTAGTCTGCGGTTAATACCTAGGGTGCATGTGATGTTTACCAGACTATATATAGGATTAGACAGATTAATTGCA
The DNA here is from genome assembly GCA_024639555.1 of Deltaproteobacteria bacterium. Lineage (GTDB taxonomy): Bacteria > Desulfobacterota > Desulfobulbia > Desulfobulbales > BM004 > BM004. The sequence continues at coordinate 318 of JAHEID010000171.1, forward strand.
ATATGTGTAAATTAAATGAGGGCCAATCATGAGCAATAGCAATTTAATTACCAGTAAAGACTTAATGCAGCAAACAGGTATTTCAAGGGCTACCCTCAATAATTACATTAAGATGGGTATTCTGCCCAAGCCCATTGTAAGACGCCCGGGTCCTGAACAGAAAGGCGTGAAACAAATCGGTTATTTCCCAGTAAGTGTCTTAGAGGATATTTTAAAAGTTAAACTGTTAAAGCAGCAAGGCAATTCCATGGACGAGATAGCCAGTATGTTTCAGGAGGGTTCTGCAATTGAAGATGAAGACTTACAAAATATGGAAGACTTTGAAGATCTGGTACACCCCAAAAGTACAAAAGACATTGAAGACCTTTTAGACATTCAGGTTCGGGAAGACATTGCAGATCGTGAAGACGTTGCAGATCGGGAAGACGTTGCAGATCGGGAAGACGTTGCAGATCGGGAAGACGTTGCAGATCGGGAAGACGTTGCAGATCGGGAAGATAGAGAAGACCAGGACGACATTGTCGACATTGAAGACATCATCAAAGACATCGAAGAACCTAAGATTAAAATTCGGCGTCCTGAAAAGCAGGTTGCACAAACCCAACGCAAAGTTATTGCCAATGAACTGCAAGTGACTATCAGTGATATCAGTTCACCGGCATATCTGATTAATCATAATTTTGAGATTGAATGGATCAACAAGCCGGCTGAAGAGTTAATTTTTAATCGTGACATAAGACCAATGGTTGATATTGAGTCTCGAAATATCTTTAGGCTGCTGCTCAATGAGGAACTACGAAAAGGTGTACGCAACTGGAAAGAGTCGGTGCTTCTTCATTTAACCGTTCTGCAAAACAGAATCTCTGAAAACAATCTGCATTCATTATATGACGGTGTGAAAGAAAGTGAAATAACGATACTGGATGAATTGTTTGCCGAAAAGAGCAGCTCTGCCGTTGAAAATATCTATCACCTTCCTGTAACAATTACAAAATCAGACAATTCCAGTGTATCCTACTGTGTGCATACCATGTCATTCAGGGAAGGCACTTTCTTTGTCTATGTACCACAAGACAGCGTCAATACGGACTTGCTGGATATGCTTTCCCATCGCGACAAAATAATTAATGAACTCCTGAAAAACAGAATGCCGTCCCTGGTGTCTCTTTGCGTCCTCATGGCAGACCTCCAGGATTCGGTGAAAATAAGCGCTGAATTGCTGCCGGTGCATTACTTTGAGTTAATCAATGAACTATGGCAGACAGTCGGTCCGACCTTTGAAAAATTTAAAGGTATTTACGGCAAGCATGCTGGTGATGGAATGCTCTATTATTTCATCCATAGACCAGGGGAAAATTTCTTAATGAATGCTGTTAATTGTGCTCTAGAGCTACGCGAAGCTATGAAAGAGTTGAGCAGTAAGTGGAAACTCCGTAAGGGCTGGAACACTGAGCTGTTATTAAATACCGGCATCAACGAGGGCCAGGAGTTTTTCGGAACCGTTCAATCGTTAAATAATGTTGAGTTTACGGCCCTGGGCGATAGCATCAATATTGCCTCTCGGCTTTCAGATCTTGCCCATAATGGTGAGATCTGGACAACAAAGAACCTTATCAGCCGACTTACACATGATGAGCGGAATATGATCCGGTTTGGAGTGCATCAGGAAAACCAGTCTGGAAGAATCTTCATCCGCAATTCCTTTTCCAGGATAGGAGATATAATTGATGAAGATACTTTTGATTACCGCCATTTATCGGCTATTGCAGGACTTCCGATAACAGAGATCAAGGAAAAAGTATTATAGGGCCCTGTAGTTCAGGATTCAGGCACAATATATATTGCTGGTTAAAAGGGATACGAACTATGAAAACAGCCAACATTTTGGAATTGGAGAGCTTTTTTGTGAGTGAGAAAGTGGAGAATTATGAACTGATCAGGCGTATTGAACAGTTGGAGAAGGAAAATGCCGAGTCCAGGCTTGCTGCCCGCGAGAGTATGCGTAAATGTGAAGCACAGTATAAGGCTATGCTTGAGTCTGTTGATGCGCATATGACACTTGTCGACAGGAATTTAGTAATTCAGTGGGCCAATGAGAAGGCAAAGAAGAATTTCGGGCATGATATTTTGGGGAAATCCTGCTGTGAAGCCCTGTACGGCAAGAAAGAGCTCTGCTGTGACCCATCTTCATGTCTGACCCGGCAGGCCTTTCGCAATGGCGGTACTGTCAGGCGCCGTTCAATGAAGATGAAAGACAAGAATGGAACCGGTAAGTACTTTGAGGGTACCGCCCGGGTCGTCTCGTGGGATGATGACGGCAAGCCATCTGTGGTTGTTAAAATCTATAAGGATATTACAGGACGCAAGCTTGCAGAAGAGGAATTACGCAATAATATGAAGCAGATGCGCAAGAACCTTGACGGCACAATCCAGGCAATTGCCAGAACTGTTGAGACAAGGGATGCCTATACTGCCGGCCATCAGCGCCGCACGACTGATATTGCCGGAGCTGTAGCCTATGGAATGGGCCTGTCCAAACAGGTAATAGACGGTATTCGCATGGCAGGGGTCATCCATGACCTGGGCAAAATTTCTGTACCAGCTGAGATCTTAAGCAAACCGGGGCAGATCAGTGAATCGGAATTTTCCTTGATCAAGCAGCATCCACAAGCCGGTTATGAGATATTGAAAGGGATTGATTTTAAATGGCCTGTTGCAGATATCGTGCTGCAACACCATGAGAGGCTCAATGGTTCAGGTTATCCTTTCGGTCTCAAAGATGAAGAAATTCTCCTTGAAGCAAGAATTCTCGGGGTTGCTGATGTTATTGAGGCAATGGCATCTCATCGTCCGTATCGGCCTGCGCTTGGAATTGATGACGCCTTTGAGGAAATTACCATGAAGAGCGGTACACTCTATGACCCCGATGTCGTGGATGCTTCAATTGATCTGTTTACAAAGAGGGGATACCAATTACACTGATTCGTCCAATGGATCAGGATGTATCCTCATCAAGAGGTGCCGGGCATATTTTTGTTCTGCCTCAAACAGATGAAACATTTTGGCTTCTTACCCTGTCATGGAAGGGTAGTTTTTCCAGTATCATTCAACCGGCTTTGTAATTCACGCCCGGAAAGATCATGCCAAAGCTGGGTAGCCCCGACAACCCCCAGAGGAATGCAGAAAAACTGCAGAAAGGGGACAGCCAGCACTCCCATAACACCGGTACCAAATCCCAGCATCAGAAACTTCTGAGAAGAGATGAAGCGTCGCTGATCACGGAAAGTTAAATGTTTTCGGTAGAATACGTAACCGGTATACTCCACCACCAGAAAAAAAATAGTCAGGAGCACCGAAAGCATGGAGTAGGGCAGGGAACCGCCCGGAAACAGGTTCAGGGGGAGTAGAAAAGCCATGAGGACAACAAAGATAATGATCTTCTTGCTTTCGTCCATCACCGTATGCATGGCATCCTTGAGAAATACTTTGAAAACAAAAGGTTCTTCATTGTGGATTCCTGTAAGCAGTTCCTCGGTTTTTTCAGAGAGAATGTCGTTGAACGGCGAGGAGATGATAGCGCCGGTGACAGTAAAACCGAAAAAGACCAGGACCATTGTCACGATAATGGCCACTGTCCAGAGGAAATAGGAGAGAATCACCCAGTACCACGCATCACCCTGCGGTATGTAGTGCACAACGACTGAGTTGAAAAAAGAAAGCCCCCAGTAGACAGCTAAACTTAAAACTACGAGGTTGATAAGGAAAGGCACAATGATGTACTTGAAAAGCACGGGATGGCTTTTTATGAATTTTCCGGCCCTAAAGGGGTAGAGGAACCCCTGGGAAAAGTTGCTGACCGGATTTTTTTTCAGGTTAAGACTCATAGATTTTTTATTCAATAATTTTTTTTATTATAAACTTTTTCTGTTCAATAGGCTTTCGTATACAGGATAGAAGGTGATTATCAGCAACGGGACTGCTGATGATTGACAGACAAGCTTTTGAGCAATTTCTGTACAATTCACAAGGTTGCTGGGCATAAAAAATTACGAGGTAAGCACCCTTAAATACAGGGCATAAACTCCGACTCCGCTTGTCTGAACCACCGCAGCCGAGAGTTTTAAAATGCTTATACATCGTCGCTGGTAGGGATCTTGTCTGTGCATGGCACCCAGCTCTGGCACAGGCCGCAGGCATAAGTCTCAAAACCGTATTTCTCTTTAATATAGTCATGCATAACGTGCTCAGTATACTGCATGCACCGTTTTTTATTATGCCCTTCTTCACTGAGTGCATTGACAGGGCAGC
>JAHEID010000052.1 GCA_024639555.1 Deltaproteobacteria bacterium
TATTGCCGAGATTGTGAGAAAAAACGACATTAAACCACCGTCACTTGTAGTGATCGGCGAGGTCGTCAACCTGAGGAAGACCATAAACTGGTATGAAAAAAGACCGCTGTTCAGCAAGCGGGTCGTGGTTACCAGGACACGTGACCAGGCCAGTGAGCTGGTGAATCTTCTCGAGAATTTCGGGGCCGAATGTATTGAATATCCGACGATAGCGCTCGAACCTGTTGCATCGTATGAAATTTTGGACAGGGCATTGGCAGAAATAGAGACCTACCATTGGCTGTTGTTCACCTCCATCAATGCTGTTGATTATTTCTTCAAGCGTTTGTTTGAAATGGGCAAGGATGTCAGGGACCTCAAGGGCCCTAAGATAGCCGCAGTCGGTAGAGTAACCGCGGAAGCTTTGCTCAGCAGGGGTATCAGGCCTGATCTTCTGCCGCAGGAATTTACCGGTGACGGCCTGGCTGAAAGCCTTACCGAAACGGGAGTCAAAGACCTGCGCATCCTGATCCCCAGGGCCTTGAAGGCCCGGGAAACCCTGCCGGAGGCCTTAGGCAGGGTCGGTGCCGAAGTCACCGTTGCCCCTGTTTATCAGAACGTTTTACCTACAAACAATGCCGGTGAGCAGCTTCAAGAAGAGCTCCGCAGAGCTTTGCAGGAAAAAAGTGTCGATATGGTTACATTTACCAGCTCTTCAACTGTAAAGAATTTTGTGAGACTTCTGGATATAACGACACCGGATGAGATGCAGAAGCTCATGTCCGGGGTTGCTGTAGCAACCATTGGGCCCATAACGGCAAAAACTGCTGAGCAATTCGGCTTGCACGTGGATGTGCAGCCGTCAGAGTATACAATACCCGACCTGGTCGAAAGTATTGTGATGTATTTTACTTCACAGCCTGCCGGCTGATGGTCTGAAGCTCGTTGATATAAGGAAAAGCACTCTAAGGCCGGCATTCAAATCCAAGGCCTTATTATTTCCATGATAATAGAAGCAAAACAACCAGGAGCAGGAACCGTCCCAGCTGCCTATCAAACCTTATCATCTTTTGAGAGGTCACTCCTGCACCTTGCCTCCATAATCTATGAAGCGGTTAACCGCATCACCTTTGCCAACTGTCTGCGCCGGGCCGGAATAACAGGCCCTAATGGCGAATGGCTCACTTCGGCAACCCTGAGTCCTTTTCTCAAAAAACTGCAGGACCTTGAACTGCTTGACAGCGACTGCCGCTGTCCGGATGAACTTGTTGAACTTGTAAGCAGGGATGCAGTTGCAACTGGAAATTACAGGGATATGGCCGAAGCTGTACAGGGTGAGATTCCCTTTTCTCAATATCAGCCCAAGGGCCGGCAACGTTGCCTGCGTGCCATGCGTCAATACCGGATCGGTTTGTACACCAGCGACATGGTACACATGGAAAATATGCAGCTTGTTCTCGATAAACAGTGTGAGGATGACCTTGTCAAAGGTTTTCCGGCTGTCCGATTCTGTAATAACCCGTTTGATGATAACTGGTTGAGGAAATTGGCCCCCTCTTTGCAGTTTTATATACTGGGTCAGATGATGAACTATTCCCTGCATTACCTGTCCCTTCTTGAAAAACCATTCTCCTACCTGCGGAGCGAGGAAACACTGCGGGCAATTCCGGCAGAAGGGCGGCTGCCTTTTCACCGCATGCTGGCAGATCTTTTCCTGTGGCGCGGTAACCTGCCAGGAGTTAGAAAACTTATGCGGGAATACCCTGAATCATTTGTTGCCAGCGGTATGACAGGCTGTATAGATTTCATGCTGGGCATGAATGAGCAGGCCCTGAAGCAGTTTGAAGCAGATTTGCAGCACTTGAAGAGGATCGGGTCCAGGCGACGGATGTTTTTCCCAGGTATTGCAGGGCTCTTCTTCATACTGGCATTACTTAAAACAGGGGATATAAGTTGCTTCGACAGGGTACGCAAATTCATTGACACGGTACGTACGCAGCAGTCCGGCAATATGCTTTTGGGGTCCTATGAAATGGTGGGCCATTTTCTTTCGGCCCAGGAAAGCGGTACAGTTGACCTTTCCCTGGATTCCTCAGTCCTTAATACAAACAGCATTACTGTTTTATTTGCGGCACTGTTGCGCTTCTGGTTGAGTGGCAGCCTGCCTGTACCGGCGACCGACGCGGAGGGACATGATACTCTCAGGCTGCTATGGAGCAGGGCCCGGGAAAATGGATTCCAGTGGATTGCCATGCTATTGGCCGAGTTGATCGGCAGGGTTGAACAGGATCAGAAAATGCTCGATTTTGCATCAGAGGTTGGCACTAAAACGGGAATGGCATCTGTTGCCGATGCGGTAGTTCTGGAAGAACTCTGGAAGCGGAGACTAAAGGCGCTGCTCAGTATCAGCGGGGATTCGGAACCGCTGCAGGCAAAAATAGCGGGCAAATGCCGAATTATCTGGCTGGTTGGGTATCAAGACGGTTTGGTCACCATATCGGCCAGGGAACAGAGGTATGGTCCTGAAAATGGTTGGAGCAAGGGGAGACCGATAGCACTTTCCAGACTCTATTCCGGCAGAAACCTTGATTTTTTGACTGATAATGATCGCAGAATCTGCAAAACATTGAAACGTGAACAGAATAATCAGAAAATTACGTACCGTTTTGACCTGAAACAAACCTTGCCGGCAATGGTGGGCCATCCCCTGCTCTTCCTTGAGGAATCCCCGGAAATTTCAGTAGAATTTGTCAAGGGTGAGCCGGAGTTGCTTGTCGAAAAATTTGAAGACCAGCTGCATGTCAAGCTTTTAAAGGACTTTTCCCAGGAAGGCATCTCGGTTATCAGGGAAACACCCACCCGTTTCAAAATTATAGAGGTGACTAAAAAACATAAGGACATCGCCAGAATAATATCCCGTAATGGATTACGGGTTCCCGCAACATACAGCAATCAGGTCATGGCTGCCGTGGGTAATCTTTCCTCTTTCATGACGGTGCATTCGGCCATTGCCGTTGACAATAAGGCAATAAACATTTTAAACGGCAAAACAGACATCATGAAAGGGGTTGCTGCCAGTACGCAGATTTACATACAGCTTATCCCCCTGGGTGAAGGTTTCAAGATGGCTATGTTTGTAAAGCCTTTTGGTCCCAAAGGTCCGTATCTAAAGCCTGGACAGGGCGCTGAAAATGTTATGGCTGAAGTTGACGGCCAGAGGCTTCAGACCAGGAGGGATCTGGTTCGGGAGGAAGAAAAGGCCAGAATGGTTGAGGAAGCATGCCCGACCCTGACGGAAGTTGAAGGAAGAGGCCGGGAGTGGCTGCTGCAGGAGACGGATGGCTGCCTGGAGGTATTGCTGGAGCTTCGTGAGATTATGGATAAGGTGGTAATTGAATGGCCGGAGGGCGAACGAGTTGCAGTGCGGCAGCTCGCATCCCTGGAAAAGCTCAGTCTGCAGGTGCACAGAATGAAGGGCAGCAGGGGGGTTTCATGGTTTACAATGACCGGATCCCTGTCCATTGACGAATCCCTGGTCATTGATATGAAAAAACTTGTGGAACTGGCACGCAGGAATTCCGGCAGGTTTCTGCCTTTGGGCAATGGAGAGTTTCTTGCACTGACCGATGAGTTCCGCCGCCGCCTGGATAATTTTTCCTCAATTGTAGATTTATCTGCCAAGCAGGACACTGCTGACCGGTCATTGCGGATACATCCCCTGGCAGCTATGGCCCTGGAAGAAATAATCCAAGACATTGGCAGCCTGGAAGCCGATGAGACATGGACGGCGCAATTGCAGTTGATCAGGGAGGCACAGTTACTGGACCCCAAGGTGCCCTCCACGTTACAGGCTGATTTGCGGGATTACCAGGTCGAGGGCTATAAATGGCTTTCGAGGTTGGCACACTGGGGAGGAGGCGCCTGTCTGGCAGATGACATGGGGCTGGGTAAAACATTGCAGGCTCTGGCAATTATCCTGGAAAAGACCTCTAACGGGCCAATACTTGTGGTCGCACCAACCTCGGTTTGTATGAATTGGCTGCTGGAGGCCAACCGTTTTGCCCCGACCCTGAACATGCACCAGTTGGGTAACAGGAACAGGAAGAAGCTGGTCCGGTCCCTGAAGGAATTTGATGTCCTGGTGACAAGCTATACCCTCCTGCAGCAGGAGGCAAAGCTCCTGGCCGGAATAGACTGGCGGGTCATTGTCCTTGATGAGGCACAGGCCATAAAAAATATGGAAACCAAGCGTTCTCGGGCTGCAATGTCGCTTAATGGAAGATTTAAGCTTCTGACCACCGGGACACCGATTGAAAACCATCTCGGTGAGTTATGGAACCTTTTTAATTTCATTATACCGGGCCTTTTGGGTTCACTGGAAAGTTTTAATCAACGCTTTGCCATCCCCATTGAGCGTCACGGGGACCAGGCAGCCAGGAGAAAGCTGAAGAAGCTTATCCGGCCTTTCATATTGAGGCGCAGCAAGGCACAGGTACTGGAGGAGCTGCCGCCACGTACGGAAATCACCCTGCAGGTGGAAATGAATGATGATGAGCTTGCATTATATGAGGCTATGCGCCGCCAGGCCCTGAAAAACCTTACAGTTGACAAGAACCTGCCTGCAAGCCCGGGAAAAAGAAAAATTACAAACGGAGTATCTGCCGTAAAGAACAATGGTAAGGTATATACTGTCAAAATCCTTGCCGAGATCATGAAGCTGCGCAGAGCCTGCTGCAACCCGAAACTGGTTATGCCTGAAACTGACATCGAAAGTTCAAAACTGCTTCTTTTTGAGAAGGTGGTTGATGAATTGCTGGAGAACAGGCATAAAGCCCTTGTATTCAGCCAATTTGTCGGTCATTTACGGATTATCCGCTCATTTCTCGACAAAAAAAAGATAGAGTACCGCTATCTCGATGGGGGGACACCCGTGAGGCAGCGGCAAAAGGAAGTGGAGGCCTTTCAGGCGGGCCAGGGAGACCTGTTCCTCATCAGCCTCAAGGCAGGCGGGCTGGGTCTCAACCTGACCGCTGCAGATTATGTCATTCACATGGATCCCTGGTGGAATCCGGCTGTGGAGGACCAGGCGTCAGACCGGGCTCACAGGATCGGCCAGGTACGTCCTGTGACCATTTACAGGCTTATCAGCAAGTATACAATTGAAGAAAAGATTGTCAGGCTGCACCAGGAAAAAAGGGATCTGGCAAACAGCCTCCTTGCTGAAACTGGAATAAACAGCAGAATTTCAGTTGAGGAGTTGTTGAATTTGATAAGGGAGCAGTAATTGACATTGAAAATTGAAGATCGAAGATCGAAGATTTTCTACCATAAATTTTCATTTTTCAATTTTCATTTTTCAATAAAGAAGTCGAGTTGCATAAGTCGCAAACCGTATACCTTGTAACAATAAAGTTTTACGCACGTCTAAGCATGCCAACAATCTACCTCGTCCGCCACGGCATCACCCCTGCCAATTTGGAAAACCGCTTTGCCGGCAGAACCAGCGAAAAACTCCATGCCGCAGGCATCGGGCAGATGCGTCAGGTGGGAGAGCGTTTGCGCGATGAAAATATTGCAGCCATATATTGTGGCCCGACAAAACGGACCGTTCAGTCAGCTGAAATCCTTGGATCGCTGTTCAATATATCTGTCTCTAGCCTTGCAGAACTCGATGAAATCAAAATCCCACACTGGGACGGCTTGACAAAGGATGAGATCAGGCAACAATATGGTGCGCAATACCCTACCTGGCTTTCTACACCCCAATCGTTTAACCAGCCAGGGTGTGAAACTCTTGAGCAGGTGCAAAAAAGGGCAGTAGTTGCCATGAACCGGTTATTGGCAGGAGAGCAGACGCAAAATCTGCTGCTGGTGAGCCATCTTATTGTTCTACGCTGCCTCGTTCTTTATTTTCAGGAGCTGGAGATTAAGGATTTCAGATCAATAAAAATAGACAACGGCTCCATCCTCAAGGTATCAGGGCTGGAAAGGGCAGGATGTCGGTCAGTCCTCTTTAGCACATGAACAGGAACAGTGAGTGCATTCCCCGTAGTCTCGTAGTTACCCCTCAAGGGGGTACTAAGAAGAGTGCCCTGAAAGGGTGCATTTCTGCCGCAGGGAGCTTCAATCCTTGAAAGAATAATTGCTTTAGCCAGGCCAATTGCCGTACTGATGAGGAGTTGCATGTTTGTTGACGATAAAAATGCAGATTAACCTGAAGCCCGCCCGGCAGAGGATACTATTGGTGCCGGGCTCTTTCGTGCATAAGGGTGTCGTCAACGGCTATTGGATTAAGGCAGGAGGCTTACATTTTTGGTTGGCGCCTGTGTTTGACAGGCAAAATCCCCAGTTGTTCCCGGTACTTGGCAACCGTACGGCGGGCGACCTTGATGTTTTTCTGGGCCAGGGTCTTGGAAATGGCGTTGTCAGTCAGCGGTTTTTCAGGCGGCTCACTTTTAATCATATTTTTAATGCGCTGCCTGATGCTCTCTGCTGCCAAAGCATCCCCTTTTTGCTGGGGAAGGGCGGTGGAAAAGAAGTATTTGAGCTCAAAGATGCCTTGCGGGGTATGCATGTACTTGTTGTTGGTCACGCGGCTGACTGTTGATTCGTGCATCCCAATGTCTTCAGCTACATCGCGCAGGACAAGAGGCCTCAGGTGTTGAACTCCCTTTTCAAAGAAATCTTTCTGGAATTTGAGCAAACTATCCACTACCTTGTATATCGTGCGTTGCCGCTGCTGCATACTTTTGATGAGCCACATCGCATCCCGAAGTTTTTCCTTGATGTAGACCTTGGTCTCTGCTGAAGCGTTTGCATCACCAGCAACAATTTCCTCGTATGCGGAAGATACTTTCAAACGAGGCAATCCCTCATCGTTTAAAACTATTAGGTAATCATCCCCTACTTTGTGGACGAATACATCCGGAATGATATAATGTACATCACGTTCAGCATATAGCTCTCCGGGAAAGGGATTGAGGCGGGTGATAATTTCTATGGCGGCCAGCACTTCCTTAATCGGTCTCTTGCTGGCCCTGGCAATGTCCCCATAATTTTTCAGTTCCAGACTGTGCAGATGCTCCTTGATTATTTCCGCGGCCAGGGATTCTTCGAGATCTAACCGTTTTAACTGCAGCAGTAATGACTCCTGAACATTGGTAGCTGCCACACCGGGTGGATCCATATTCTGGATTATAGTAATGGCATGGGTTGCATTATCTTCTTCGCAGTCAATTTCTCGCGTGATGTCCCCAATGGTCACCTCGAGAAAGCCGTTCTGGTTCAAATTGCCGATAACGAAAAGACAGGCTTCCTCAAGTATATCAGTTAGTTCCGTATGCGAAAGCTGCCATTGGAGATGCGACTGGAGATTTGTTTCTTTGGTGAGAAAATCAATCTGGGTTAAGCGGTTGCGCTCCGGAGTTTCTTTGGAGAATGAAAACCCGGCATCATAATAATTGGCATAATCATCTTCCCAGTTTATTTCCTGCATGGAGGAAACATCGTCCATGTTGACTTCACCGGTTTTTTCCGGCTCCGGCGTGTCAGGGGTTTCTTCTGTTGCAGACAGAGAGTTCTCGCTGCTTTCATAATCAGCATCACCCGGGCTGATCTCCTCAAGCAGAGGATTCTGTTCAATTTCCTGGCGGATAGTGTCAGCAAGCTCAAGCCTCGAAAGCTGCAACAGTTTGATAGCCTGCTGAAGCTGGGGGGTCATCAGCAGTTGCTGCGTTAATTTGAGCTGCTGTTTTAAAGCAAGGGACATAACCGGCAGTAGCCTTTTTCTGAATTCGCACTACGTTGAAACGTATTGTTTTTCATGAAAATCATTTTTATCAAGAAACTAAATTAATAACTTAATGCAAAAATAAAATTATTGGTACTTTTTTTGCATGCAACCCTATTATATCATATTGCGAAATTTTCTCCCAAATAGATTTTTCTGGCCTCTTCATTTTTGACTATTTCCGCAGCGGTGCCGCTGGTAAAAATTTTGCCTTTGCTGATTATATAGGCATGATCGCAGACAGACAGGGTCTCACGCACATTATGGTCTGAAATGAGAACCCCCAGCCCTTTGTTTTTGAGTTCGATAATTATCTGCTGCAGGTCTGCAACTGAGAGAGGGTCGATGCCTGCAAAGGGTTCATCAAGTAAAATGAAATGCGGCTTAATGGCCAGGGCCCGCATGATTTCGACGCGACGTCTTTCGCCACCGGAAAGGGTATTGGCCTTGTTTCCGGCAAGTGCTTGAATTTTCATATCTTCGAGGAGGCTGTTTATCCGGTAGTCGATTTCATCATTCTCCAGGCCCAGGGGCTCAAGCACGATCCTGATATTTTCCTCCACGGTAAGTTTCTTAAATACAGATGGTTCCTGAGCAAGATAAGATATTCCCCTTTTGGCCCGTTTATGGATTGGCAAACCGGTGATATCCTCATCAGCGAGGAGCACTCTGCCTGAGGTAGGCCTTACAAAGCCGGCAATCATATAAAACGAGGTAGTTTTACCTGCACCGTTGGGGCCAAGCAGACCGACAACGGAACCGTTTTCAACCTGCAGGCTGACTCCATCAACTACTCTGCGCTTATGGTATTGCTTTACTAATTCCCTGGCTTCCAAAAGTGCCATACTGTCTCCGCTGCAAGAGCTTTTACTAGTCCTAAGGATTTTCGGGTTCCTTTTCTTCCTGTGAAGACGGGTAGATAAATGCCTTGACCCTTTCGCCCTCATGGGAACTCCTTTCCACGACGCTTTTTCCCTCATCAAGGTACAGGACGATTTTTTCTCCACTGACCATGTTCTGGTCCTGCCAGACCTTGGCATTTCCAGCAAGGATGACAATTCTGTCATCGGCATTGAAATCCATGCTCTCTCCGGCAGCAACCCAATTGCCCTGAACAATTTTAACATTACCCTTTGCCATGATTTTTTCAATTTTCCGTGTCAGATTCTCAGCTGTATCCGCAGAAGCATCTGTCTGGAAGCCGGCCTTGGAATACAGCACTGTCATCTCGTCTGCATGGATATTGAGGTCGCCCTGGTTCGCCTGGACATTTCCGGAAAATAAAACGTCACCATCCTCCTGGGATGTCTCCATGCGGTCGGCTTCGATCTGGATGGGTGTGGTACTCTTCGCTTCTTCCTGGCTCATGGCCCCGGAAGCCCAGCAGAAAGTAAAGATGAGGCTTATGAAAAGGGTTAACAAACGCATACTGGTATGCCTACTCGTTAGATTTTATGTGGTTTTTTTAAAAATAACATTCTTGCTGAATGATTCTGAGTCCAATCTGTAAACATACTTTTTGTTGAAGAGATTGTAAAGTGCCGGCAGAGGTGGTTGAAAGCAAAGAGACCTTTACATAACATCAAGGAATCATTAAGATGGTTGGCTAATATTAAATAGAACCATAACTGTTCCGGATTGCACGGTGAGCACAATGAAAGAATCCATAGAAAAGGCAAAAATTTTAATAGAATCCCTGCCATACATCAGGGCATTCTACAATAAGACAGTGGTGATCAAATATGGCGGCCATGCCATGGTGGACGAGGAATTGAAAAAGAACTTCGCCCTGGATATCATCCTGATGAAATATATCGGCATAAATCCCGTGATCGTACATGGCGGAGGGCCCCAGATCAACAAGGTCCTGGACAGGATGCAGATCAAGCCCAGCTATGTTGAGGGTATGCGGGTAACCGATACCGAAACCATGGATGTCGTGGAAATGGTGCTGGTGGGCAAGGTCAACAAGGAGATAGTAGGATTGATTAACCACCATGGTGGCAAGGCTGTCGGTCTGTCAGGCAGAGACGGTGACCTGATCAGGGCCAGGAAGATGACAATCCAGAAAAGCCAGGCAGAAGATGCCCCCCCCGAGTTGATCGATCTTGGCCGGGTGGGAGAAGTGACAAAGGTTAACCCTGATATCCTGCAGACCATAGAGGTACAGGATTTTATCCCTGTTATAGCGCCGGTGGGAGTAGGCGAGGACAATTTCTCATACAACATCAACGCTGACCTGGTAGCCGGGGCAGTCGCAGGCCATCTCAAGGCCGCAAAGCTTATCCTGCTCACTGATGTTGAGGGTGTGCTTGATAAGGATTCCAGGCTGGTGGGGTCATTGAGCAGCCAGGAAGCGGACGAACTCCTGGTATCTGGTGCCATAGCAGGCGGCATGATCCCCAAGGTCAAGTGTTGCCAATCGGCTCTGACAGCAGGAGTTACCAAGACCCATATCATTGATGGACGGGTGGAGCACGCAATCCTGCTGGAAATGTTCACCCACGAGGGGGTCGGCACGGAGATAGTGTTATGAGCGGGGGTAACAGCAGTTGGATAGCAAGGAGCAATCAGGTGTTTATCGCAACGTACAACAGGTTTCCAACCGTTTTTGTGAAGGGACAGGGGTGTGTGCTGGAAGATGCAGACGGCCAAAAGTATCTGGATTTTCTTGCGGGAATAGCTGTCTGCAGCCTGGGACATTGCCATCCCGAGGTTACCAGGGCAATCTGCGAGCAGGCCGCCAAATTGGTCCATGTTTCAAACCTCTTTCACACCCAGCCCCAAACAGAGCTTGCCGAACTCCTGGCGGCACATTCTTTTGCCGACCGCGTTTTTTTCGGTAACAGCGGGGCAGAGGCAAACGAAGCTGCCATAAAACTGGCACGGAAATACAGCGGCGAGGATCGGTTTGAGATCATCTCGCTTGCAGGGTCCTTCCACGGTCGGACCCTGGCCACGGTAGCCGCCACCGGGCAGCCGAAATTCCACCAGGGCTTTGAACCCCTGCCTGCCGGCTTTCTGCATGCAGAATTCGGCGATATAGCTGCCCTGGAAGAGCTTATTTCCCCTCGGACCTGCGCGATTCTCTGCGAACCTCTGCAGGGAGAAAGCGGGGTGCGGCCGTTGGAGAAAGAATACCTGGAAAAAATTCGCCGGCTCTGCGACGGCAACAGCCTTCTCCTTATTTTTGACGAGGTGCAGACAGGTATTGGCAGGACCGGCACCCTGTTCGCCTATGAACAGCTGGGAGTTGTTCCGGATATCCTTACCTCGGCCAAGGCCCTGGCCAATGGGTTGCCCATAGGGGCCATGTTGACGACTGATAAGATTGCAGCGTCTTTTACGGTCGGGTCCCATGCCTCCACCTTTGGCGGCAACCCTGTGGCAGCCGCAGCTGCTGTGGCCACAATGAAGGTTATGCTGGCTGACGGTTTTTTTGCCGAGGTGCGCAGTAAAGGCGAGTACCTTGCTGAAAAATTATCAGGCCTGGCAGCCAAGTACCCGAAATTTGCCCTGGGACAGAGGGGTTTGGGGTTAATCCAGGGCCTGGTTCTTACACAGGCCGGGATCGAGCAGGGGCAAACCATTGTGCAGAAGCTTTTTGAGCGGGGCGTACTCATCAACTTTGCCGGTAATGCGGTGCTGCGCTTTATTCCGCCACTGGTTGTCAGCCGGGATGAGATAGATATTCTGGTTAATGCGGTTGACCGGGTTCTATCCGAGCTTGCCTGACTTTTTCTGTAATCAACCCTGAAATGCCTGATTCCGGCAGGAGTTGCCGCAAAAACATATTGATATAAATTCCATTTACGGGTAAAAAAAACTTTTAAATACCACTGCCATCTAGTAAATTTTTCAATTTGGCTCAATTTGTCCGTCTTTACTATGAACCTATTAAGACGGGAATTGGGCCTTAACTATTTCTGAGAGCAGGACCATGGCAATACATTTATTACGGCTCAGCGACTTTACCGGGGACGAGCTGTTTGCGTACATTGACAGGGCTATCGTCCTGAAACAGGAAGCTGCTGCCTCCATACGTCATACGCAGCTGGCCGGCAAAACCATTGCACTTATATTTGAAAAGGCTTCGACCCGGACCAGGGTTTCCTTCGAGGCAGCCATGTATGGCCTGGGAGGCCAGGTCATCTTTCTGTCTGCAAAAGAGACACAACTTGCCAGGAGTGAGCCGTTAAAGGATACGGCCCTGGTGATGTCACGCTATGTGGATGGTCTGGTGGTCCGTACTTTTGGCCAGGAAGTGGTGACCGAACTTGCCCGCAACGCAACGATCCCGGTGATTAATGCCCTGACAGACCTCTATCATCCCTGCCAGGTATTAAGCGACGTGATGACGGTTATTGAAAAGAAAGGGCAGCTGAAGGACCTGAAAGTCGTCTGGGTCGGGGATGGAAACAATATGGCCAACTCCTGGGTGCAGGCAGCAGCCAGAATGGGTTTCGAACTGGTTCTTGCCTGCCCGCAGGGTTATGAGCCCCAGGCGGATATTTTGCAGGAGGCCCAGCAGGAGGCGGGCGGCCGGATCACCGTGGTGCGTGATCCTGTTGCAGCTGTCCAGGGGGCTGATGTTATCAACACAGATGTCTGGGCCAGCATGGGCCAGGAAAGCGAAGAGCAGAAACGATTGCAGGTGTTTCAGGGCTTTCAGGTGGATGGAGAACTTTTAAGCCATGCCAAGCCGGACTGCATCGTGCTGCACTGTCTGCCCGCCCACCGCGGAGAAGAGATATCAGAAGAGGTTTTGGAAGGACCGCAATGTGTTGCGATTGACCAGGCGGGAAATAAGCTTCATATACATAAGGCGATCTTAGAGAAACATATTGTCTAGTAAGTGTTTTGCCAAGCCTTGAAAAACTGATCGGCTGGGTGAAACGGCAATATATGAAAAAAGAAGATTTTTTAGAATTCTCTAGAGAGGGTAATTTCCGGCGCTGCGATTTTTTTAAGGAAAATGTTTTTGTAAGTAATATTTGAAGTTAATGACTTTCCAGGTGATTATTCATGACAGTTAAAAAGATAGTTCTTGCCTATTCAGGAGGCCTTGACACCTCGGTCATCCTGAAATGGCTTCAGGAAAATTACCAGTGCCCGGTTGTGGCCTTTGCAGCTGATCTGGGCCAGGATGAAGACTGGAAAGCGGTCCGGGAAAAGGGGATGGCAACAGGTGCTGAAAAGGTGGTCATCGAGGACCTGAAAGAGACCTTTGCCAGAGATTTTATTTTTCCAGCCTTTCGGGCCAATGCCATTTATGAGGGCTCCTATCTCCTTGGAACATCTCTGGCCCGGCCGCTAATTGCCATGAAACAGGTCAAGGCGGCCGAAGCTGAAGGGGCTGATGCGGTCAGCCACGGCGCCACAGGCAAGGGAAACGACCAGGTGCGTTTCGAATTGACCTATATGGCCTTGAATCCCCACCTGAAGATCATCGCGCCTTGGCGCATATGGGATTTGAATTCAAGGACCCGGCTGATAAGCTATGCCGAGGAGCATCATATACCCGTGCCGGTGACCAGGGAGAAGCCCTACAGTTCGGATGAGAACCTGCTGCATATCAGCTTTGAAGGCGGCATTCTCGAAGATCCCTGGAATGAACCGGCTCCCTCCATGTTCAAAATGACGACAGCTCCTGAGGATGCTCCGGATACCCCAACCTATGTCGAGCTTGCTTTTGTGCAGGGTAATCCTGTGGCCATCAACGGCAGGAATCTTTCGCCGGGAGACCTATTCCAGGAGTTGAACAGGTTGGGCGGTGACAACGGTATCGGACGGCTTGATATGGTGGAGAATCGTTTTGTCGGTATGAAGTCTCGCGGGGTATACGAAACACCAGGCGGCACCATCCTGCGCACAGCCCACCGGGACCTTGAGACAATCACCATGGACCGGGAGGTTATGCGTATCCGGGACAGCCTGGTGGCCCGTTATTCAGAACTGGTCTATAATGGTTTCTGGTTTTCTCCTGAAATGCAACTGTTGCAGAAAACCATGGATGAGGCCCAGGCAACAGTGAGCGGCACCGTCAGGCTCAAGTTGTACAAGGGAAACTGTATGCCGGTGGGACGCAAGTCTGATCAGTCGCTGTACCAGGAAAGTTTTGCAACTTTTGAAGAGGATGAGGTTTATAACCAGGCCGATGCAGCAGGTTTTATCAAGCTCAATGCTCTGCGTTTACAGATTGCAGCCTTAAAGAAAAAATGAAATCAAAATCAGGAACAGATAAACCGTGGGGTGGCCGGTTTGCAGAAAAGACCGCACCGGCAGCTGAAACTTTCAGTGCATCAGTCCATTTTGACATGCGGCTCTACCGGTATGATATTGCCGGCAGTAAGGCCCATGCCAAAATGCTTGCCAAGGTCGGGCTGCTCAGCGGGGCTGAGCTTAAGCAGATACTGGGTGGGCTGACGGAGATCGAATCTGAAATTGAAGGCAATAGTTTTGTCTTCCGGCCGGAACTGGAAGACATCCATATGAATATTGAGAAAACCCTGGTGGAAAAAGTGGGCCAGGCAGGGGAGAAACTCCACACGGCCCGGAGTCGGAACGACCAGGTCGCACTCGATATGCGGCT
>JAHEID010000002.1 GCA_024639555.1 Deltaproteobacteria bacterium
CTGGCCATGAAACAGTTTTTGCCCTGACCGTGCACAAGAGTCAGGGGTCTGAATTTAACCGGGTGCTGCTCATCCTGCCGGACCGGGACTCCCCGCTCCTGACAAGGGAACTGCTTTACACAGCCATAACCAGAAGCAGAGAAAAGGTGGAGATCTGGGGCAGAAAATCAATATTTGTCTCTGCTGTAAAACGCCGAATCAAAAGAACATCGGGGTTGGCGGAAGCTCTCTGGGGAGGAGACCTGTAATGTTTATACCTTACGTTGGAGCTTCCCGGCAGCTACTTGCACCCGCACAGCGTGATCTGCCTGTACTATCATGACGCACGAATCTTTATTAATCAAATTCGCTCACTTATGCCCTGCTGTCAAGGGTGCTGATCACCCTGCAGATAAGCGCAGACTTTAAAGCGTGGGGAATACGCACCCTAATCATATTCACCTGCGATAATATCCTGCAAAGATCGCTTTGGCACATGGTGTACCTGGGCAGCATCGCGCCAGTACTTGATATCCGCATCTGGTCCCTGTTCATTGAGAGAGACCGTTTCAGCAGGTTTGCCCAATGCTATAACCAGGAGAACCTGCAAATGGTCATCGAGCTCCAACACATCACGCAACCTGGGCGAAAGCGAAGCGATGCGGCAGCCGCCCAGGCCCTTTTCAGCAGCGCCAAGCAATAGATTCTGGGTTGCTATGCCAAGATCACAGTCAGCCTCTTTGCTCAAACGAGTGTCAAGGAGGCAGACTATATACGCTGCAGGCCTTTCCCCTTCTTTTGGTCCGCTCCATTCTTTTAAATAACCTGCCCAGCCAAGATGCGGAAATATTTTTGCCCTAACCGCAGGAGTATTTACAAGCACATATTTTAACGGCTGCACGTTTCTGGCAGATCCTCCCAGGCGTGCCAGATCAACGAGATATCTCAGGGTCTCCATTGCTATTGGCTCCTCTTCAACAAAACGCCTGAAACTCCTTGTTTTCCGGATCAAATCATAGAGCATACCTATTCCTCCTGAACATTTCCCAGCAGACAACCGACATGACTTATTTGCAATTTATTGCTCACCTGCTGTGAAAAATACCATTTTGATGGATATCCTAACACAGTGTATTCAGTGAAGCAAAAGTGCCAGAGGAGGATTTTTTACCATTATTTTTAAAAAAAATTTTTCTTCTCTTGTAAAATTTCCTAATAAGTTGTTTTAATTAGTATTGATAGCTGTTTTATCTATGAAGTATTAAGTCAGTTTTAGGCAATTCTTTCTCAAAAACATGCTTGCCATACTGTAACAATTCAGTGAAACACTTATGGGAGATGTAATTCAATTTTTACGCTGGCAGGATATAGTTGATATTCTGCTGGTATCTTTCATCATCTACCGCACCATACTTCTCATCAGGGGAACACGGGCTGTGCAGATGCTGATTGGTATTGCTGTTCTCATCGTCATTTATTTCGGCGCCAGGGAGCTTGAACTGCTTACTCTTTACTGGCTGCTCAGGACCCTGCTGAGTTCCATCTTTCTCATCATCATAATTGTTTTTCAAGGGGATATCAGGCGGGCTCTCACGCAGGTCGGTAAAACACCGTTCTCCAAAACCTATGACGATGCACTGCAAAACACCATTCAGGTTGTAGTGGCGAGTGCGCGCTACCTTTCCAGGCGGAGAATCGGTGCCCTTATTGTCATTGAACGGGAAACCGGTTTGCGGGATTATATTGAATCCGGACACAAGGTGAACGCCAATCTCACAACTGAGTTGCTGGTAAGCCTTTTTCTTCCGTCATCGCCCCTGCATGACGGTGGTGTCATCATCTATAACAACCGCATTCAGACTGCCGGCTGCCTCCTGCCTTTGACCAAAAATCCATATATAAACAAGCGCTACGGCACCAGGCACCGTGCCGCCATTGGTCTTTCAGAGGAAACCGATGCCGTCATCGTGGTTATTTCAGAAGAGACCCAGGAAATCTCTCTTGTCCAGCATGGCTCCATTACCACTGTTTCTGATGAAACGGTTTTATTAAATAAACTTGAAGAAATTTTTATACCGAAGGATTACCAGCCTCACCTATGGAAAAACTGGTTCGCAAAATAATAGATAACTTCTCTTCAGTTCGGAGGCCTAAAAACTGGGTGCTGAAACTGGTCTCCCTGCTCTTTGCCCTTTTTCTCTGGTATTTTGTGGTTGGGGAGGACAAAGTGGATATGAACGTCACCATCCCTGTCGAAATTGTCAACCTGCCGCGTGATCTTGTTATTTCGAACCAGTTCAAAAAGCAGCTGGAAGTGACAATCAGCGGACAGCGCAGTCTCATCCGCGGCATGACCTCGCAGCATATCAGCAGGACTATCGATCTTTCAAAGGCCTCGCCCGGTACAGTTGTTATCCAGAATCACCTTGATTCCATTAAACTTCCCCGTGGCTTAAGCATACTGCGGGTGCAGCCGCCGACCATTACCCTTCTGCTTGATCGTTTGATACAAAAAGAACTGCCGATCAAGCCCATACTTGTCGGCAAGGTTCATAACAGTTACAAGCTGCAGACGGTGACAGCGGATCCTCCGACCCTTGAAATCAGCGGACCGCAATCCATACTGGGAGCTGAACAGGATCTTCGTACCAGCCCCATTGACATTAATGGCCTGAACGGATCTGCAGTGAAACAGGTTCCTCTTGCCTTAAAACCCGCACTAGCTGACCTTATTGGTGAGCCGGTGGTCGCTGTCCGCTTAAATATTGTTGAATTGAACCAGGAAATGGAATTTGCTGACATCCAGGTAGAAATTAAAAGTGATGCAGAAACACAAACAGGTCAAATTTACCAGCTCCTGCCTCCAACGATCTCCATAACCGCTGAAATTCCTCTGAAAATGGCCCAGGCAACTAAAGATATCAGGGGCCTTTTTCATGCCGAAATCTCACCTGAAACACTGCAGGCCGGAAGCTTTGAGCTGAAAGTTCTCGTCGAGACTCCTCCAAAAGTAAAGATTATTGCAATAAAACCGGAAACTGTAACCCTGAAAATCAGCCAAACCAGGCCGCTCAAGATCAAGCCATGAGAAAACTTTTTGGGACAGACGGTGTCCGTGGGGTTGCTAATACCTATCCCATGACCACCGAAATAGCCATGCAGCTCGGTAGGGCAATCGCCTTTCTGGTCAAAAAGCAGGTGCCGGACAAGGATCATAACCCGCGTATAGTTATCGGCAAGGACACCCGGCTCTCAGGCTACATGATCGAGAACGCACTGGCCTCCGGCATCTGTTCCATGGGGGTAAATGTGCTCCTCGTCGGCCCTCTGCCGACTCCCGGGATTGCCTTTATCACAACCAGCATGCGTGCTGATGCCGGTGTTGTTATTTCAGCTTCTCATAATCCATTCCAGGATAATGGCATCAAGATATTTTCCAGGCACGGTTTTAAACTGCCGGATGAAGAAGAAATCATTATTGAAGATCTCATATTTTCAAAAAAAATCGACTCGTTACGACCCGTGGCAGAAGAGGTCGGCAAGGCTGTCCGTATTGATGATGCCAGGGGCCGCTATATAGTTTTCCTGAAAAACACCTTTCCGAAACGCTACACCCTGGACGGCATACGCATCGTGCTTGACTGTGCCCACGGCGCCACCTATGGCGTGGCACCTCATGTTTTCGAAGAACTTGGGGCCAGGGTTACCAGCATCGGGGTGAAGCCCGACGGCAAGAATATTAATCAAGAATGTGGAGCTCTCTATCCAGATATTATGGCGGAACTGGTCCGCAAGGAAGGTGCTGATCTTGGTATCGCACTTGATGGTGATGGCGATCGGCTCATCGTAGCTGACGAGAAGGGTAAAATTGTTGATGGCGACCAGATAATGGCTATTTGCGCAGCAGAAATGCTTCAGCGCCAAAAACTTGCTAAAAACACATTGGTGGCAACCGTTATGAGCAACCTTGGGTTGGAACATGCCATGCAGCGCATGGGGGGAAAACTTATCCGGACCCAGGTCGGTGATCGTTATGTTGTAGAAGAAATGCGGCGAAACGCATACAATTTCGGGGGAGAGCAGTCAGGACATCTCATCTTTCTCAAGCATAACACAACAGGCGACGGTATACTGGGGGCCCTGCAACTCCTTATCGCCATGAAGAAAAAGGAACAAGCCCTCTCCGAGATGACGCAGATAATGGAACCCTTTCCCCAGGTGCTGAAAAATGTCCGCACTGAAAAAAGGATTGCCGTGGAGGAAATTGCAGGATTTTCAGACAAAATTGCCAGCATGGAAAAAAATCTCGGCGCCACGGGGCGCATTCTGGTGCGCCCATCTGGAACTGAACCGGTTATCAGGGTCATGGTCGAAGGTGAAGATGAGAATCAGATTGATACCATGGCCTGTGAACTCTGTGATTTTATCAGTAAACTGGCAGGCTGCTAACCCGGAAAATTCACATGTTGGGGTTGCCGATTCTGCAGAAAGACTGATGTGCGCTATACTCTCGTATGCGAAGCTCATCATAAATAAGCCATGCCGCATCCTTACCTGACACCTGCCAAGGCCTTCTGAAAAGCTCCTGCCGATCGTTCTATTACAGCATCATCAACGCAAAACGCCAGCCTGAAGTATCCAGGGGTCCCGAAGCCCCTGCCGGGCACGGCGAGGATCTTCTGTTCCCGCAGTTTGCCGACAAACTCTGCATCATCAGCTATGGGGGATTTAGGAAAGATATAGAAAGCGCCCTTGGGCGGCATAAATTCGTAGCCTGCGTCTGCAAGAATTTTGCAAAATTTTTCCCGCCGCCTTGTATAAATAGTGTTGTCAACTGATGCACCCTGCAACTCAGCCACAACCCGCTGCATAAGAGCCGGGGCATTAACAAAACCCAAAATGCGGTTTGCCAGGGTCAATGCCTCTGTCAGAGACGCTTTTTCGGCAATTTGAGGATGAAGTGCTATATAGCCGATTCTTTCACCGGGCAGTGACAGGTCCTTTGAATAGGAGGACACCACTATGCTGTTCTCATAAGCCTGCATGATACTCGGCACTTCATTGTTATCAAACACTATCTTCCTGTAGGGTTCATCTGCGACAAGAAAGATTGTGCTTGAAAACCTCTGGGAGGCTGCAGCCATGGCCCTGCCCAATTCCGCCAGGGACTCTTTCGGGTAGATCTGTCCTGTCGGGTTGTTGGGGCTGTTGATGATTATTGCCTTAGTTTTTTCATTGAGAGCTGCAGTAATTGCCTCTAAATTTAAATCAAAATTGTCGTCCGTGCTCACAACCCTGCTGACTCCCCCATGATTGTCGATGTAAAATTTATACTCCACAAAAAACGGTGCCAGGATAATGACCTCGTCTCCCGGGTCAAGCAGGGCTTTCAGGGTTACATTAAGCCCGCCGGCTGCGCCACAGGTCATCAGCATTTCATTGGCAGAAAGGTTCACTCCCTGTTCTCTTGAAATACGGGCTGACACCGCCTCCCTGACAAAGGGATAACCGCCGTTGGGCATATAGGCATGGGAGCCGGGGCTGTCTTTTTCAGCCAGCTGTAACAGTGTTTTCTGAAATTCCGGGGGAGGGGGCAGATCCGGGTTGCCGAGGCTGAAGTCAAAAATATTTTCAGCCCCAAATTCAGCCTTCAGTCTGGCACCCTCTTCAAACATCTTGCGGATCCAGGAAGCACTCTTGGCAAACTCATTCATTTTTTTTGAAATGGCCATTTTTCCTCCAGTTTTTTTTTGATTTTATTGCTCTCTCGATTTTGAAACTTTCCTTAAATCTTATATGCCTCCTTCTCTTGTTGGGTCAATATCCTTTCCAAAGCAGGAGAGAAGATGATTCCTTACGCTGGCGAACAATTTACCTGAGTGTCCTTAGGAACCATAAAACCTTTTAGCAAAAAAGCGGCTCTTTTCCAACTGCAGGTATGCAAGTCATTTTTATTGGGCGAATTTTTTTTTCATAAATTCATAGGCATTATTGATCTCTTTCATTTTTTCTTCAGCTATTTTTTTAAACTCCGCTCCAAGGTGGGCTACCTTGTCCGGATGATATTGCATACTCAACTTCCGGTAGGCCGCCTTAATGTCAGCAAAGCTTGCGTCGTCTGTCAGTCCAAGAATTGCATAATATTTATCCGCAGAAACTCCTTCAGCCTCTGTTGCCGCCCGGAATCCGGCTTTATATCTTGCTCCAATGGATCTTTGATCATAGGCCGAAATGCCTAAATAATTGCCTATATTTTCAGCCAGCAGCAACTCTTCCTGCGTTACCGCTTCATTGGAGTAGAGGACCTGATAGATGAGCTCCAAGAGTATCAGCCTGGGCTCATAGGCGAATTTCTGTCTGAATTCCTGCAGCAGTGAATCCAGACTGGCGGTAGATACCAGCGCCTCCTTGATGAGTTCCTTTATCCAGTAAAGTTGATTTTGTGAATAACGCAGGTTGTATTGAAAGAAATGCCGGATTGTTTTGACTTCATCCCGGCTGACCTTGCCGTCAACCTGGGCTATCTTTACCAGGATATTAACCAGCAGGTGAACAAATGTGTTGTGGGTCTCGGATTGGGACCTCTCATAGGCGCTGATCTGGCGTTTGACATAAAAGGTAAAGGCCCAGAAGGCCCCAATACCGCTGAGCAGAATAAAAAGAATGAGAAAAGCAAGCAGCCCCAGGGCCTTGACCCCGCCTAAAAGAAAGATCAGAAGGAGCAGGAGCAGAAAGCAGCCGCCGCAACCAGGCTGTTCGTGTCGTCTATATTCCATACGATATCAGAACTCTATTATCAAAAATTTCACTCAATATATTTGTTTACAGGTGGTGATCATTGGCAAAAAGGGCCTCGATAAATTCACCCGGATCAAATTCACGCAGATCCTCAAGTTTTTCACCTATGCCTATAAACCTGATGGGGATATTAAAATCATGGGAAATATGCACTACAATACCTCCCTTTGCTGTACCATCCAGCTTTGTCAGGGTCAGACCGGTGAGACCCACAACCTCGTTAAAAAGCCTGGCCTGGGAAATACTGTTCTGGCCGGTGGTGGCATCAAGGATAAGCATAATCTCATGGGGGGCGCCCTCCATCTTTTTGTTGATCACCCGTTTGATCTTTTTCAGCTCTTCCATCAGGTTTACTTTTGTATGCAGGCGTCCGGCCGTGTCGACAATTATGACATCAAAATCCCTGGAGGCCGCGTAATCAAGGGCATCATAGATAACTGAGGATGGATCGTCACCCTGCTGCTTTGCAACCACATCCGCACCTACCCGTTCCCCCCATACTTTCAGCTGATCAATGGCTGCAGCCCGAAAAGTATCTGCTGCCACGAGCAGAACCCGCTGGCCGGACTCGGTAAACTTATTGGCTATCTTGCCGATGGTGGTGGTCTTGCCAACCCCGTTGACGCCGACCACCATGATGACAAATGGACCGGCTGCAGGCACTTGCATCCCTGTGTCGTCATAGCCTGCAAAAAAGCTCAGAATTCTCTCTTTCAGGGCAAGCTTCAAGGCCTGGGGGTCTTTGAGTTCCTTTCGTGACACCCTGTTGCGTATTTCATCAAGAAGGTCCAGGGTTGTATTAACGCCGAGGTCTGCTGTAATTAAAATTTCCTCGAGTTCATCAAGGAGTTCTGCATCAATTTCTTTCCTGCCAAGAAAGAGGTCATCGACCCTGCTCACCAGGGAATCCCGAGTCTTTGCCAGGCCCTCCTGCAAACGCCTGAACAGCCCTTTCTGGTTCTCCTGCGTCTGGTCCTGCATAACAGCTCCAGTACCTTGGCTTATAGCTTCTGCGCTATCCTCATCACCCTCAGAAGCCGCTACTGCAGCCGCATCGTCTGTAAACTCCTGCTCTTGCGAGGATATCCCGGCAGATCCAGGCACAGGCTCTTCACTGCTCTTTTCCTTTTTTTTAAACCACCCTAGCATCGATAACTCCAAATAAAATTATGCTTGATGCCCAAAAATTTCCAGGGCAATAATGCTGTTTATAGCTGCTTGCAACACCTTGAATACATGAGCTGAGAGCAATTGTGCCTCACGGATTCAAGAGCACTGACAGCCAGGTAAGCCCTGCAAGCAGGTAAAAAACCGTTTCCAGCCAAAATTCCATTCTTAACCCCTGGCTTATCCTGCCTTTGCAGTACATCTGGGTTAATCCGATAATATACAGTATACCCGGCAGCAGCCAGAATCCAACCTCTGACATGAGACCGAGCAACGGCATGAGCAGCAACAAAACAACCAGTAACCCCATTATAATACGCAGGATAAAGAGTGTTCTTTGTTCACCGATGCAGACAGGCAACGTCTCCTTGCCGACAATCCTGTCCCCCTGGACCTCAAAAACATCAAAAAGCGCATTTCTTACAAAAACAAGGAGCAGGATAAAAAACAGAACCGCCAAGGTCATCAGGTCCGGCTTATGAGCGTCGCTCCAGGCTGGAATAAGAGTTGTGATAAAGGCCCAGGCTACAGCCACGAAAAAGGTCTTGGAGCCTGGGATCTCTTTCAGGCCCCGCACCTTGATATAGGCGACCAGGGAACCGGGAATGACCTGCACAGAGTAAAAAATGCCAAAAATACTCATGCCTGTCAGGAGCAAAAAGGGCTTGAGGCCGTGTTCAAACACCAGCGTCAGCGCAAAAGCCAACGACAAGGCTGAAATGATAAGGAGCGGCCAGCGGTATTTCTCATAAAAAAGTGCACGCAGCGGGTCATTGAATTTTTGTACTTTTCTATCTGTAAAACGGTTGAGATTGTGCATGGCAAACAGATACAAAAAGCTGATCAGGAAATGGCTTGCCCTCGGTACAATGTTCTGCAGCCTTCCTGCAGTATAGGTGAGCGCGCCACCTGCAATGCTTACATAAATATTGGTCGCCAGAAGAAGCCAGAGCAGTTTGCTGCCGAACTGTCTCAGTTTGCCCTCGCCCTTGCTGGGCATTGCCTCTAATATCCTGACGACCCTGCCGATCATCCAGGTGGGGGTTGAGGCACCGGCAGTGACACCTACACATTCATACTTTGACAGTGCAGCAAGGTCCAGTTCATCCTCGGTTTCAACCAGAAACACAGGACAACCCCTACCCTCAGCAATCTCAGCCAGCCGTTTCGTATTGGCACTGCTTTTACCCCCAACCACGACCATCGCCTCTACTTCATTACAAAGACTGCGTACCTCTTCCTGACGTTTATGGGTTGCATCGCAAATGGTATTAAAAACCTTGCCGCCGGGGATCCGCTCCAGGACCATACTGCTCAGTTCTGCAAAGATTGTTTCATCCTGGGTTGTCTGACTTACTATTATGTATGGTGCGTGGAGATCCAGGTTTTTTACATCCTCACGGTTGCTTACAACCCGGCCCAAACTCCCGGCAAATCCCATCAATCCTTCAACTTCAGCATGATTGCGGTCGCCGATAATAACGGTACCATATCCCTGCTTGAAGTATTTCTTGATTATAACTTGGACCTTGACCACGTGGGGACAGGTGGCATCCTTAATCGTGGCACCAGCTCTCTGGAGCTGTTCCTTGTGAACGGGTGGGACACCATGTGCCCGTATAATAACCGTGCCGGACTCTTTTTCAGGGATATCCTTGAGTATCTTCACGCCCCGCTCCCCCAAAAGATTGAGAACCTGGGGATTATGAATCAAAGGGCCAAAGGTTGATACACCTGTATCCTCTTTCTGGATAACATCCAGGGTAGTCTCCACGGCCCTTCTGACTCCCATGCAGAATCCGGCACTTTTTGCTAAAATTACTTTCATTTCTTTTCAGACTAAACGCTTGAGGCCAGTCTGCAACCTCAAAACGGTATGCTTATGCTGTTGGATTTAATCAGGGACTGCGACTGGCTCTCTATATAAAAAAATGCATACTAATACAATAGCTCGAGAATTAAAACTACCGGAATGTTGCACGATGTATTATCAAATATATTTATGAAGTCTTGTTGCACACGGGTATAAATACTTAAAGATCAAACTCCAGGGGGAGGTTACAGCCATGCTCGATAAAAAAGAACTTTGTGACAAAATCCAGCAGCTATACCCTGACATCGGAGAATGTGGCATTTATCTGACAGTTGATTATGACAAGCGGCAGAATGCCTGGGTTGTTGATCTGAAAAAAGACAACCATGAATTGAAACACTTTTTCGAAAATCCTGACGCGAACGCATGTATGGCAGGTAAGCAGTGTGTTGCCTTGGGACTTGAAATTGCCCAGTTGGTGAAAAACATCAAGGGCAAGCAGTTTTAAGATCATTAATTTCTTTTCTGTACTAAAAAAAGAGCCCCATGCCTGACATCCGCCCATTGACCCTGGCAGACAGAAGCCTGGTTGCAGAATATCTGCGCACGTATCCCCCTGAAATTTCAGAGCAGACTTTTACCAACCTCTTTATCTGGCAGCCTTCCAGGCCGGTCCTCTATGCCGAGATAGACAACTCCCTCGTTTTTCTCGTTAATGCTGCCCTGGAGAAAGGCAAATACATACTCTTCGGGCCGCCGGCTGGTGAAATCAGTATCCCGGAAGTTTTCTCTTCTTTTGGAGAGGACATTATCGGGGCTGTCCGCATTCCCGATACTGCTGCTGAAAACCTTCCCGCTCACGGCTTTATAATGAACCCCGATCGTGATAATGCTGATTATGTCTACCGGGTCGTGGATCTGGCTGAACTGAACGGCCGGGGCTACGCAAAAAAACGCAACCATATTAAACAGTGCCTAGGCAGTCATGCCTGTGAATATGTCCCCATTACTTCAAAGCTCATTGCAGAATGTGAAGCCATGCAGGAGAACTGGTGCGATTCCAGGGATTGCGGGCGCAATCCCGGTTTATGTAATGAAGCCAATGCCATTGCCGAAACCTTTGCGCATTTTGATGAATTGGAGCTCCTTGGCGGCGCTGTGAGGGTTGATGGCACAATCCAGGCCTTTGCCATTGCAGAGGAGCTGTCCCCCGGAACGGCTGTCTGGCATTTTGAAAAGGCCATGGCCGATATACCGGGTCTTGGCCAGCTTATTAATCAATGGTTTTCAAAATACGGCCTTTCAGGTTTTGACTATGTCAACCGGGAACAGGACCTCGGCATCCCGGGCATGCGCCAGGCGAAAGAAAGCTACCACCCGCATCATATGGTTCCCAAAAACTGTATCTCCAGGTCCGTTGACCACCCCATCACTGCAAAGAGCATCAAGGCTGAGGGGTGCGCGGCCCACGAACATTGATCGTTTCTGATTTTAAAAAAATAAATTATATTTATAAATTTAAAGACACTTTATATTATAGATAGATGTTTTCAAAATCAAAAACCCTCTTTCTCGGATCTACAGCAAATCATACAATCGCTCAATTTCAGCGGTTATTTCTGGTCTTTGTTTAAAATGTGAAGGGAACGGCTTAGGAATTCCGGTCTTTTTCCAGGGCGATCTCCAACGCCTCCTCAATGCCCTGCACCAGGTGAAACTTGATCCCTTCTTTCACATTGTCTGGAAGCTCGATAACATCCTTTTCATTGAGATGCGGCAGAATAATATCGGTTATACCGGCCCGAACTGCAGCAATCACCTTTTCCTTTATGCCGCCGACCGGCAGGACATCTCCCCGCAGGGTGATCTCACCGGTCATGGCAATATCCTTGCGTACCGGCCTGTCTGTATACAGTGAAGCAAGTGAAACCACCATGGCCACACCAGCTGAGGGTCCATCCTTGGCAATGGCCCCCTCGGGCACATGGATGTGGGTATCTGTTTCAGCAAAAACCGAATCAGCAATAGCGAACTGTGAGGACTTGGAACGCAGATAGGTCATAGCTGCAGTGGCCGATTCCTTCATCACTTCTCCTAACTTGCCCGTAAGCGCCAGCCCTCCCTTGCCTGTCATTTTTGCCGATTCGATGAAGAGGATGTCACCCCCTACCGGGGTCCAGGCGAGCCCGGTGGCAAGTCCCGGCCCCCAGGTCCTGGCCAACATCTCTGGAAAGAAGCGGATGGGGCCGAGATACCTCTGCAAATCCTTGGTGTCAACAACAACCTTTTCGGTAGAACCTGAAACGATGTCCTTTGCCACACCCCGACAAATTGCCGCCAGTTTCCTTTCAATATTGCGGACACCTGCCTCCCTCGTGTAGGAGCGGATGATATTACGGATGGCATCATCTGTCAGTTCCAGGTCATCTCCGGTCAAGCCATGGGCCTCGAGCTGTTTTTCTATCAAGTGTTCCTTGGCAATCATCAGCTTTTCATCTTCGGTATAGCCCGGCAACTCTACGACTTCCATCCTGTCGCGCAGCGGCCCGGGAATGGTGTCAAGAATATTGGCCGTGGTGATGAACATTATCCTGGAGAGGTCAAAGGCGATTTCCAGGTAATGATCCGCAAAGGAGAAATTCTGCTCCGGGTCGAGGACCTCAAGCAGGGCCGAAGAGGGATCACCCCTGAAATCCATGCCCAGTTTATCTATCTCATCCAGCATAAAAAGGGGATTGTTGGAGCCGGCCTTGCGCAGGCTCTGGATTATGCGGCCGGGCAGGGCTCCTATATAAGTTCTTCTGTGCCCTCTGATCTCAGCCTCATCACGGACGCCGCCAAGAGAGATGCGGACAAACTTTCTTCCCAGGGAACGGGCGATGGATTGGCCCAGCGAAGTTTTACCAACCCCGGGAGGCCCGACAAAGCAGAGGATAGGGCCATGCATGTCGTGCTTGAGTTTTCGTACGGCAAGAAACTCGATTATGCGCTTCTTGATCTTTTCCAGGCCATAATGATCCTGGTCAAGGATGCGCTGGGCCTCGTCAAGGTCGATGGAATCAGTAGTGGAAATCTCCCATGGCAGGTCCAGTATCCATTCCAGATAGGTCCGGGCCACGGTGTATTCAGGTGAAGATGGCGAGATCTTGGCAAGTCTGCCCAATTCCTTTTCCGCTGCTTTACGGGGTTCATCCCCTAATTTAGCCTCCGCTACCCTTTCCTTGAGGTCATTGATATCAGCATGCTCATCATCCTCGCCAAGCTCTTTGCGGATTGCCTTTAACTGTTGGCGCAAAAAAAACTCGTGTTGCTTTTCATCCATATCCTCTTTGACAGCCTTCTGGATCTGATTGCTCATCTCCACAGTTTCAAGGCGCTTGGCAAGTTCTTCCGCCACCTTATGCAGCATATTTTTGAGTTCATTAATCTCAAGAATTGCCTGTTCTTCCTCCACGGCAAGATTCAACTGGGAGGCAATCAGATATGCGATATGAAATGGATCTGTTACGGTCATGACCGTCATGTACAGTTCAGGCGGCAGTTGAGAAAGCGTGACAAGCTTTTTGAACTGATTCCGCAAGTTGAGAATATAGGCTTCAACCTCCTTGTCTTCTAACACCTTCATTTCAATGACTTCGACCTTGGCCTTCAGGTATGGCTCCCGCACGGTATATTCCAGGATCCTGATCTTTTTGACCGCGCTCATAACCACCTGGTAAACGCCTTCAGGGGACTTGATAAGCTTATGGATGTAGCACACCACCCCAATGGCATAGATTTGCTCTGAAAGTTTTTTCGAAGGTTCTTTTTCTGCTACCTTTTTATGGGAAACTACGGCGATCAGCCTGTCAAGCAGCAGGGCGTCGTCAATCAGCTGCCTTGAGTTTTCATTGGAAACCTGGAGAGGAAATCCCATACCCGGAAAAAAGACAAAATCATTCAGCGGCAGGACAGACAGCTCCTCAGGTATAGGAAGTTCAGCGGGGTTGACACTGGCCTGTTTATCGGCTGAGACTTTATCATCACTCATGATATCGCATCCATTCTCTCTTGATGGTTATGGAGTTGAACAACTTTTTGTTTGCTTTGGCAGTCTGATTTCCAGGATCCCTTCCTGGCACTCGAAAGCGGGCTCGTCAAACTTGACAGAAACCGGAAAGGAAACCGTTCTTTTAAAATATCCCATTTCGATTTCCAGCTGGTGAATGCAGCAGACATTGCCGCGCTTGGGCAGGTTTCTCCTGCCCTCGACAATGATGCGGTTTTTTTCTGCCGTGATGGCAAGATGGTTTATATCTATACCGGCTGTGTCCATGAGGATAATTATGTCATCTGTGGTTTCATATACATCGACCGCCGGCTGCCAGCCCCCGCTCGAGGTCATGGGTATCATCCGTGTCAGGGAACTAGCTCTCAGCATCCTGCCCATCTGCCTTTCAAGCTCTTTGAATTCTTCCAGTATTCTTCTGTCAAAATCATCCATTATCTTCACCTGCCTTAAAAAATACTGCACACTGGATTACAGGGGGCTTCCCGGAAATCCCCCCTGGAAAAACGGTCTCTTTGTTCCAATCAAAAGGGCACATTTCATTTTGTAACTTACTTAAAATCCGGTAAATAAATCAAGCATAAACAAATTATTCCTGATGCCAAACCTTTGTTGGAATTGAAAAAGTATTTCTTATTCGCTTTTAAAACATTAAGCATTACAGTATATAAATACACCTTGTTTCAAACCAGTTATTATCGGGGGAGGCTTCATATCATGTCAGATGCATGTAATACATGTCCGAGTAAAAGCGGGGACCGGAAAGGGACCTGTGGCACTGTAAAAACTGCCAAAGCGGTACAGGACATTGCCATAACTTCAGCATTAACAAAAATTAAACGTAAAATTCTTGTCATGAGCGGCAAAGGCGGGGTAGGCAAGAGCACGGTGGCGACGAACCTGGCCCTGGGTTTGGCAAACAGAGGCTTTCAGGTCGGACTCATGGATGTTGACCTGCACGGTCCCGATATCTGCCGCATGCTCAACCTCACTGAAAGGCTGCACAGGACCAAAGAGGAAAAAACCTCCCTGGTGCCGCCCATGAAATACAATGACAAGCTGAAAATCATGTCGCTGGAATACATGATGGATAACCGGGATGAGGCCATCATCTGGCGGGGTCCTCTCAAGATACAGGCGATCAGGCAGTTTATCGCTGAAATTGACTGGGGGCAGCTGGACTACCTGGTTATCGATGCTCCCCCCGGCACAGGGGATGAACCCCTTTCCGTGGCCCAGACCATTAAAGATGTCCAGGCCCTTATTGTTACAACACCGCAGGAGGTTGCCCTGGCTGATGTGCGCAAGTCCATCAATTTCTGCAAACATGTGAATATCAAAATCCTTGGGCTAGTAGAAAACATGAGTGGCTTTATCTGTCCCCACTGTGACAAGCCGGTGGATATCTTTGGCACCGGTGGCGGCAAAAAGACGGCACTTGAGTTTAATCTGCCGTTTCTGGGCAATGTGCCCATGGACCCGAAAGTGGTTGCAGGAGGAGATGCCGGCAGGCCGTATCTCTCCTCCGGGGCAGGTTCTGCTTCGACCAGGGCCTTTGACGAGTTCATAGATAATGTTATAGAAGAACTGCCGGTGAAAAAAGAATCGGAAGTTCGTTAGGAGACAGAATGCGTATTAAACAGATGACGGTCGGTATGATGGGGGTCTGCTGTTATATAGTGGCCTGTGATGATACTAAAGAAGCTGTAATTATTGACCCGGGAGGCAACGAGGAGGATATCCTTGCTGCCTGCCAACAGAAAAAATTCACTGTTAAATATATCGTCAACACCCATGGTCACCCCGATCATGTGTGCGGCAACAGGCGCCTTAAAGATGATACCGGCGGCGATATTGTCATGCATGCTGCTGATGCCGATTTCTTCAGTCAGGAGCGGGTGGAACAATTTTTCTCCCAGCTCGGCCTGCCCGCTTCGCCTCCTGTCGACAAACGTGTGGTTGATGGCGACACCCTGATCTTTGGCAAAGAAACACTCACTGTCATCCATACTCCGGGCCATACTCCCGGAGGGATATGCCTGTATTCCGAACCCAACCTGTTCAGTGGTGACACCCTCTTTGCGGGAGGCGTCGGCCGCACGGATTTTCCCGGCGGCTCCACAGAGGAACTGCTGCACTCCATAAAAACCCGTCTCCTGGCCCTGCCCCCTGATACCATTGTCTGGCCAGGCCATGGGTATGGTGGAGAACGCTCCACCATTGCCCAGGAAAAAACGGGGAATCCCTTTCTTGCCGGAGGCTGGTAAACAGTGCGTGAGGTAATCCTCGGGACTGCCGGACATGTTGACCACGGCAAGACCAGTTTTATCCGGGCCTTAACCGGGATTGATACAGACCGCCTCAAGGAGGAAAAGGAGCGCGGCATCACCATTGAACTGGGTTTTGCCTACCTTGACTTGCCCTGCGGCCACCGGCTCGGCATCGTTGATGTTCCCGGGCATGAAAAATTTGTCAAGAACATGGTGGCAGGCGCTTCCGGCATGGACCTGGTTGTCTTCATCGTTGCCGCCGATGAAGGTATCATGCCCCAGACCAGGGAACATTTCGAGATCTGCAGGCTGCTCGGCATACAGCGCGGCATTATCGTTATCACCAAAAAAGACATGGTTGAGCCGGATTGGCTGGCGCTGGTGATTGATGATGTCAGGACCTTTTTCGCCGATTCATTTCTGGAGGAGGCTCCCCTGCTCACGGTATCCTCCACAACTGGAGACGGTATCGAAGAGGTCCGGAACACCCTTGATACACTTGTGGCAGCATCGGACTTCTCTGCTGCGCATGGTCCCTTCCGCATGCCTGTTGACAGGGTTTTTTCCATGAAGGGGTTTGGTACTGTCATAACCGGCACTGCCATATCCGGCCGCATAAACACCGGCGAAGACCTCATGTTCTATCCGAGCCGCAAATCCGCTAAAATAAGGGGCATCCAGGTACACGGCAAAGATACCCAAGAGGCTGAAGCAGGCCACAGAACCGCCATTAATATACAGGGGTTGGAAAAGGAGGCCATCAACCGTGGCGAAATGGCTGCTTCTGTAGATTGCCTGCAGCCATCCTACCTGCTTGATGCGCACTTTTTCTACCTGGAATCCGCAAGAAAAAACTATAAAAACCGCACCAGGGTAAGAATTCACCTCGGCACGGCAGAGATAATGGGACGCATCGTCCTGCTCCATGATGAGGAACTGGATCCCGGGTCGGAGGCCAATGTGCAGATCCTGCTTGAAGAGCAGGCCGGCTGCTGGCCCGGTGACAGGTACGTGATCCGCAGTTATTCCCCTATCCATACCATCGGCGGCGGCATGGTCTTAAACGGTTCACCAAGGAAAAGAAAACGGTTCCGCGAAGAAAACAGGGAAATATTTACGACCTACAGGGAAAACAACCCTGAGGATCTCGCCCTGCTCCATATCAGGGAAAGCGGCTACAAAGGCCTTACCCTGGACAGGCTTGCTGTCAAGATGGGTATTTTCGGCAACCGTCTCAAAAAGATTATGCAGCAACCGCTATCATCCAGGAAGATCATACTCATCGAACAGGAAAAACAACGCATGGTCTCCGCTGCGGTGTATGAAAAGCTGGGTATAAAACTCCGCTCTGTTCTTACATCCTACCACCAGAAAAACCCCCTCAAGGCAGGACTGCCCAAGGAAGAACTCCGCTCCCTGCTTTACAGGAGACTTGACCAGCGGCTTTTTCAATTTTTATTAAATGACCTGCAAAAGAAGGGGGAAATTGCTCAGGACGGGGCATTGATTCGTCTTTCGGACCACAAGGTGTCCCTGAAAGAAGATGAAAAAATTCTGCGCCGTGAACTTGAGGCCTTCTACAAACAGGCAGATCTTGCTCCGCCGACCATCAAGGAAGTCATGGCAAATTTCGGCAAGTATCCCCAGCATCTGTTGAAAGAAGTCCTGGCTATTATGGTCCGGGATGATGCCCTGAGCAAAATATCAGAGGATCTATACTTTTATAAGCCTTCCATGGAAAGCCTCAAAGAAAAACTGGTTGCCCTCCTTATCAAGCAAGAAGAAATAGATACGCCTGCTTTTAAGGAGCTCACGGGCCTTTCAAGAAAGTTCTCCATCCCGCTTCTTGAATACTTCGATAAAACAAAGGTTACCATGCGCGTGGGCGACAAACGTATTCTCAGGGAGAAACAAAATCAGTAAGGTTTTTGGAAACACCGGCGGTTTGAAAACTGCTCAACTCAAACATCTTGAGCGTTTAGGAAAAAAACGCATAGCTCCGGATCTCATAGTCAGCCATGAAATGGCCCGGTCCATGGCTGAAATTTCGCACGATACAGGACGTCAGGTTGGTGTCCTCATCGACCGGGCAGGCCGGATCGACATGGTCATTGTCGGCGATGCCAAGCAGATTGTCATCCCTGCCCTCTCGGGCATCAGGTCTTCAGGAGGCCGTCTCAAGGGTTTACGATGCATTCACACTCATTTAGCCGGAGAAAACCTGACCGATGACGACCTGGTCGACCTCTTATTCCTGCGCCTTGACTTAATGAGTATTCTCAAGATCCGACCCGACGGCCAGCCTGAAAAACTGTACTCTGCACATCTAGTCCCGTCTCCCCGTGAAGGAAAAGACTGGGCCTTTCTGGAAGCCATTGCTCCCGGACAGCAGGCTTTCGGCTTTGATGAACTCATCACAGCCCTGGAGCAGGAATTTACCAGGCTGCAGCCGATCCGGGAAGTTGACAGGGGAAAAGACCGGGCCATACTGATAAGCGTTATTACCCCTTCCCGGTTTCAAGGCAGTGAGTCAAAGCAGGAGTCAATGGACGAACTTGTTGAACTGGCCCGGTCCGACGATGTGGTTGTTCTTGATACGGTTATTCAACAACGCAAAAAAATAAATCCAAAATTTATACTCGGCAAAGGCAAGCTGGGTGAGATCATGCTTTCAGCCTTGAGGCTTAATGCCAACCTTCTCCTCTTCAACCAGGAACTCAATCCCTCCCAGATCCGTTCCATTACCGATCATTTGGAACTGCGGGTCATTGATCGCACCCAGCTCATACTTGATATTTTTGCCAGGAGAGCTCTAAGCCGTGAAGGTAAGCTGCAGATAGAAATGGCCCAACTAAAGTATATGCTGCCGCGCCTGACTATGAGAGATGACGCCCTTTCCCGACTGACCGGTGGTATCGGCGGCCGCGGCCCCGGCGAAACCAGGCTTGAGATTGACCGCAGGCGCATTAACGATCGGCTCGCCCTTCTTGCCAAAAAATTAAAAAAAGTAAGTAAGGAACGCTATCAAAGACGATCACGCCGCCGCAAAAAGGGAATACCGGTCATCTCGCTTGTCGGGTATACCAATGCCGGAAAATCGACCCTTTTAAACACTCTTACCGAGAGCAAAATAACCGCAGAGAACAAACTCTTTGCCACACTGGACCCGACAAGCCGCCGTCTCCGCTTTCCACAGGATATAGAGGTAATAATCACCGACACCGTGGGTTTTATCAGTAACCTGCCCGATGAATTACTCCAGGCCTTTAAGGCTACCCTGGAAGAACTCTATGAGGCGGACTTGCTGGTGCATGTAATTGATGTCAGTAACCCCCGATTTGCCGACCAGGTTTCTGTTGTGGAGAAACAGCTGCGGGAACTGGAACTGGACAAAATCCCCTGCCTCAAGGTATTGAACAAGATCGATCTGGCTGAAGAGGAATTCGCTGAAAAACAGTGCAGGGAATACGGGGCCGTTGCCTTAAGCGCACTTGATGCTGAAACTTTCGGCCCCTTTTTTGCTGCGGCCCGGAAAATTATCGGCAGCCTTGCAAACCTGGAGAATTTTGCAGATCACCGTTCAGTAAATTGAGCCCTGTTTACATTTCAACAGGTCTCGCTGTAATGAAAATAGACCTGGACAAAAATTTTCTATCCCAAATGATCGAGCACCCTTTCTCTGCCAGCATGCCTAGAATATTTTACCCAGATAAAAAATAAAAGCTGTCCCTGCTGCCCTCGGCCAGTCCATACCCGAGATAGATGGGCCCCAGGAATGTATCCACACCGATGAAAAGGCTGCCCGCAGTGACAAGAGTGTCAAAATCAATGTCATCCTCATCCTGCAAAACGTTGCCGGCTTCCAGAGAGGCGCCTATAATGGACAGAAAAATGAGCATGAAAATAGCTTATTTAACCGTTATTATTGATGAATTTTTATATTTAAATATATTTACCATGAGTCTGACAAAAAGATCGAAAAATACATTTACAATAATATACTTTTATGTATAATAACGTAAATAAAATAGCCATGAAAACATATAAATCCAAATTTATTCAACAATCGGAAATTGTTCAGCTTTTCATTCTGGATGAGATCTATTCCCTTCCAGTCTCGAAAAAACTACTTTTTCAGGGAGGCACCTGCCTGCGGTGGATGTATGGGGGCACCAGATATTCAGAAGATCTCGATTTTCTCGGGCATCGTATCAAACCGCAGGAAGTTCGGGATTTACTTTCTTCTCTCGAAAAAAAGCTCAAAAAAAAGGTTGTTGTCCAATTTGGTCCAGGAGAGTTTGAGTTGATCGAGAAAAAAAGTTCTCAATTCCTGAACACTTTTCATGTGAAATACCGCCGCGACAATGAACGAACCAAAGCAATAATCAAGGTTGAGATTCAGCAGGCAGAGTGGAATGACGCCAATCGGCAGGTTCTTCGCCAGGTTCCTGAAGTCAACCGCTTCCTCCAGGAAGTAAATATTCTTGTTCCTTTTGGGAAAAGTATTATCGTGTGCGCGCCTGCAATGGAAATCCTGGCCGAAAAAATTAAATCCCTCTTGGAAAGATCATATCTCAAGGGAAGAGACTTTTACGATATCTGGCTCCTTACACAGACCCTCAGATTGAAAGTATCTCCCGACCTTGTCATCGAGCGGACCAAGGCCTATCCGGGAGATTTTTCATCAAAAAGAAGTTTGCTTGACTTCTTGAAAAATTCGACAAGGGATGAAGTTAAAGAATCATTGTCTGAGTTGAGGCGATTCCTCCCTGCAGGTGAATATTCATTACACCATGAGCAGGATTACAGAGATATTCTCGATGCAGTTGAAGAGGCAGTGCGGGAACTGCTTGAAGAAGGGCTTCATGAAACAATTATCTGAACCTGGACATGGAAAAAAGGTGCGGGTGGAGAGGATTCTTGACAAACTTCCGGAGGTTTTTGGAACTCGAGAAACGGAAAAATTCGTTAATCATTCTGCCCAGTGGTCTTCGAGGGCTGTTGTGGCAGGTTATATTGTGAGGCTGCAGCGCGGTGTCTATTGGAACAGATACCGGTATCCGGACCTTTCGCTACCGTTTATTGCCTGCCAGGTGAAAGCGGCCCCCTGTTATATCTCCTGTGAATGGGCACTCCACTCGCATGGAGTACTCCTGCAGAGACCATTTGTTTGTACGGTTATTACACTCAGCACAGCTGTGGGAGCAGAGAGACGAATTGAAATAATGGGAGAGTCCATAGAGTTTTCCCATATTGCGGAAAAGCTTTTCTGGGGATACGAACCCGTTGACGGGTATTTCCTGGCCGGTCCTGAAAAGGCATATCTGGATACTCTTTATTACGGAAGAGATCCGGAAAAGTGGGGGGAACTGGATATAGATATGTTTGAACCCCATCGACTACTGAAAATGGCAAAAAAATTTCCTCAACGTATTCAAGAAAAAATAGTTATGGTCCTTCACTCCAATTAAGTTTCAGCATTTACTTTATAACCGAAGAATAAGAGGAGGAGATGTTGGTTCTAAGTGAATTTTTTAAATTGTTATAGAACCAACCTCCCCTCCTTCGTATGGTTATGTTTTTCAGCCTCATCCCTTTTTGATGATTAGAGGCGGCTGGAAATTTTCTTGCCCCTGAACATTACTAATTCCAGAAATAAAAAGTGAACTTTTATGTGAGGATCTGTGTGGGACTTTTGCTCCAAAAAGGACAAAATTGTGGGAAATTGCCTAAAATAGATAAATAAACCGATCTGAATAATTCCAATATATCCTGCTAAGCAAGAGTTAGTAAAATTTGACGATTATAATTCAGGCGAGGATTACAAGAAGCCAGATTACTCCTGCATTGACAAGCGACAGAAAAACTGCTGCAGAACCCATGTCCTTGGCGCGCCCGGAAAGATCATGCTCATCAGCACCGATCCTGTCGACCGTTGCCTCGACTGCACTGTTTAAGAGCTCGACAATCAGGATAAGCAGCAAACTGCCGAGCAACAGGGCTTTTTCCAAGCCTGTTTTGCCGAAATAAAAGGCCAGGGGCGCCAAAATTACACACAGCAACAGTTCCTGGCGGAAGGCGGCTTCGTGCACAAAGGTAGCCTTCAGACCCGACATTGACCAGCCGAATGCCCGGAACAGACGCCCTATCCCCTTACCGCCTCTTTTTTCCATCAAACTTTTCGTGTTATGAGGGTTGTGGTGTAAATCATAAAGCCGTACCTATGGTTTTTGCATTATTCCTC
Source organism: Deltaproteobacteria bacterium (assembly GCA_024639555.1). Classification (GTDB taxonomy): domain Bacteria; phylum Desulfobacterota; class Desulfobulbia; order Desulfobulbales; family BM004; genus BM004. The sequence continues at coordinate 22,320 of JAHEID010000002.1, forward strand.
ACTCCAAACAATGCAGTCCTCCGGGCATAGCATAATCGCTTCATCAACGTCTTTTTCCGGGTATTGTTCAAGCTCTACTATTTCAATATAACCGGCGTCGTTATAGCGAAACACCTCCGGACAGAGCTCTACACAGCCCATGCAGAGCGAACATGCTCCAATGTCAATATCAGGTTTCTTCATGTCTCTTGATTCCTAGAAATCAGTCATATATTATGGCGGTATAGCGTTCGAGAATTTCTTCTGTTTCTGGATCGAGCTGGTCTGCAACTTCGTGGATCTGATACTCATGCCTGCAGCCATTGCATTGCATGCGAATTCTTCTGCACATCCTTAATATTTCAAGCTTACCTTTACATTTCTTGCATTTCATTCAACTTTCTTCCCGAAAAACTTGTGCCGGCCAAGGCTCGCCTATGGCGCCAGCAACTCTTCCCTGGTGAATACTGCGAGAAGCTTGTACCCTTGGGCTGCCAGGGCTTCAACACCTCCCTCCTGGCGGTCGACAACAGTGGCGACCAGACCGACCTCAAACCCCTGAGATTTCACACGCTCAATGACCTGCAAAAGAGTGCCACCGGTTGTGACCACATCTTCGAGCAAGGCCACCCGCGCTCCTTCTGCAAGGTTTCCCTTGCCTTCGATATAGTTTTCTGTACCATGGGATTTTGGCTCTTTTCTGACTATAAAGGCAGGCAAAGATGCTCCCTCCAGATAGCTTACGATTGAAACTGCAGTAACCAATGGGTCAGCACCAAGTGTCATGCCCCCTACACCTCCAATTTTATCTTCCTGGGAGCGAATCAAATCATAGAGAAGCATACCGCAAAGATACGCACCCTCTGCATCAAGTGTTGTCTGCTTGCCGTCTATATAAAAATCAGACTCCTTACCTGAGGTAAGTGTAATCCTGCCTTCGCGGTATGATTTTTTAAGCAGGAGCTCTTTGAGCCTCTGCCGCATCTGTATCAGGTCCTTAGACATAAATGAGTTCCTTTTGTTTTATAAACTTGGCTGTGTCTTTTTCTACAGCTGAAGCAAACGCTTTGCTTGTCGCAGAGGTCAACAATTCCTGTTATCCAATGATTTTTTCCGCATAAAATGGTAAACAATTACAACCTTTTTGGCAGCGAGAAAAGAAAAAACTCGCAATAGGGCTCTTTGTCCTGTAGATTTATTTAAAAATTTTATACAGTTACCCCTTTTAACAAACACGATAGCCTTACGAAATATACATGCACAGACTAACACCAACAGCAAGCAGTATCTGGTTATGAACCTGATAGTAATAATAAAGACTCTGTCTTGTTTTTCTGTGAATTTCTAATGTAAGCCTTAAAACTATATTAATCATCATTATTTTGGGAAAAATATGTGCGGCATAGTTGGCTATATAGGTACAAGAAAAGTTGTCCCCATCCTCCTGGAAGGACTTAAACGCCTTGAGTACAGAGGATACGACTCCGCAGGCCTGGTCTATTTTCGAAACAGCCGGTTGATAAAGCACCGGGCCCAGGGAAAACTCAGCAACCTGGGAAAAATTGTTGAAAAGGTGCTGGGCGTTGAAAGCCATGTTGGGCTTGGTCATACACGCTGGGCTACCCATGGAGCCCCGACCACTGCAAATGCCCACCCCCATGGTGATTGCAAAGATAACCTGGTGGTGGTGCATAACGGCATTATTGAGAACTACCAGAACCTGAGGACAGAACTCAAAAAAAAGGGGCACATATTCCGCTCGGAAACAGATACAGAGGTTTTAGCCCACCTCATTGAGGAATATCTTGACAAGGATCTTGTGCGGGCTGTGAGAAAGGCCCTTAAAAGGGTCAAGGGCTCATTTGCAGTTGGTATACTCTGGAACGGCCGGCCGGATATCATGGTGGCTGCCAGAAATCATAGCCCGCTCGTCCTTGGTATCAACAACGGCGACGGCACCCTCTTGGCCTCTGATGTTCCCGCCCTTCTGCCTTACACCAGAAAGGTTGTTTATCTTGAGGATAAAGAGATCGCTGTTCTTGCTTCAGATAAGTGGGAGGTGAGAAACCTCGATAACGGCCGCAAGATCAATAAGCAGGTGCAAACCATTACCTGGAATGCCGGCATGGCTGAAAAAGCCGGATTCAAGCACTTTATGCTCAAGGAAATATACGAGCAGCCCCAGGCCCTGATTAACACCCTGCGCGGCAGGATTGAGCCACAAAGCGGCAGAGTAGAACTGCCCGAACTGAAGAAGCTGGCAACAGTACTTAATAACATTGAACGCATTGCCCTTGTTGCCTGCGGCACTTCATGGCATGCGGCTCTGGTGGCCAAGTATTGGCTTGAGGACTGGGTTGGCATCCCGGTCGAGGTTGATATTGCATCAGAATTCCGCTACCGCAAGCTGCTTTTGCATAAAAACGTCCTCACCCTTTCCATCTCCCAATCCGGCGAAACCGCAGATACCCTGGCAGGGATACGGCTCGCTTCTCAACTCGGCTCCCGGGTTATTACCATATGCAATGTTGTGGGCAGCACCATGACCAGGGAGGCCGATGCTACACTTTATACCCATGCCGGCCCGGAGATCGGGGTTGCCTCGACCAAGGCATTTACCAGCCAGCTGGCGGCACTTTTTCTTTTTGCATCCTATCTGGGCCAGATGAGGAAAACTTTGTCCGCACATAAAGTCAGGCAGCTTGGCCAGGCCATTATCGGACTTCCTCCGCTCCTGGAAGAACATCTTCCGGCCCTGCAGGAAAAGATAAAAACTGTTGCAGAACGCTTTTACGACAGCCGCAATTTCCTCTTTGTCGGCAGGGGGCTGAACTTTCCCATCGCCCTGGAAGGTGCATTAAAACTGAAGGAAATCTCGTATATCCATGCCGAGGGCTATGCTGCCGGAGAACTGAAACACGGCCCCATCGCACTCATTGACAAGGATATGCCAATCCTTGGCCTGGTCCCCAGGGACAATGTCTACGAAAAATCCATTTCCAATATAGAGGAAATCAGGGCCAGGCAGGGGCAGCTCATTCTTATCGGCTCCAAGGGTGACAGGCAGTTGAAAAAAATTACCGATCATGTGTTGTATATGCCCAAAACACCAACCATGGTACCGGAGCTGAACCCCATTCTTTTCACCATACCGGCCCAGCTGCTGGCCTATGAAATCGCCGCCCTGCGCGGCTGTGATGTCGATCAGCCAAGGAACCTGGCAAAAAGCGTCACTGTGGAATAATCCTGAAAAATGCGCGCTGATTTGTGATGCTGTGAAAATAATTATAGAGGCTCTTAAGAATTACCAGGTTTAGGTGATTTCCGGCGCCGGGTGAACAATATACTCAATTCTACAGGCAGCTCCGCTACATTACGAAACTCGTCGCCTAGGGCGACTCAAACAGGTCGTAATGTTATACACTCCGCTACTCTTTGAATTGTACATAAATTGTTCAAAAACACGTCAATCACCTTCCAACATGCTTATGAATGATTATAGAACTGAAAATAGTTTAGGGCAGCCATCATTATTTTTTTCCATTTCCATTAAACATTGAGGCAATTATGACGCCAGAACTGAATAAGCTTAAGGACAAAATCACGCAGAAAGAATTTCTCTTGGGGATTATCGGCCTGGGATATGTCGGCCTGCCCTTGAGCCTTACCTTTTTACGAAAAGATATTGCTGTCCTCGGCTTTGATCTTGACGTCAAAAAAATCGACATGCTCCATACCGGAGTCAGTTATATCAAACATATCTCTTCGGAGAAACTGACCGGTTTTGTGCAGAAGGGCAAATTAGCTGCCACTGCTGATTTCTCCCGGCTCAATGAACCCGATGTTCTGCTTATATGTGTTCCGACCCCTTTAACCCAGAACAGGGAGCCGGATATGCATTATATTGAAAATACGGGCCATTCGATTGCCAAAGTCCTGCGGCCCGGACAGATGATCATCCTTGAATCAACCACCTATCCGGGGACCACTGTTGAACTGCTGCTCCCCATCCTTGAAAATTCAGGGCTTGCAGCAGGAAAAGATTTTGCCCTCGCCTATTCCCCGGAACGTGAAGATCCCGGCAATCCTAAATACAGTACTGCTGATATCCCTAAAGTTGTGGGCGGCATCAATGACGCGTCCACTCTTCTTGCCGCAGATTTTTATAAGACCGCCCTGCACTCTGTGGTAGAGGTTTCCTCCACCCAGACCGCAGAAATGTCCAAGCTCCTGGAAAACATCTTCCGCTCAGTCAATATAGCCCTGGTAAATGAACTGAAGATCCTAAGCCATCGTATGGGCATTGATGTCTGGGAGGTGATCAGGGCTTCGAGCACCAAACCCTTCGGCTATATGCCCTTTTATCCCGGCCCCGGGCTTGGCGGGCACTGCATCCCCATTGATCCATTCTATCTTACATCCAAGGCGCGGGAGTATGATTTCCCCACCAAATTCATTGAACTGGCAGGTGAGGTCAATACGGCAATGCCGTACTATGTGATCCAGCGGGTTATGGAAGCCCTGAACAGCAGAAAAAAATCAATCAACGGCTCCCGGATTCTTTTGCTTGGCATGGCCTATAAAAAAGATATTGATGACCCGAGGGAATCTCCTTCATTCAAACTGTTGGAACTCCTGCAGGAAAAAGGCGCTGAAGTGCACTATAATGACCCGCACATACCAGTGTTCCCTCAGATGCGGAAATACTCCTTTAACCTTAAGAGTACTGATATTACCGCAGAAACATTATCATCCATGGACTGTATCCTGCTGGCAACGGATCATTCCGCCTATGACTACCGGTTCATCCTTGACCATGCAGACCTGATAGTTGACACCCGCAATGCGTTCAACGGCTTAAAAGACAGTAGCGAAAAGGTCGTACAGGCATAACCAGTAACCTCAACTCGTGAACCATTCGGGTTAATCCGGCAAACCTCAACTCTTGAATTATCAGGGTTAAAGCATCAGGCTAATTCATTTTACAGATGATCTCTCTTGGTATAGAACAGCTGATTTTGTCTCCGCCGCAATGGCTTTCAGGACAAAGGCTCGGACTCCTCTGCAACCAGGCGTCAACGGACAGCAAGCTTCAGCACAGCCGTGATCTGCTCCTCAAGGCTTTTCCCGACCGGCTGACCTGTCTTTTCACACCCCAGCACGGCTTCTTTTCAGAAAAACAGGACAACATGATCGAGTCAGCCCATACGCTTGATGCGGCTACGGGCCTGCCCATTTACAGCCTTTACAGCAGGGCAAGGCGCCCCACCATTGAGATGTTTGATCTATTCGATGTGCTTGTCATTGATTTATTTGACGTAGGCACCAGGGTTTATACCTTTCTCTATACCATGGCCTACTGCCTTGAAGCTGCTGTGAAATTTAACAAAAAGGTGCTGGTGCTTGACCGGCCCAATCCTGTCGGCGGAGAACTGGTGGAAGGCAACATCATTCAGGAGGATTGCTATTCATTCGTGGGGCTCTACCCCATCCCCATGCGCCACGGCCTGACATTTGGAGAACTTGCCCTTCTACTCAACAACCATTTCAACATAGGGGCTGATCTGGAAATTATCCCCATGCAGGGCTGGCAACGCCATATGCTTTACCACGACACAGAACTGCCATGGGTCTTCCCCTCACCAAACATGCCTTCACCTGCGACCGCCCTTGTTTATCCCGGACAGGTGCTCTGGGAAGGCACAAATATTTCCGAAGGCCGCGGAACCTGTTTACCCTTTGAACTGTTTGGCTCCCCTTTTTTGGAGCCGGATGAAATCCTGCGCAAAATAGAAAAAAACGCCGATCTTCCCGGTTGCCTTCTACGGCCGCTCATATTTGAGCCCACGTCCAACAAGTGGGCCGGGCAGGCCTGCAAAGGATTCCAGATCCATATTACCGCTCCGGCTGCTTTTCGCCCCTACCGCACCTCTCTGGCGCTGCTGCAGGCTGTCATGCTCCTCTACCCTGAAGCCTTTGCCTACAAAAAACCTCCCTATGAGTACGAGTATGAACGTCTGCCCATGGATCTGATTTTAGGCGACCGCCAGGTGCGTCAGGCCCTTGAACAGGGTGAAAGCGTCCTGGACTTGGAAAACTCATGGCAGAACGACCTGCAGGCATTTGAAAAATTGCGCCAGGAAGTATTTCTTTACAACTGACCCCTTTACTTGCTCTACATAACAAGGTATTTTTCTTTTTTCCGAGTGCAGACAAGTTGATAAATTATTTTCATGGACGTATCCATGGTTGCAAAAACGAAGACACTTGCGGAGCTTTCCGCCATGGTGGGCGGTGAACTCACCGGTGACCCTGAAATTACTGTAAAGGGTTTGGCCGACCTGGCCTTAGCCGGCCCCGGGGAGATAGCCTTCCTGGTTAAGGCCGCAGGGCTGGAAAAACTGAAAAGCAGCAAGGCTTCAGCCTTTATAGTGCCGCATGCCGTGAGTTATGATGACAAGCCCTTGATCAAGGTGGCAAATCCTTACCTGGCTGCAGCCCGCATCCAGAATTCTTTCCAGGCTAAACCGTTCCAGGCAAAAGGTATAAGCCCCAGAGCGCATATCGGCAGCGACTGCGATATCCCTGAAGAAATATCAATCGGCCCTTTTGTTTGCATCGGCGACCGTGTGAGACTGGGCAAACGGGTAACCCTGCACCCGGGTGTTGTTATTGGCGACGATACTGTGATCGGCGACGACTGTCTTCTCTATCACAATGTAACCGTATACCATTCCTGCACCATCGGATCCCGGGTCGTCATCCACAGCGGCACTGTAATAGGTAGTGACGGCTTCGGTTTTGCCACTGACGAAAACGGCAGCCATATCAAATGGCCCCATATAGGCACGGTGCAGATTGATGATGATGTGGAGATCGGTGCAAACGTAACGATTGACAGGGGCACATTTGGCAAGACCCATATCATGCAGGGCACAAAGATGGACAACCTGGTGCAGGTCGGGCACAATGTAAAAATTGGTGAAAATTCACTTCTGGTTGCCCATGTTGCTATTGGCGGCAGTGCCACCCTGGGTAATAATGTTGTTTTAGGGGGCCAGGTTGCCATAAAAGGCCACATACACCTTGATGACGGCGTCATGGTGGCTGCCAAATCCGGGGTGCATGCCAACGTGCCAAAGAATACAATTGTCTCCGGGATCCCGGCAATCCCCCACAAGGACTGGTTAAAGGCCAGCACTATCTTTGCAAAACTGCCGAAGCTTTATGGCGAACTGCTCGACATGCGGAAAAAGATAGAAAAGATGTATAAAAAAATGTTCCCGGATGAAGGGCAGGAATAGCTTTATTGAAGCATCACCCTTCACATACAGATTATACAATATTTAGACAGGCAAAGACATGATGAGGAAGGAGAGGAAGAATGGCAAGTGATATTTCAACCCTGGATATAAAAGAGATCGTCCAACTTCTGCCGCACCGCTATCCCTTTTTACTGGTAGACAGAATTCTTGCAGGCGAGAAAAGCAAAAGCATGGTCGGCTTAAAAAATGTCTCCATGAATGAACCTTACTTCCAGGGACATTTTCCTTCGGACCCCATCATGCCGGGCGTTCTCATCCTGGAGGGCATGGCCCAGGTCGGCGGCATCCTTGCCTTTTATTCTCTCCCTGACATGATCGGTGAAAAACTCATCTACTTTGCCGGCATTGACAAGGTAAGATTTCGCCGCCCGGTTATTCCCGGTGACCAGTTGATCTATGAAATGGAGGTTCTCAAGCACAAGGGGAAAATCTGGAAGATGGCGGGCAAGGCCACAGTAGACAAGGAAGTAGTTGCCGAAGCTGAATTTATGGCGGCATTTGTGTAAATGTTTTTTCCAATCCTCTTATTCTCTCGTGATAAAAATGAATATACATCCAACAGCAATCATTGATCCCGGCGCAGAACTCGACAGCTCGGTTACTGTCGGGCCCTATGTGATTATTGAAAAAGGGGTGAAGGTCGGTGCGGATACTCTTATCAAGCCGCACTCGGTTATAAGCGGCCCCACAACCATTGGCTCAGGAAATGTTATCGGTCCTTTTGCCACGGTTGGCGCCCCGCCCCAGGACTTGAAATACAAGGGCGAGGACACGGAACTTGTTGTCGGTGACAATAACCAGATACGGGAGTATGTATCCATTCACCGCGGCACGGTGACGGACAAGGGCATTACAACAGTTGGTTCCGGAAACCTGCTCATGGGGTATGTGCATGTCGCCCATGATTGTGTCATCGGCAATTCTGCTATCCTGGCCAATGGAGCCACCCTGGCCGGACACGTAGAGGTTTACGATCATGCCATTATCGGCGGCCTTGTTGCAGTGCATCAATTTACCCGCATCGGCTCCTATTCCTATATCGGCGGCCTTTCCGGCATCAGCAAGGATGTGCCGCCTTTTGTCATAGTAAGCGGCACCCGCAAGCATATGCGGGTCTCCGGCATCAACAAGGTGGGGCTGCGCAGACGCGGCTTTGATAAGGATACTTTAAAGAAACTGGACCAGGCCTACAAGATTATCTTCATGACTACGGATATGCTGCTGCAGGACATCCTGGAGCAGGCAGCTGCGGAAATCACCGACTGCGAACCGGTTAGGCAGTTAATCGATTTTTTCCGGACCAGCAAGCAGGGCGTGATAAGGACTCTTGAATCACGTGATTGATTGCCTTATGCCTACCGGAAAACCTCCCGCAACAAAAAACACAATTCATACCTATGACAGGAAACGCATCTGATAAAATCGGCATAATTGCTGGAGGGGGTCAGTTCCCCCTTCTGTTTGCCCAGGCTGTGCGCAGGCATGGACTTAAGGTTTATGCTGCAGCGCACCAGGGTGAAACCGACAAAACTCTGGCAGACCAGGTGGACCGTTTCCAGTGGGTCAGGCTTGGTCAGCTTGGCAAGATCATTGACTTCTTCAAGAAGGAAGGGGTCAATAAAACCGTCTTTATCGGTTCTATCACCAAAACCAATATTTTCCGCGATGTCAGGCCGGATCTCAAGGGACTCGGACTCTGGAACAAAATAGATATCAAGCAGGACGACTCCATACTGAGGGCAATTGCTGACCGCCTGGCAAAAGATGGCATCGAGGTTGTGGCCTCAACCAGCTATGTGCCTGAATTGCTTTTCCCCCAGGGTATACTTACCAGAAAAAAGCTTACAAAGGAGCAGAAAAACGACGTTGTTTTCGGCTGGAAAATAGCACGTGCCATGGGCAGCCTGGACATCGGACAGTGTGTGGTGGTGCGCAACCAGACAGTCCTGGCAGTGGAGGCCATTGAGGGCACAGATGCTGCCATCCGCAGGGGAGGAAATCTCGGCAAAGAAAAGGCCGTGGTGGTGAAACTGAAAAAACCAAACCAGGATCTTCGTTTTGATCTGCCTGCAGTGGGAGAAAAAACAATCGCATCCATGCTGGATGTCAAGGCTGCTGTTCTTGCCGTTGAGGCAGGATATGCCCTGTTCTTTGACAGGGAATCTGTTATCCGGGCTGCCGATGCTGCAGGTCTTGTTGTCGTTGGTGTTACAGAATCTGCTTCCGGCGAATTGCAGTTTTAAATCTCAACCATCCTGCTCTTTTCCGCAAACCTGAGAACTATGCATCGAGCTTCCTGAACCTATTGTAAAAATATTTAACTTCCCGTGAGTGCTCTACTATGAAAGCCATGATCCTGGCAGCAGGCTTTGGTACCAGGTTGCTCCCCTATACTTTAAAGCGCCCCAAGCCTCTTTTCCCCATTCTCAACAAGGAGCTTCTGCACCTGACCATCAGCCGCTTGAGACAGGTTGGTGCTGATGGAATTGTTGTTAATGCTCATCATCTGCGGCTGCAGATTAAAAAAGCCCTGCATGATGAAGCAGACATTATCCTGCAGGAAGAAGAACAAGTACTTGGAACCGGCGGTGGTTTGCGGCTGGCCCTGCCTCATTTGGGAAAGGATCCTGTTCTTGTTGTTAATGGTGATATTTATCATTCGATTGATTACAGAGAGGTCTACAGCTCCCATTGTAACGCCAGGGCAGATGTCAGCCTCGTGCTCCATGATTATCCGCGCTTCAATGATGTTGCGGTGGATGAGACACTTCGTGTCACCGGCTTCAACCGATCAGGCACCAGCAGCGGCAAGCAGGAAAGAGTACTTGCTTTTACAGGAATCCATGTCATTAATCCTGAAGTACTGCAAATTATTCCGCAGGATACAACCTATTGCATCATAGACTGCTACAGGAAACTACTGGAGCAGGGCGGCTCAATCAGGGCACATCTGGCAACAAACCATTTCTGGACAGATATGGGAACCCCGGCAGATTACCTGAAGCTGCACGCAGATTTACTGGGGCAGAAAGTGCCTGTATACGATGAACTTGCCGCGGCTGCTGCTGATATTCCTTTTGTGGGAGTGCAGCACGCAGTCATTGGCAAGGATGTTAAACTGCTTGACTGGGTCTGCATTGGTAGAAGGGCAAGGATTGAAGACGGCTCTATCCTGCAGAGGGTAATTGTCTGGGATGATGCGGTTGTACCTGCCGGATCCATATTTAAAGATGCAATAGTTTCACCGTGAAGGTAAATTAAGGTTTATCGGCATACAAAACTGCCGATGATTATCAGTCAACAAAACGCCTGATGATTGACAGACACAAGGGGTCGAGGTGTCGAGGTTTCAAGGGAAAAAAATGCAATAGTTGGCAGTTGGCGGAAAAAACAATTCTAAATACTTGATATTAATTATTGTGACAGTCATCAGCTGGATGTTGATAAAACTGAAAGCTGACAGTTGAGAACTTCTGAAAACCTTGGACACTTTTCTTTATGAGTAACCCAAACAATAATAATCAGACACAACAAATCCTCAATTTTCTCAGTAAAGAAGGTTTTGTTGACAATAGCGAAAAAGTCATACTAACCCCTCTCGCCGGTGATGGCTCAAGCCGCTTGTTTTTTAACATTAAAACACGAAATAATGCTTCATTTTGTGGTGTTTTGCCGGATAATGAAAATGCCAAAAAAGGAAGGGCTGAAGCCCACGCTGCCTTTAATATCGGCAGTCACTTGAAAAAAAGAGGCCTCCCGGTGCCGGCAATTCACGCATTTGATCCGGAAAACGGCTTTATCCTGTTCGAGGATCTTGGCGAGACACTCCTCTATGATGAACTGGAGAGAAAGAAAAAAGAAAATGGCGTACGCATCTGGGAGCAGATTAAAGAAACCTATAAAGAAAGTATCGAGATCCTGCTCTATATGCAAATTTCCGGCAGCGTCCATTTTGACAGGAAATGGTGCTGGGACACTCAGCGTTACGATAAAAAACTGATGTTGGAAAGAGAATCCGGCTATTTCATGCAGGCATTCTGCCAGGACATGCTCGGCATTAAAAATTTTTCTGCAGAATTAACTGATGAATTTAAAAAACTTGCCGGTTATGCCGCCCGGCAACCTGCTGTTTATTTTCTGCACCGGGATTTTCAATCCAGAAACCTTATGGTTGTCGATGGGGCCCTCAGGATAATAGACTTTCAGGGGGGCAGGCTCGGCCCCCTGGGGTACGATCTGGCCTCATTGCTTATCGATCCCTATGCACAAATCCCGCAAGAGGTCCAGGAGGAACTGCTGGAATACTACCTGGAACATCTCTGCACCTACGGCCTTGATGACCTGGCTTTTCTTAAGGGGTATAAGAGCCTCGCCCTGCAACGAAACCTGCAGATCCTGGGGGCTTTTGCCTTTCTTTCAAGGCAAAGGCAAAAGGTCTTTTTTAAACAGTTCATTCTGCCGGCAACACTTTCTATGCAGCATCTACTCATCGGATCAGAGAGGAACAACTACCCCCATTTGCTGAAATTGACTGAAAAAATTCTGCGCCTGCTTGATAAATAGATTTGTATTATTTCTGCGGCCAGTCAAAATATTACAATACATCACGCTGAACCCGATGACCCCCAAAAAACCATCCACAAGACAACCAGGTTTTATGCAATCTGCCATTGTTGCCCTGGTAGGCAGGCCGAACGTGGGAAAATCCACCCTGTTCAACCGGATCACAAAATCGCGCAAGGCCCTTGTCGATCACACTCCAGGCGTTACCCGGGACCGACAATACGAACGGGTGGATTGGGACCAGAGCACCTTTATCCTGGTTGACACCGGGGGCATAGAGGCAAAAGGCAGAGCAGAAGATGACAGTGGCAATATGGCAGGCAATATCCGGGAGCAGACTCTGCAGGCTGTTGCTGAGGCGGATGTGCTTCTGTTCCTGATGGACGGCAGAGAAGGTGCAACCCCCACTGATTTTGACGTCACGCACCTGCTGCGCAAAACCGATAAACCCGTTTATTATGTGGTGAACAAGATAGATGGTGAGGAACTGGAACCCGGCCTGCTCCCTCCTTTTTATGAACTGGGGGTGGAACAACTCTGGCCAATATCTGCAGAGCATGGATATGGCGTCCGATCATTGCTGGATGATCTTGCTGCAGCACTGCCCGAACGCGAAAAAAGTTCCTTGCAGCCTCTTGATTCTATTCGTATTGCCTTTTTTGGCAGGCCGAATGTGGGAAAATCTTCGCTAATCAACCGGCTGCTCGGAGAAGAACGCATGGTTGTTTCCGACATTCCCGGCACCACCAGAGATTCTATTGATACCCTGCTGACTGCAAGAAATAAAAACTACCTGCTTATCGATACAGCCGGCATAAGACGCAAAGGCAAGGTAAAAGAGAAACTTGAAAAATTCAGTATAATAAAAGCCCTTGCCGCCCTGGAACGTTGCGATGTGGCCCTCATACTTATAGATGCCGAGGAAGGTATTACCGAGCAGGACACAAAGGTGATAGGCTATACACAGGAGCAGGGGAGAGCCTGTATTCTAATAGTAAACAAGTGGGATCTGGTTAAAGGTGAGCCCAAGGAGCAGAAAAAAATTGTGACTGAATTGGAAATGGCGACGCAATTTGTCGGCTTTGCGCCACTATTGCTCCTTTCAGCATTAACGGGCAAAGGGATAAACAAAGTACTGCCGACAATTGATTCTGTCTATGAACAATTCTGCAAAAAATTCCCTACCAACCGGTTAAACCGCATACTCCAGGATGCTGTTACCTCGCACCCTCCGGCTTTGCACAGAGGCAGGCGCATAAAACTCCTTTACACAACCCAGATTACAAGCCGGCCTCCCACCTTTGCCATTGTCGCCAACTATCCCAAGGAAATCCACTTCTCCTATCACCGTTACCTGCTCAATACATTCAGGAAGGAACTTGGGCTAGATAAATCACCCGTCAAAATTGTTTTCCGGGAACGGAAACGGAGAAAGATAAATTTTTGAGGGGCCCCTGGTTCGCCAAAAAGTATACTGAATGTGAAAAACCAAATTGTTGGGCGCGATTATTTTTATTAGTCCGATCGCAAATCTGAAAGTCTTGCAACTTATCCCTTCTTTTTCTTTGTTTGCCCGAAAGAAAAAGAAGCAAAAAGAAAATGCAGCCCATCACTTGTTCCGCTTTCAGCGGAATTCCCTGTGCTGCTCATAAAGAAAGGACGCTTCGGGAAGTCGCACCCCTATACAGGGTGCTCCGCCGAAACGTTTTTCCTCTCTTTATTCCGCTGCTCGGCTCCGTGAAATGGCATAAAATTAGAACATGGCTTTTCTGTATTGAACAGTAAATATACATTAATAACGAATCATTCTTTTAAACATATTACTCCCTAATCTACTCATTTTTCACTGCCTCAACTTTTTTCATGAAATCCAGCCAGATCGGGGCAGCTATCTGTCCTCCTGATGCATCTTTGCCCAGAGATGTCTTCTTATCATGCCCCACCCAGACCCCAGCCAGAAAATCCCGGGTGTAGCCGATAAACCAGGCATCCATATTATTGTCTGTGGTACCTGTCTTGCCCGCTGCTGTTCTCTTTAGGCCCTGGGCCTGCCTGCCCGTACCCTGCCGTATGACTTCCTGCAGCATATGATCCATATGGTTCGCGGTTTTTTCTGACATGACCCGAATCTTCCCGGAAGAATTTTCTTCAAGGATATTTCCATGCCCGTCAATAATTTTTTCTATGAATACCGGTGGTCTGTAGGAGCCATGGTTGGCAAATGCGCTATAGGCACCGGTCATCTCCAGAAGAGATATGCCGGAGGATCCCAGGGCCATGGTAAGGTCCGGCTTTAATTTTGAACTGATACCAAGATCTTTGGCCATTCCGGCCACCCTGTTGATGCCGACTTCCTGCAGGAGCTTTATGGCCACAATATTTCGGGACCGAATGAGACCTGCCTTGAGCGTTGTCAGTCCATGGTAACTGTTGTCAAAATTTTTAGGTTCCCAGGTTTTGCCGCGGCTTGCTCCAGCCAGACTTATCGGTTCATCCATGAAAACAGAATCAGGCGTAAAACCTTTTTCGAGCGCAGCGGCATAAACAATCGGCTTGAAGGCTGATCCCGGCTGCCGTTTAGCCTGAATAGCCCTGTCAAACTGGCTTGCTAAAAAATCAACCCCACCGACGACTGCGCGCACCTTGCCTGTGCCTGTTTCCATGACAACCATGGCGGCCTGGGGATTTTTCCCTTTTTTCTGCGCCCCTGTTAAAGCTGCAACTCCTCTCTGAACGGAAGTCATGGCACTTTGCTGGAGCACCGGGTCCAGGTATGTGTGAATCACAAGACCACCGGTGGCCAATGTTTCCTGCCCATACCTGGCGCGTACATAATTACTGACCAGCTGCACATAATATCCACTGTCAAAGGTATCATCGCGGTCGGTATTCAGGAACAAATGATCCTTAAAGGCTTTCCTGGCAGCTTCAGCCGATATATAACCTTCTTCTGCCATTCTGTTCAAAACATACGCCTGGCGTTTTTTGGCAATATCAATATTTTTCAGTGGGGAATAGCGGCTGGGAGCCTGCGGCAGACCTGCCAGCAGCGCCGCCTGTCCCAAACTCAAATTTTTAACACTTTTGTTGAAGTAGGTCCGTGCAGCTGCTTCAACCCCGTAAGCCCCTTCCCCCAGGTAGATCTGATTCAAATAGATATAGAGAATCTCATCTTTGCTCAGCACCGAATCGATACGGTATGCAAGGATCGCCTCTTTGATCTTGCGGGAATAGACCTTTTTACGCGTAAGAAGAAGGGAGCGGGTCACCTGCTGGCTAATGGTACTTCCCCCCTGAGCCTTTTTCCCAGCCCGTAAATTATGAAAAAGAGCCCGGAAGATTGACCAGACATCGACCCCGGGGTGTTCGTAAAACCGGGCGTCCTCTGCTGCGACAAATGCTTTGGACAGCAGGTCAGGCATCGTCTCCATGGAGACCAGCCGACGATTCTCCTCAAATATTTCCTTTACAACCTTATGGTCTCTTGCAAGTACCAGTGTTGTCATCTTGGGATTATAATCCTTGATGGATTTCAGATTGGGGATATCCAGCAGGATAAAAAGATACAGGGTCAGACTGATAAATAATGTAAGAGCAAAACTGATCCCGACCACGAAAAAAAAGCAGTGGACATGGTTCCAGGGCTTGCTCCTCTTGGGACTTCTTGCAGTTTTTTTCTTCCCGGCAGGGGTTTTTTCCTTCCCGACAGGAGTTTTTCTTTTTTTGGCAGGAGATTTTTTGCTTCCAGTATGTAATGGTGTTTTTTTAGCCATTCATGCCCTAACTTGTACTGAGAAAATTTGTGGTGTAATTTATTGCGCTGCGGTTTATTTACATCAAGCAGACCAAGAACACAAATACCAATCGTTTTCCTTGCCACGGAGTAAGCTTTGTCCAAAATTAAAATTCTTTCTGAACATTTAGCCAATCAGATTGCAGCCGGTGAAGTGATTGAGCGGCCCGCTTCCGTGGTTAAGGAGCTCCTGGAAAACTCCATAGATGCGGGGGCCAGCCAGGTACAAATAGAAATTGAAGGCAGCGGCACCAAGCTTATTAGAGTCATAGACGACGGCGGTGGCATGGATGCTGACGATGCACTTCTCTGTCTGGAGCGCCATGCCACCAGCAAATTGGGGGACAGCTCTGACGACAGCAACAGGCTGGCTGCAATCCGCAGCCTCGGATTCAGGGGTGAGGCAATACCGAGCATAGCATCCGTTGCAAAAATGTCCATTACCACACGCATTGAGAACGATCAATTGGGCACCCGTATTGAAGTCCGCTACGGCAAATTGTTGAAGGTTTATGAAACAGGCTGCAACAAAGGCACAGTCATCGAAATTAAAGACCTGTTTGGCAACCTGCCGGCCCGCAAAAAATTCCTGAAAAGTCGCCGCACCGAACTTTTTCACATAGAAGAGATTATAAAGAATTACTCCCTGGCTAATTACCAGCTCGGCATTACATATACTCTTAACAGCAATAGAGTTCTTGATTTTGCAGCCGCTACCGACTCCCTGGAAGAGAGAATACTAATGCTTTATAGCAAGAACGCTTCAGAGCCCCTTGTCCCTCTCCAGTATCCCGATGCGCCGGCCTCTACCGCTGAAGGAATTATTGTCAAAGGTTTCCTGCTCTCCCCGGAACAGACTTTTTCGACCAGTGCCAAGCTCAGGCTGTTTGTCAATGGCAGGGCCGTGAAGGACAGAATGATGGCTCATGCCGTGCATGAAGGGCTTTCGGGCTTCCTCATGAAAGGCCGCACAGCCGGCGGCGTTGTTTTTGTCACTGTTCCTTATGAATCGGTTGACGTCAATGTCCATCCCGCAAAACAGGAAATACGCTTTCAGCAGCCAAACCGTGTCCATAATACAATCGTTTCCGCGGTTCGAGGCGGCATGGAGAATTACCAGCAGGCAGCCAAGCAAACCCTTTTTGGCAGCAATTTGGCGGTGAACAGAACAGAAGCGGAACAGAGTTTCCCAGATGCAAAAACTGGGACCATGACCAAGAAATTCGCCCGGCTCTGGAATCCGCCGTCTGCTGCAAGTCCGGGGAATATTTCTCTAAAGGGCATGGATGGAGGAACTTTTGCGTCTTCTGCCAGAGAAACGACCTTCTCTCCAGGAGTAAATGAGAAAGGCGTTGCAACAGCTGAACCTGTGGCCCCCTTTTTACTAGGAACGGAAGACGAGATCCCTGTTCCTGAATCCCTTAAACCCATCGGGCAATTCATGGACCTTTATCTTCTGTGCGAAGCAAAACGGGAAAATGAAAGTTACCTGGTGGTAATTGACCAGCATGCTGTTCACGAGAGGATTCTTTTTGAAAATCTCAAGAAACAATTTGCTGCCAGGCAGATGCCAAGACAAAGTCTTTTGTTTCCCAAGATGCTGGAACTGCCGCCTGAATATGCAGCCCTACTTGAAGAAAACAGAGACCAGATCCAGCAGCTGGGACTTGTGGTAGAGGAGTTTGGCGGGGACAACTACATAATAAAAGCTGTTCCTGCAGTCATCAGCCACCTTGAACCCGAGGAGATCCTGACAGGAATTCTCATGGACTTTTCCGGGCCTGAATACGGCCAGGAAAAAGGACGAAAACGCGCTGATGCCACCAGGCTTGACGATATTCTCGCGTCGATGGCATGCAAGGCTGCCATCAAGGCCGGGCAAAACTTGAACGCCTTGGAAATGCAGGAAATTCTCAAACTCATGCAGGAAAGCAGGGCCTTCACCCATTGCCCACATGGCAGACCCGTGTTACGCATGTTCTCTGCCGCAGACATACAAAAATGGTTTCACCGCACCTGACCTGACCGTGTTAAATCTGTCCGTTTCATAGGGGACAAAGAAAAAAACTCTTATTCTGCAACGAGATCTGTTCGAATGAACAAAGGGAATGAAAATAGTTTATACTGAAAAAATTATCTGCCCGGCAACTCAGCAGGGAACTGTTCCAGGTCTTCATGCGGAGAGATAAAACCGTAATGCACCAGGCCGTCAATAATTCCCGCCGCATACGTTTTACGACTGAAAAATACTCGAAGTTTGCCCCGCAGTATTGCCAACTCCTCACTGTGATTACCGACCACCAGGCCGTTAGTGGCCCCCAGGATCATGTCCTTGTCATTCCCTGAGTCGCCGGCAACCATTACCTTACTGGATGGAAATTCATACTTGTATTTCAGATAGTTAATGGCCTTACCCTTGGACGCGCGCTTTGGAAGTATATCAAGAAATTGGCCATGAGAATATATGACCTGGCATGACAATTTTCCTTTCTCCAGCCTTTTATTAATCTCACCGAGATAACCCGGTTTATCCTCCATATAATAGCTTATTTTGTGAGCCCGCTGCCCCTCGGCCTCCTGTGAGATAAGGAAATCAAGCTCCTGCAGGGCAGCCTTGATCTGCTCCGGCCTCCATTTGTGAGATATATGCTGCTGCCAGCCTTTGTCCATGCGCAGGTCAGGACCGTAATATATCTCCGTCCCCACTGAACAGATCAGGATGTCAGGCATCGGGATATCATATTCTGTCATTGCCTCCAGAGTAAGTTCCAGGCTCCTGCCTGTTGCAACCCCCCAGGCGATACTCTCCCGGTATTGTTCAAGCAGTTCCAGCAGATGGTTCATGCTGTCATTATCACCTACCAGAGTATTGTCAATGTCAGTAATCATCAAGTAGTTTGAGGATGTCAGGCGCTTGCCAAATGATGGGCGTTCAGGGAACTTATGGTTCATTTTTTCTTCAGAAATCCCTTTTGCCTCCAGCTCAGGAAAAGTCTCATGAATATACTGCATCAGCTTGTGGCAGTGTGATGCCCATGAGTAGTGATTACGAACACCGGTTATGCCGTTGTTGGAAAATTCATCCCACTTATAATCATTTATCAAAATGGACTTAACTGCATCAGCTATTTCGGCTGTTCTGCGGGCATCAACCAAAATACCGTTGCTGCAGTTTTTTACAATTTCCACAGGTCCCCCGTCATTGGTTGCAACTATCGGTAAACCGCATGCTGAGGCTTCAATCAAGGTAAGGCCGAAGGGTTCTACCAGTGCCGGGTTTACAAAAACTCCCCTGCTTTCAGCACATAGCCGGTACAACTCCGGCACCTCGGTTTCAAAATCATGTTTTTTGGGAATAGCAAGTTTGCCGTACAGGTCATATTTGTCCATCTGCAAAAGCATATCGGTCAGGACATCCCGCTCATTTTCTTCCATTTCAGCTATATTCTGACGGATACCGGCAAAAACAGCAAGATTGGCAATGGCCTGAAGT